>NZ_JBLQGP010000002.1:0-438453 GCF_047806685.1 Thauera sp. WH-1
CAAGTCGCGCTCGATCCCCGCAAGCCGCATCTCGGCATAGCGCCCACGCCAGCGGGCCACTTGAATCCGCCCGACGCCCAAATGTTCCGCAATCTGCAGGTTCTGCATGCCCTCGGCGGCCAACAACACAATGCGGGCGCGCTGCGACAACCTGACGCTCGTGAGCCGCGAACTCGTCAGTTTCATCAACTCCGCTCGCTCGTCCTCGGTCAAAACAATCTCGGGCGCAACCCGCATTCGATCCTCCGCTCCGCATGCATGAAGCATGATAGCGGAAGTCGTCAATTAAGTATCCTCAAGAGCACAGCACTACACTAGCATTTGGTGGCACGGCTGCAAGTGGCCATCCCGACGCATCAATGACAGGAGAAATGGCATGGAAATCGACATCGGCATCAACAAGAAGGATCGCGCCAAGATCGCGGAAGGCCTGTCGCGACTGCTGGCAGACAGCTACACGCTGTACCTGACCACACACAATTTCCACTGGAACGTCACCGGCCCGATGTTCAACACGCTGCACACGATGTTCGAGACCCAGTACAACGAACTCGCACTGGCGGTGGATGAGATCGCCGAGCGCATTCGCGCGCTGGGCTTTCCGGCACCGGGCACCTACAAGGAGTTCCAGAAGCTCACCAGCATGAGCGAGCCGGACGGCGTGCCGGCGGCGCAGGACATGATCCGCCTGCTGGTGCAGGGCCAGGAGGCGGTGATCAAGACCGCGCGCAGCATCGCGCCGATCGCCGACAAGGCGAGCGACGAGCCCACGCTGGACCTGCTGACCCAGCGCATGCAGGTGCATGAGAAGACCGCCTGGATGCTGCGCAGCCTGCTCGAAGGCTGAGCGCATCGCCAGCGCCTGAATGACAAAGGGCCGCATCCGCGGCCCTTTGTCCGTGCGAGCCAGGCGCGACGTGGGTCCGCTCAGGCCGTCTTGCGCGTCGTGCTCCGCTTCTTCGCGGCCGGCTTGGCCTCACCGCCCTCATCGGCTGCCGCGTCGGCCGCCTTCGCCGCACCCGCCTTGGGCGCCTTGGCCTCGAACTCGAAGCCGACCTTGCCGTCCTTGCCACGCACCAGGAAGGCGGAGAACTTGCGCCGCGTGCGCGCCGACACGAAGCCCTTCAGCAACTCGGTCTTGCCCTCGGCCAGCAGCTTCGCCATCTGCTCGCGCTCGATCGGCTGCTGCAGGATGATCTTGCCGGAGCGGAAATCGCAGCTCTTGGCCGGGCCGACCGATTTCTCGCACACGTAGGCCATGCCGTGCTCGAACACGCGGCTGGCGCACTTCGGGCAGGGGCCGATGCTCTCCTGCGCGGAGAAGTCCACCGCCTCGGCCACTTCGCCCTCCTTGGGCTGGCCGAAGTCGAAGGTCGGCTGCTTGTCCTCGTTCAGCACGATGTCGGCGTTGAACAGGCGCCCCATCTTGTTGCGGAAGCCGAGCAGCGGGCCGACCTTGCCCGTGCGCAGCAGGGTCTCGATCTCGTCGTATTCGAACTGGCGGCCGGCGACGATCTTCCAGGTGCTCCAGTCGCAGGCCTGGCAGGCGAACTTCTTGTAGTTCTCCTTCACCACCCCGCCGCACTTCGGGCACGGCGTCTGCAGCGTGACGAACTCGCCCGGCACGGTGTCCGATTCATAGCGCTTGGCGCGCTCGACGACCTCGCGCGTCATCTCGGCGATCTCGTTCATGAAGGCCTCGCGGCTGAGCTTGCCGTGCTCCATCTGCGCGAGCTTGTATTCCCAGCCGCCGGTGAGTTCGGGCGAGGTCAGCGCGGTGACGCCCAGGCCCTTCAGCAGCGTGATCAGCGAGAAGGCCTTGGCGCTCGGGATGAGCTCGCGACCCTCGCGGTGGATGTACTGCTCGCTGATCAGGCCTTCGATGATCTGCGCGCGCGTGGCCGGGGTGCCCAGCCCGCGCTCGGCCATCGCCGCGCGCAGCTCCTCGTCGTCCACCATCTTGCCCGCGCCTTCCATCGCCGACAGCAGCGTGGCTTCGTTGAAGCGCGCCGGCGGCTTGGTCTGCAGGGACTTCACCACGATGTCCTCGGTGGACACCGTCTCGCCCTGCTTCACCGCCACCAGCTGCGGGGCGCTGCCTTCCTTGGTGTCCTTCTCGTCGTTGGCGGCTTCCTTGCCATACACCGTCAGCCAGCCCGGATTGACCAGCACCTTGCCCTCGGTCTTGAAGGCCTCGCCCGCGACGCGCGTGATGCGGGTGGTGATCTGGTACTCGGCGGCGGGGTAGAACACCGCCAGGAAGCGCTTGGTGACCAGGTCGTAGATCTTGTGCTCGGCGTCCGACAGGCTCTTCGGCAGGGCCCCGGTGGGGATGATGGCGAAGTGGTCGGAGATCTTGGCGTTGTTGAAGATGCGCTTGTTCGGCTTCACCCAGCCCTGCTTGGTGATCTCGTTGGCGAAGGGCGCGTACTGGTCGGGCAGCGTGCGCATGACCTCGCTCACGGTGGTGAGGTAGTCCTCGGGCAGGGCGCGCGCGTCGGTACGTGGGTAGGTCAGCACCTTGTGCTTCTCGTACAGCGCCTGCGCCAGTTGCAGGGTCACGCGGGCGGAGAAGCCGAAGCGGCCGTTGGCCTCGCGCTGCAGGCTGGTGAGGTCGAACAGCAGCGGTGACAGCTGGGTCGAGGGCTTGGCCTCCTCGCTGACCACGCCCGGCTTGCCCTCGCACTTGGCGCGGATGGCCTCGGCCTGGGCCTTGTCCCACAGGCGGAAGGCGGTGGCGTGCTCGTCGCCCTCGGGGCGCTTGAACTTCTCGTCGAACCAGCGCCCGGGGTATTCGCCGGCGGCGCAGCCGAAGCGCGCCTCGAGTTCCCAGTAGTCGCGCGACTTGAACTTGCGGATACGGTCCTCGCGCTCCACGACCATCGCCAGCGTCGGCGTCTGCACGCGGCCGACCGTGGTGAGGTGAAAGCCGCCGGTTTTGGAGTTGAACGCGGTCATCGCCCGCGTGCCGTTGATGCCGATCAGCCAGTCGGATTCGGCGCGGCAGATCGCGGCGTTGCGCAGGCCCTCGACCTCCTGCGCGGCGCGCAGGTGGGCGAAGCCGTCGCGGATCGCCTGCGCCGTCATCGACTGCAGCCACAGGCGCTGCATCGGCTTCTTGCTGCCGGCGTGCTGGGCGATGAAGTTGAAGATCAGCTCGCCTTCGCGGCCCGCGTCACAGGCGTTGATGAGGCCGGTGACGTCCTTCCTCTTGATCAGCCGGGTCAGCAGCTTGAGGCGGTCCTCGGTCTTCTCGATCGGCTTGACCGCGAAGTGGGGCGGGATCACCGGCAGGTGGGCGAAGGTCCACTTGCCGCGCTTGACCTCGAATTCCTCGGGCACGGTGAGCTCGAGAAGGTGACCGACGGCCGACGACAGGACGTAGTCGTCGGACTCGAAGTAGTCCTTCTCTTTCGTGAAGCCGCCCAGCGCACGGGCGATGTCCTGCGCGACGGAAGGCTTTTCCGCGATGATCAGTTGCTTGCTCATGCTCGTGTCGAGACGGCTGTGGCGCCCGGGAGGCGCGCGGGTTCGGGGAGCGGCGGATGATAAGGACTGCCCGCTTGCGCGTGCAAGCTGGCCGGGTGGACCGGTCAATGCACGATCGGTTCGTAGGCCCAGTCCTCCTCCTCGGTGAGGAGCTCGTCCACCATCAGGGTGTCGATTGGCTCTTCCTGCTGCCACAGCACCATCAGCACGATGACCTTGAGGCGGTTCAGCGTGATGGTGAAGTCCTGCAGCGCCATGGCGCGTTCGATGATCAGCTCACGGTGGGCTGCACCGAGTACGCCGGCGCTCTCGAGCAGACTCAGGAAGCCGCGGCAGCGCGCATCGAGCTGGGCCTGTTCCTGCTCGCAGAAGATGCGTAGCGAGCCGGCGCTGGGGGCGATGCCCGGCTGGATCTCGCGCGCCACCCGGCGCAGGCCGGCGAGCCACTCGAGCGCCTCCGAGATTTCCTCCGCCTCGAAGCCCACTGCCGACAGCTTGCGTGCGAGCAGATCGGATTCGGGGCAGGCGTCGGCGTGAATGTAGCTTTCGAACAGGTATACGAGGATGTCGAACAAAACGGCCTCTTCGGGGTCGGGCGGTAAACGCGTTTGGGGTGTGCAGACGGACCCTGCCGCGGGGTCCGCGGCCGCGCAGGCGAGGCTGGGGATGCCGTTTCAGATGCGCTGGAGGCGACCGCCGGGCAGGCGGGCGAGGTGACCGTCCAGCTCCAACGGCAGCAGGATGGCGTACAGGGCATCGACCGTCAAGCCGCAGCGCTGGGCCAGCGTGTCGATGTCCACCGGGTCGTGGCCGATGATGCCGAGCACGCGCGCAGCTTCGTCGCCCAGCGCCAGTGCGGCCTGAGTAGGAGGGGGCGCAGGGGTATCCGCAGCGGCGCGCAGGCCGCCCGCCCTGCGCGGGCGCCCGCCGCGCGCCGGCGCGGGCGGCGCCTGCCAGCCCAGCCGGCCACGCAGCTCCTCGATGACGTCCTCGGCTGTCTCGACCAGCTTGGCGCCCTCGCGGATCAGGCGGTGGCAGCCGCGCGACAGCGGCGAATGAATGGAGCCCGGGATGGCGAAGACTTCGCGCCCGCTTTCGGTGGCTAGCCGGGCGCTGATCAGCGAGCCGCTGTTGAGGGCGGCCTCGACCACCAGCACGCCCTGGGCGAGGCCGGCGATGAGACGGTTGCGGCGTGGGAAGTTGTGTTGCAGCGGTGGCATGCCGAGCGGGAACTCGCTGACGATCGCGCCGCAACGGGCGATCTCGCGCGCAAGCGCGGCGTTGCGCGCCGGGTAAATGCGGTCGATGCCGGTGCCGATGACGGCGAGGGTGCTGCCGCCCGCCTCGCCAGCGGCGAGGGCGCCACGATGCGCGGCGGCGTCGATGCCGAGGGCGAGGCCGCTGACGATGGTCAGCCCCTGAGCGGCAAGGCTGCGGGCGAAGGCTTCGGCATTGGCCTCGCCCTGTGCGGTGGCCGAGCGCGCGCCGACCAGGGCGATCGCGGGCTGCTGGAGCAGGGCGGGGTTGCCCTTCACGTACAGCAGCACCGGCGGGTCGGCGATGTCGAGCAGGCTGCGCGGGTAGGCTTCGTCGGCCAGGGTGAGCAGGTGGCTGTCGGGTTCGGCTGCCCACGCCAGCGCGCGCTCGATCCAGTCCGGCGCGGGCGCCGCCAGCAGGGCATCGGCGGCTTCGCTGCCGACCACAGCGGCGAGCGCGCTGCGGCTGGCGGCAAAGATGTGGCGCGGCAGGCCGAAGGCGGCCAGCAGATTGCGCTGGCGCTCCGGCCCCAGGCCGGGGATCGAACTCAGCCGCAGCCAGTCGGCGCGATCATCAGTGTCGGCGGACGAGGTTCGCGCTGCGGACGGCGAGTCGGGGGCGATCACGGCCGCGTGCGAGGCTGGTGCGCGTTGGTGCTCAGGGCTGGCGCACGGCGTCGGCAATCGTCACCTGGCCATCGGATTCCATCACCAGCGCGTAGGACACGCGCTCGAAGACGCGGAACACGAACACCACGCCGTAACGCTTTTCGGGCAACTGGAAACGCTCCTTGCCGCCTTCGCCGGCGTATTCGGCGACACCGCGATTGCGGAACAGCGACAGCACATGGCCGCGCTCGATGCCGTCACGCTCGCCGACATTGAGCGCCACCACGTTCAGGCGACCGGTTTCGCTGACGCCGCGGTGGATGGCAACGATGCGGCCATCGACCTGCTGCTCGGGCGCGTGGGGGACAAAGGCAAAGACGCTCGGCCGCTCGCTCGGCATCATCAGGTCGCCGACACCGATCTCCTCGACCGCGGACACGATCTCGAGCGTGGTCGGCTCGCCGCGCTCGGTGACGCGGGCGGCGCCGAGGTAGGCCGCCTCCCAGGCGATGGTCTCGCCGGTCACCGGATCCTCGAGCGGGCGTGCGGGACGGTAGACATGCCAGACCTCGGCCTCGGCGCCGACATCCTTGGCGAAGATGGTGTCGCCCGAGCCGGTCAGCACGCGGCTGGTCTCGGTGGCGATGATGGTGGCCGAACCCTCGAGGCGCGGACCGTCGATGACCAGCGGGCGGTTGAGGAAGGGTTCGATGATCTGCAGCGGAATGCTCGGCAGGGCGGCGTCGAGCTGCTCGGTGTAGATGCGCGGCTGCAGTCGCCCATCCTGCGTGCCGCTGCCGATCGGGCGTCCGATCGACAGCCACGGGCCGCTGCGATCGAGCAGGATGACCTGGCCGGGGTAGATCAGGTGAGGATTGCGGATCTGGTCGCGATTGAGGCGCCACACTTCGGGCCAGCGCCAGGGCTGCTGCAGGAAGCGCCCGGAGATGTCCCACAAGGTGTCGCCCCGCACCACGGTGTAGCTGTCGGGGGCGTTGTCCGCCAGGCGCACGCCGGACTGGGCCTGGCTCGCGCCGCTGAACAGGGCTGCAAAGGCGACGAGCAGAGGGAATATAATTCGGGTCATTGATCGCTTCCGGTAGATGCGGGGCGCGCCGAAACCGCCCCGGAACGCTGCTGGCCCGCCCGGGTCTCACCAGGCGACCTCAGGGCCGTGCGGCGCGGAACCGGCCGCGAAGCGCTTCGAGTCCCCGGCGCAGCACATGTGCATGCATGTGAAATCGCTTGAAATTCTGCACTTAAAGGTTTAACGCGGCAAGGCATTCATGGCTCTCCTACCCATCCTCCGATACCCCGATCCCCGCCTGCACACGGTTGCCAAGCCGGTCGCCGAAGTGGACGATGAAATCCGCCAGCTCGTCGCCGACATGGCCGAAACCATGTACGAAGCCCCGGGCATCGGCCTCGCCGCGACCCAGGTCAATGTGCATCGCCGGGTGGTGGTGATCGACATCTCCGAAGACAAGTCCGGCCTGATGGCCCTGATCAATCCCGAGATCCTCGAGCGCTCGGGCGAGCAGGTGTGCGAGGAAGGCTGCCTCTCCGTCCCCGGAATCTACGAGAAGGTGGCGCGCGCCGAGCGTGTGAAAGTTCGCGCCCTGAACGAAAAAGGCGAAACCTACGAGGTCGAGGCCGACGGCCTGCTGGCGGTCTGCATCCAGCATGAGATCGATCACCTCGACGGCAAGGTCTTCGTCGAGTACCTGTCGCAGCTCAAGCTCGGCCGCATCAAGAGCAAGCTGGCCAAGAAGGCCCGCATCACCGCGTGATGACGGCCACCCGAGCCCCTGCCCTGCGCGTCGCCTTCGCCGGCACGCCCGAGTTCGCCGCCTGCGCGCTCGAGGCCATCCTCGCCGCCGGCTACGCGGTGCCCCTGGTCCTGACCCAGCCTGACCGCCCGGCCGGGCGCGGCATGAAGCTCACGCCGAGCGCGGTCAAGCAGCTTGCCCTCACGCGTGGCATCGCAGTGGACCAGCCCGACAAGCTGCGCACCGACGAACAGCGCGCGCGCCTTGCCGAATGCGCGCCGGACGTGCTGGTGGTCGCCGCCTACGGCCTCATCCTGCCCAAGGCGGTGCTGGCGTTGCCGCGCCTGGGTTGCCTCAACATCCACGCCTCGCTGTTGCCGCGCTGGCGCGGCGCGGCGCCGATCCACCGCGCGATCGAGGCCGGTGATGCCGAGACCGGCATCACCATCATGCAGATGGACGAAGGCCTGGACACCGGCGCGATGCTGCTCAAGCGCGCAACGCCGATCCTGCCCGGCGACACCACCGCCACGCTGCACGACCGCCTGGCGGCGCTCGGCGGCGAATGCATCGTCGACGCCCTTGCCGCCCTGCAGCGCGGCGAGCTGGTCGCCACCCCGCAGCCGGCAGAGGGGGTCACCTACGCCGCCAAGATCGGCCGCGCCGAGGCCAGCATCGACTGGACGCGGCCGGCGGCCGCCATCGAGCGCGCGATGCGCGCCTTCGATCCCTTCCCGGGTATGGCCTCCAGCCTGCGCGACACGGTGCTGAAGTGCTGGTCGGCCGAGGTCGTGCCCGGCCAGGGCGAGCCCGGCACGGTGCTCGCGGCGGGCGATGAGGGCATCACCGTCGCCTGCGGACGCGATGCGCTGCGTTGCACGGTGTTACAGCGCCCGGGCAGCAAGCGCCTGCCGGCGGGGGAATTCCTGCGTGGATTCCCGGTCTCTGTGGGCGAACGCTTCACCGCTGCGGCCTGAGTCCTGCAGCCCGCCCGGGGGTTGCAGCGTCGTGCTTGATTTTGCTCGGTCGGGCCCCAAACTAGGCTGCTGAATCAACCTTTTGCAGGAAGGAAACCGCAATGCTCGGTAACTGGATCAAGACCTCCATCCTGATGGCAGGCATCGTCGCCCTGTTCGGCGCGATGGGCGCGGCCATCGGCGGCCAGCAAGGCATGCTGATTGCGCTGGTGGTCGGTGGCGCGATGAATTTCTGGGCCTACTGGTTCTCGGACAAGGCGGTGCTCAAGATGTACAAGGCCCGCCAGGTCGACGCCGCCTCCTCGCCCTACCTGTACAACATGGTGCGCGAACTCGCCCAGCGCGCCGAGCTGCCGATGCCCAAGGTGTACATCATCGACGAGGCCCAGCCCAACGCCTTTGCCACCGGGCGCAACCCGGAAAACGCCGCGGTCGCCGCCACCACCGGCATCATGCGCATGCTGTCCGAGCGCGAGCTGCGCGGCGTCATGGCGCACGAGCTGGCGCACGTCAAGAACCGCGACATCCTGATCTCGACGATCTCGGCGACGGTGGCCGGTGCGATCTCGATGCTGGCCAACTTCGGCATGTTCTTCGGCGGCCGCGACGGCGAGAACCGCCCCAACCCGATCGTGTCGATCGCGATGATGATCCTCGCGCCGATGGCCGGCATGATCATCCAGATGGCGATCAGCCGCACGCGCGAGTTCGGCGCCGATCGCGGCGGCGCGGAGATCTCCGGCGACCCCGAGGCGCTCGCCAGCGCGCTCGGCAAGATCGATGCCTACGCCCGTGGCATCCCGATGCACACCGCCGAGCAGCACCCGGAGACGGCGCAGATGATGATCATGAATCCGCTCTCCGGCGGCGGCCTGCGCGGCCTGTTCTCGACCCACCCCGCCACCCAGGAACGCATCGCCCGCCTGCGCGCGATGCGCTGAGGGGCCTCAGGCCCCTTGCAGGGCGGTGCGCACCAGCGCGAGCAGTTCGCCGGGGCGCACCGCCTCGCCGAAGGCGCCGGCGCGCAGCAGCGTGTCCCGTCGTGCCGTGCGTCGCGTCTCGTCGAATTCGCCGTGGTAGAAGATCACCGGTAGCCGAGGCGGCCGAGTCGCCAGCGCGCGCAGCAGCTTCAGGCCTGCGCTCGGCATGCCTTCCAGCGCCTCCGGCCGGCTCCAGTCCGAGATCACCAGGTCGAAACCCTCCTCGTCCGCATCGAGGCGGGCCAGCGCCTCCTCTGAGCTGTGCACGGTGACGATCTCGATCTGCAGTTTGGCCAGTGCGGCAATTTCGTGGCGGTTGCCCTCGGGCTTGTCATCCACCCACAGCACGCGTTTCTGATCGGGCATGTCGATCAGGGCCAGGGCCGTGCCCTCGGCTTCGCTGCTCTCGATGTCGTCGACGCCACGCATGCGAGCCGCCACCGAGAGTTCGTTGGCGAAGCCGGCCATCATGCGCCGCACCAGCGGGTCGGGGCTCTTGTCGGCCGTGCGGGTGTCCTCCTTGGCGCGTGCCCCCAGCCTGGCGCCAAGCACCTTGAAGCCCGCCTCGGGGGCCGGCGCCGTCGCAGTGGCGGTGCCGACATCGCTCGAGCGCGTCGCCTTTGGCGCCCCACTCGGCGGCGGCGCGCTCGCCCAGCGCTGCTGGATGCGCTCCACCGTGCGCCGGATCCCCTTGGCGACATCGGTCCAGGCCTCGTCGCGGTTGGGCCAGGAGGTGACCGGGCGCAGGTCGGTGGGCAGACCTTGCAGATGGGCGAAGGGGGCGCCCTCGATGTCCACCGCGCGTAACAGCACCGGCACCACGCTGGCGTCGCCGCGTTCGGCGCGCGCGACCGCGGTCGCGAGTTCCTTGCCCCAGATGTAGTCGGAGTTGAGGAAGTCCATGCTCACCAGCAGCAGGATCAGGTCGGCCCGGGTGAGCTGGGCGTCGATCGCCTCGTCCCATTTCTGTCCCGCAACGATGCCGCGATCGTGCCACGGGCGGATCACGCCCTTGCGACGAAGCAGCGCAAGGTGGCCGTCCAGTTCGTCACGCAGCTTCTCGTCTTCGTGGGCGTAGCTGTAGAACAGATCCACCGGTTCCATGGCGCGCATTCCCTTGGCTTGTGATCCGATCTTAAACATAGATCAGGCCGGCGCCCGCGTCTGCGTGGGCCTGCCCGCCCTGGCCGCCTGTGGATCAGTCTGTCGCCGACCGGCGCTGCAGCACGGTGAAGGTGGTGCCGCGCCCCGATTTGCCGCGGTCGTCGCTGACGATCATCACGCGGCCATCGCCGAGCGCGGTCAGGCCCTCGAAGTTGTCGGCCTCGTCGGGACGGTCGAGCACGGCCAGCTCGCGCACCGCACACACCGCTTGCACGGCGCAGGCGGCCAGATCCACCGCGCGCAGCACCACCACCATGGTCTTGCCCTTGCCTTTGCCCGCTTCGGCGCGTTCAAGCACCAGCAGGCGGCCGTCGTCCATCACGTCCATGCCCTTGAGGCGGGCGTTGCGCGCCGCATAGCTGGGGAAGGACCAGCTGCGTCCGGCCGCGACCACGCGGTGGTGGCCGGCGGCCTCGCCCTCCAGCGGTGCTTCGGCGGCGACCAGCAGGCCGTGCTCGGGATGCAGGGTGACCGCCTCGAGCATCGCGTTGCTGCGGCGGAAGCGCTCGCGGTCGTCGAGTCCGCCGGGCAGCGCCAGGGTCTCCAGCGCTTCGCCGGCCAGCGTGTAGCGGATCACCCGCGGCTCTCCTTCGGTGGCCACCAGCAGCTCGCTATTGCCGCGGATGCCGTCGGCGGCGTGGGTGAGCGCGAGGCCTTCGGCATCCACGCCGTTGCTGCCCGGGGGTGGGGCGAGGCGGCCGGCAGCGAGCGGTTCGACCTCGAGCGGGCCGTTTGCGCCCAGTGTGACGGCGAAGCGGAACAGTACGCCGCGGTCGGAAATCGCATACAGGCGTTGCGCGTCGGCGTCCCAGGCCAGGCCGGAGAGCTCGGTAATGCGTTCGCCATCGATGGTGGCGCCCACTACGCGCAGGCTGGCGGCGACCACCAGCGGCTCGGCATCCGGCGCTGGCGTGGGCGCGGCGCTCTCAGCGGGTTCCTGGGCGAGCGCGGCAAGGCTGAGGAGCGCGAGCGCCAGAATGGGGAGGGCGGTGAGCTTGGCTTTCATTGCTGGAGTCCTGTGTGGATTGCCCCGCTGCCGGCGCGCCTACCGGGTGGCGGGCGCGGGCGCGGAGCGGCGGAAGGATGCGGACGAGCGCGCGTTCAGTGCGCGGCGGCGTGCAGCAGGGGGGCGAACGGGGGACGGGGCGGCATGTCCGGCGCGCGGTGGCGTGCGGGCTCGACCTCGAGCTTGCGCAGCGCGGGCAGGAACTTGTTGTGACGCTCGACCGCCTCCAGCGCCGCCATGCCGACGCAGTACTTCGAGCAGCGCGCGGTCGGATGCTGGTGCAGCCCGCGCAGGATGCGGTCGGCGATGCCGTTGCCGTTGGCCGACTTGGTCTCGACGACGAACACGTCGGGCGGCGTCATGCAGCTGCGCTGGCCGCGGCGGAACAGCAGCCGCGAGTCGATCGTCATGCGCTCGCCGCCTTCGCGGGCGACCAGGGTCACGCGCTCGTAGCGCATCTCGATCACCGGCGCCAGGGCGTAGCGGAAGGGCTCGCCGTACAGGTTGCGATGGCAGCGGTCGACATGGGCGCAGGCGGCTTCGTCGAGCGTGCCGTACTTGTCCACCGTGTAGTCGAGGCGCTTCTTGATCGTGATGCCGCGCTTGTCCTTGAGCTTGACCTCGACGAAGCACAGCTGCGCGTCGTTGTAGCGGCGCACCCGCACCTTGCAGCGCCGGCGGCGGCCCTGATGGTGGTCGTAGTAGCTGTGCAGCGCGTCGTCGTCGAAGTAGCAGGTGTCGTAGCTGAAGGCGCGCCTGCCGTCGATCTCGAGCACGTCGAAGTGCTGCGCCAGTTCGGCCAGCGCCGCGCGCAGCACCGCCTCGCGGATCACGTACTTGTTGTCCAGGCGTTCGAGCATGGCGGCCTTGGCGTTGAGCGCCGCGAGCGAGATCGGGGTGAAGCCGGCGAACAGCCGGGCGCTGCGGTCGATGGTGTGGCTCATGATGCGCTCCGTGGGCAAAGGCGGTTCAGGGTTTGCGGTAGAAGACGTTGATGCGCGCCATGTCGTTGATGTAGTCGAGCGCGGTGATCTGGTAGGACATCACCTCCACGCCGAGCCGCGAGGACAGGTCGGCCTTCATGACGTCGGGGTTGGAGAGGGCGTGGGCGTCGATCTTGTCGAGGGTGATCTTGACGCCGTCGGCCGAGCGCAGGATGCGCGGGTGGTCGATGATCCAGGCGGCGAGCAGGATCAGCGCGGCCACGGTGGCGACCAATTCCAGCGTCGTGCCCTGCACCGAACAGATCACCGCGATCGCCACGCTGCCGAAGAAGTAGGTGATCTCGGTCTTGCCGATCTGCTCCGAGCGCAACGAGAAAAGCGCCAGAATGGCGAACAGGCCGAAGCCGGCGGCGAGGCTGAAGTCCACCGAGGACAGGATGGTCAGCACCGCGAAGGCGAAGATGTTGAACAGCGCGGCGGCGGTGACCAGCTCCTTGTCGCGGTAGCGGCGGTAGTACATGCCGAACACCAGGGCCGCCATGGCGAGGACGTCGATGGTGAAGCGGGCGATTAGCTCGAGGATGGCGGGATGGGGGAAGTCGAGGTTCATTTGTTTTCTCCGGCGCTGGGGTTGTAGCGATCTGCATCCGGGCCGCGTGCTGCCTGCCCTTGCACCGACAACGCGCCGCCGCGCCGCTTATTCCGGCCGGACGAGGCCTTTTACATTTCGCTTACACATTCGACGACGGGCCGGAGCGCGCCGCAGGGCGGCCGAAAAGACGGCGGGGAGACGTCCTGCGACGCCTCCCCGCTCGAAGGATCCCCTGGGTCGGGCCAGCCGGGCCCGAGCAACTCATTGCGCTCGTGCGTGACGCAGGATCTCGGCATAGACCTCGGCGCTGTGGCGGCCGCTGACGGGCAGCCTGTGCGCCGCCTGGAAGCGCATCAGCGCGCGCGTGCTCTGCTCGCCCCACACGCCGTCGGCCGTGCCCGGCGCATGGCCGGCGCGCGCCAGCGCCTGCTGCACCGCGCGGTGGCGCTCGCCCGCGCTCATGCGGGCGTAGGCCTGGACGTTCGCCTCGTAGCTGCCGGGGCGGGCCCAGGCATGCTCGATGCAAGGCCGGTAATCGACGTTGAAGGCGTGGGCGACGTGCACCAGCACGGCGGCCTCGGCGATGCGGCGCTGGGCGAACTGCGGGCCGTCGCTGCTGCTGGTACCGAGTTCGACGCCGACGCTGTTGCGCCCATCCTCGATGCGCAGGTCGAGCCCGGCGTTGCTCGCATTGACCGCGACGCTGATCGCGCTCGCATGCAGCACGTGGCCGTCGCGCGAGGACAGGAAGTCGCCGGCGATGACGTCGGCGCGGCGTTGGAAGCCGAACGCCAGGTCGAGCAGCCCGCTGCCGGTGCGCCGCCGCCCGCGGGCATCGACCCCGCCCTTGCCGACGTCGGCGTCGTCCTGGGTCCACGCCCCTTCGAGCACGATGTGGTTGCCGCGCGGCTTGGCGCGTTCCGCGCTGGCCGAGCGCACCTTGGCCGTGCCCAGGCGGTTGATCGCGGTATGCAGCCACCACGCGCCGCCGCTGCTCAGGCGGCGCTCCTCGAAGCTGCGCGGCACGGTGGTGTCGGGCACGTCCTCGACGAACACGGTGAGCGTGGGGCGGGCGCTGCGCTCGATCAGCCCGCCGAGGCAGGACAGCGCGAGCGAATGCTCGGTCATCACCGGGCTGACCGGGCTGCGGTAGCCGCTGGCTTGTTCGTTGACGAGGGTGGCGCAGCCGCCCAGCCCGACGAGGGCGGCGGCGGAGAGGGCGAGGGCCGGGATCGGGGTTTTCATGTCGGAACTCCTGATGGATGCGAGCCAGGGCACTGCCCTGCTTGTTCCGACAACGCGCAGCCGGCCGCCTTATTCCGCGCCGGCCGAAAAAAATCAGTCCGCGCGCCAGCCGCGCTCGATCAGCGTGCGTTCGCGCGCGGCCTCGAAGGGCTCGCCGTCCACGTGCTCGCCGAGGAAGGCATCGACCGCCTCGTGCAGGCGGTCGCTGGCGGTGCCATAGCCGCCCTGGGCCGCGGCAAGGGCGGGCTCATGGGCGACGAAGGCGAGCCGCCAGCCGGTCTCGGCCGCGCCGTCACGACAGGCGATGCCGATCTCGTGGCCGCTGGCCGGGCCGCTCAGCGCGTATTCGCGGCAGACGCGGCCGTCGCGGCCAGCGAAGCTCGCCATGATCTCCACCCGGGCATCGCCCAGGTCGACCACGACGCCGCTCGGCGCCGCCTGCAGGGCCACGGCCAGCGCAGGATTGCGGATCGGCTCGCCCTGGCGCACCAGCGGCGCGCCGGCTTCGGGCGGAGGCAGCAGGTAGTGGCCGATCAGCGCACCGATCGCCAGGGTGAGGATGGAGGCGAAGGCGGCGGCGCCGCCGAAGCCCTGGCCGAACCAGGCGCTCAGGCGCGCGCCGAGGCCGGGCGCGGTGGGGTGTGCCTTGGGCTGGGGACCGCCCGGTCGTACGGGCGTAGCCGGCGAGGCGTCGTCTGCGGGCTCGGGCGTGGCCTGGCGCGTATCGCCCGTGGTCGCGGCCTGCGCGGCGGTGTTTGCGGCGGAAGCCGCAGACTGCGGCAGCGGCGCATTCATGATCGCGGCGATCAGCTGCGGTGGCACCGCCTCCTCGAGCTTGGCGTCGAAGGCCTTGCGCGCCAGCTCGCCGCTCTCGGCCAGCGCCTGCAGGCGGGCGCGCAGCGCCGGGCTTGCCGCCAGCGCGTCCTCGACCGCCTCGTACTCGGCGTCGCTGCCGAGCTGGGCGTCGAGGTAGGCGACCAGGGTGTCGTCGTCGATCCTCATGTCAGCTTCCCTCGCCGCCGATGGCGTCCGCCAGCCGGGCGCGGGCGCGCGCCAGCCGGCTCATCACCGTGCCCATCGGCACGCCGAGCGCCGCGGCGGTCTCCTTGTAAGACAGTCCATCGACCGTGATCATCATCAACACCACTCGCTGCTCCTCCGGCAATTCGGCGATCACCCGCCGCACCACGCGCGCATCGCTGCGCGCCTCGACCACCCGGCGGCCGTCCTCGCCGGCGATCGCCTCGAGCGCCTCGCTGTCGGCCTCCGTCTGCTGGCGCTGGCGGCTGCGGTACTCGTCCAGCCAGGTCGTCTGCAGGATGCGGAACAGCCAGCTCGCCAGGCTGGTGCCGGGCTGCCACTGGTGCCAGCGCTCGATCGCCTTCAGGCAGCCGGCCTGGACAAGATCGTCGGCGACATGGGCGTCGCCCGTGAGGCCGAAGGCGAAGCGGCGCAGGCGCGGCAGCAGACTGACGATTTCGGCGCGGGGGTCCGGGGCCGACATGGGCTTTCCTTGTGTGGATAACGGCGGGCGGCGGCTTTTATTCCCGCCCGGTGGCGGAATATTCTCGCGCTCGCAACGTTGTCGTTAAGCGCAGGGCCCGTCGTTGACGAACGCTGCGCGCGGCAGGGGCGCGGCGATCTTATCACCGCTGCGGAACCGGCTCCCCGGCCGGCGACTCGGACCGCATGCACCCTGCGCTCCCTGGACTGCGGCCCGCTCGTGCAGGCGGAACCGCCCTTCCTCAGCCACTCGGATCGGAACACGATGAAACCCCACAATCGGCTCCCGCTGCGCGGCACGCTGCACGCCCTCGCCCTGCTCCTGGTGCTCCATGGCGCTTCATTTGCCGAGCTTGCCCCGTGGAGCGGCCTAGTCGTCGGTGTCAGCGCGCATGCGGACGATGGCGACGGCGACGGCGATGGCGGCGACGGTGGAGGCGGCGGCGCAGGCGCAGGTGGGGGCGGTGACGGCGGCGGGGGCGGCGAGGCCGCCTACGAGCCGCTGGAAGACCCGCTGCCGATTGCCGGCGAGACCTTCATCGCCGACGAGCTGCTGCTGCTCGCGCCCACCCAGGCGGCACTGAATCGCGCCAGCGCCATCGGCTTGCGCGTGATCGAGCGCGTGCAGACGCGCCACCTCGGCCTCGCCTTCGCCCGCCTGCGCCTGCCACCCGGCCTCGATGCACGGAGTGCGCGCCAGATCCTGGCCGAGCGCGGACCGGGCAGCTTCGACCTCCACCACCTGTACAAGATCGCCCAGGGCGCGCCGGCGGCGCGCTGCGACGGCCCCGGCTGTGCCGCCCGCGCGCTCATCGGCTGGCCGGCCGACAGCCGCGCCTGCGGGCGTGGCCAGGCGATCGGCATCGTCGACACCGCGGTCGATGCGGGCCATCCGGCGCTGGCGGGGGCGGATATCCGCGGCCTTGCCTTCGTCACCGAGGGCAAGGCGGCCGCGCCGGCCGACCATGGCACGGCGGTTGCCGCGCTGCTGGTCGGCCAGCCCGATTCGGTGGTGGCTGGCCTGGTGCCGCGCGCGCGGCTGTTCGCGGCCGCGCCCTTCTACACCCTGCCGTCGGGCAACGCCACGACGGACACCGCCGGCCTGGTGAAGAGTCTGGACTGGCTGGCCGGCCAGGGCGTGGCGGTGATCGGCTTGAGCCTGGCCGGCTCGGACAACGCCGTGCTGCGCGAGGCGGTGCGACGGGTGGCGGCGCGCGGCATCGTGGTGGTCGCGGCGGCGGGCAACGGCGGCCGCAACGCGCCGCCCACCTACCCGGCGGCGCACGAGCGCGTGCTCGGCGTCACCGCGATCTCGGCCGATCGTCGGGTCTACTGGCGCGCCAACCAGGGCGACTACATCGATTACGCGCTGCCCGGCGTCAACGTGTGGACCGCCGACCCCGCCGGCGGCGGGCGCGCGCGCAGCGGCACCTCCTACGCCGTGCCCTACATGGTGGCGCTCAGCACGCAGAGCTTGGCGCAGCGCAGCGCCAGCCGCGAGGTCCTGCTCAACGGGCGCCTCGGCGGGCTCGCCGACCTCGGCGATCCGGGCCGCGATCCGGTATTCGGCTACGGCAAGCCGCGCTTCGATCGCGATTGCCGCTGAGCGGCCCGGCGCGCCGCAGGCTCACTCGGCGGCGAGGCGCGCGAGCACGGCCTCGATGCGCGCCGGCGTGGCCACTCCGCTCGGCAGCGCCGCCGCCAACATCGCCACCCGCTGGCGGCGCTCCTCGAACCAGCTGCGGCGCACGTAGTGGCCGAGGGACGGCGCGTAATCCCAGGTGATCGTCTGCAACGGCAGCGGGAAGTTGGGCGCATAGGCGTTGCAGCGCACATGCCAGGCGGCGAAGTCGCCCGCCGGGACGAAGCTGACCCGTGCGTCCACCACCTCGCAGTCCCAGCGCCGGCGCACCGTCGCGACGTACCCGGTCTCGGTCCAGGTGGTGCGCCGCGTCTCCTCGAAGCTGACGCGCTTGCCCGCGGCCAGTGGCCACAGGCTCGCGGGCTGGCCGCTGATCGTGCTCTGCACCCGCCGCCCGGGGTAGTCCGCCGCCAGGGGCGGCACGAAGAAGTCGCGCGTGCCGCGCAGGCTGCGGCCGTCGGCCAGCGTCCATGTCAGCGACTGCGCGCTGGCGGCGCTGACCCGGCTGACCGTGCTGCGACCGAAGACGAAGGTGTCGCCGCGCTGCAGGTTCGGTCGTGCGGCCGGCGCAAGTTCGATGCGCTGTGGCCGGGTGTCGAGTGCAGCCCGCGTCTGCTCGAGCAGGCTGTCGCCATGGAAGGGCACTGCCGGCAGCTGGGCACAGCCGCCGAGGGCGAGGGCGGCGCTTGCCGCGACGGTGCGTGGCCAGGGGGTCATCGGCAAGGCTCCTGTTTGCGTCAAGGCAGGTGTGGTCGAGACAGGGGCGCCGCGGACCGGTTCCGTCGGCTCCGCTGCATCGGGCCTCACGGTATCGCTGCCGTGCGCGATTGCGGATAATGCGCGCCGGACCCCTGAGCGTCGATCTTCATATCGGCCGTCCATCCTGCCCGGTGCTTGCGCCGGGCGATTAAACCCCGGCGCGCCCGCACCGGGGTGGCTGGAAGCGGGGCGGCATCGCGCATGCCCGCCGCCTCCGCACAACGGGAGCAACACATGCATCACCATCGTCCTGCCTCGCGCAGAGGCTTCCTGCTGTCCGCCGCCGCCCTCGCCGTGGCCGCCAGCCTGGGTGTGAACGCGGGCGAGGCCCTCGCCCAGCAGCCGCCGGCCAAGCTCATCATCACCGCGATTCCGGACGACGGCGACGCCGACCGTATGCGCGAGAACTTCGGCGCACTGGCCCGCCATCTCGGCCAGGCGGTGGGCATTCCGGTCGAGTACATGCACGTCGAGAATTACGCCGCCAGCGTCACCGCGCTCGCCACCGGCCGCGCCCACGTCGCCTGGCTCGGCGCGGTGACCACCGCGCAGGCGCGCATGCAGATGGGCGAGCAGCTCACCATTCTCGGCTGCCGCGACATCGACAAGGGCTTCGTCAGCTATTTCATCGCCCATCCGGCGACCGGCCTTGGTCCTGTGAGCGATCTCGGCGAACTCGCCCAGGCCGCGCAGGGCAAGGGCTGGAGCTTCACCTTCGGCAGCAAGAGCAGCACCTCGGGCCACATGATGCCGCGCAAGTACTTCATGGACCAGGCCGGCGCCACGCCGGAGAAGGTGTTCCGCAGCGTGGCCTATTCCGGCAGCCACGACGTCGTGATGCAGATGGTGGCCGACGGTACGCACCAGCTCGGCGCCCTCAACTACGCCTCCTGGGACAAGGCTGACGATGCGCTCAAGGCGCGCGCGCCGATCGTCTACAAGACCCCGCCCTACACCAACTATGCGCTCGCCGCGCGCGCCGATCTCGGCCCGGACTTGCTCGCCAGGCTGCGTGCCGCCCTGCTCGCGGTCGATGGCAGCACGCCGGAAGGCGCCCAGGTGCTCAAGTACCTGAAGGCGGGCAAGTTCATCGAGGCCGACATCGGCGAGTGGCAGGGCTATGTAGACCTGCTCGAGTCCGGCATCGACATCGGCGGCTGACGCACCCCTGGGGCGGGCAGCTGCGGCGTCCGGGCGGACGCCGCGCCGCGCCCTGCCCCTGTCCGTGATCATCATGAAGATCGACTCCATCGACGCGCAGGCCCTGCCTGCCGTTCCGATCCGCCTGGAGGCCGCTGCGGTCGCCTACGGCGGCCAGCGCGTGCTCGACGACATCAGTCTGGACATCGCGCCCGGTGAGCGCGTCGCCGTCATCGGCCCCTCGGGCGCCGGCAAGACCACGCTGTTCCGGCTCGTCGCCGGCCTCGTCAAGCCGGCCGCCGGGCGCGCGCTGACCCTGGGCGAGGACACCCGCCGCCTGCGCGGGCGGCGGCTGGCGCGGCTGCGCCGCGAGCTCGGCTTCCTGCACCAGCAGGACAACCTGATCCCGCAGCTGCGCGTGGTGCACAACGTGCTGATGGGGCGCCTTGGCCACTGGTCGCTGGCGCGCGCGCTGCTGTCGCTTCTGTGGCCGCAGCAGATCGAGCGCGCGCGCGCGGCGCTGGCGCGCGTCGAACTCGCCGACAAGCTGTGGGCGCTGCCCGACGAGCTCTCGGGCGGTCAGCAGCAGCGCGTCGCCGTCGCCCGCCTGATCGTGCAGCAGCCCAGGCTGGTGCTGGCCGACGAGCCGGTGAGCGCGCTCGACCTGCGCCTCGGGCGCGAGATCATCGGCCTGCTGAGCGACCTGACCCGGCGTGACGGGGCGACGCTGGTGGTCAACCTGCATACGCTGGACCTCTTGCAAGGCCACTTCGACCGCGTCGTCGCGCTGCGCGGCGGGCGCCTGTTCTGGCAGGGCGCGCCGGCGCAGATCACCCAGCATCTGCTGCGCGAGCTCTACGGCGCCGAATATCGCGCGCTGCACCTGGACGAGATCGAGGTGCCGGCGTGAGCGGATCCACGTCTTCACGGTGCAAGGCGGCGTGCCCGGGCGCGCCCGCGCCTGATCGTGCCGGAGCGCGGGGATGAGCACGCTCGCGCTGGCCGCCGGCGCGCGCTACGAGCGCCGCCCGCTGGGCCATTTCGTCGCCCTGCTCGCCGTCCTGCTGGCCTTGCTGGCGGCCTTCGCCGCCGCCGACTGGGACTGGGGCGCGCTCACCGACGCCGAGCGCCGCGCCCAGGCGGCAGCGCGCATCGGCGCCTGGCTGGCAGCCCTCGCCCGTCCCGACCTGTCGCCAGACTTCGTGCGCCATGCCTGGGACCTGACCCTGCAGACTCTTTCCGCCGCCATCCTCGGCACCGCGCTGGCGGTGCTGCTGGCCTGGCCGCTGGCGATGGGGGCGAGCCGGGCGGTGTGCGTCGGCGAGGAACGCGGCGTGGAGGGGGCGGGCCCGCTTGCACGGCTATGGCGCCTGTTGCCCCTGCGCTCGCCGGCGGCCTTGCTGTGCGCGGCCTGCCGGCTGGTGCAGGACATCCTGCGTGCGGTGCCGGATTTCGTGTGGGCGATCATCCTGGTGGCGATGGTCGGCCTCGGCCCGCTGACCGGCGCGCTGGCGCTGGCGCTCAACATCACCGGCATCCTGGCCAAGGTGTATAGCGAGCTGTGGGACAGCGTTGACCCGGCACGGTATGGCCAGGTGCGCAGCCTCGGCGGTGGCCGGCTGGCGACCTTCCTGTACGGCATCCGGCCGCTGGCCTCGCGCAACGTGCTGTCCTTCACGCTGATGCGCGCTGAATGCGCGATCCGCAACGCCGCGGTGATCGGCGCGGTGGGCGGCGGCGGGTTGGGCTCGGAAATCTGGTACCAGGTGCGCTTTGGCGCCTGGGACAAGGTCGGCACGCTGATCCTGTTCACCCTGCTGCTGACGCTGGCCGCCGACCTTGTCAGCAACACGATCCGCCGCCAGCTGCGCGGTGACCAGTCCCGCCAGGGCGGCGGCGCCTCGTGCGCAGTGGCCGGCGGTGGCGCTGCGGCGGCCGACAAAGCGCAGCCGCCGGTGCGCACGGATGCGCCGCGCCAGGGCCGGCCTGCGGCCGAGCCCGCGGTCCCGCCTGTTGCGGGCGCTGCCGCCCGTCCGCCGCTCGGCCCCTGGCTGGCCACCGGCCTGGTCGTGCTGGCCTTGCTGTGGTCGCTGTGGTTCATGGGCTGGGGCAACCGCGCCGGTGACGAGGGCGCGGCGCGCAACCACCTCGCGCCGGCGGCCGAGCTGCTGAGCGGCGAGGCCTGGGGCAGGCTGCGCTTTTTCGAACGCCTGCTGCAACCCGAGCTCGACCTCGCCGCGATCGGCCTGGGCGACCCGGCCAAGGCGGCGGCGCGCCTCGCGCAGGGCAAGGCGGTCGAGCTGTTTGCCGAGCACGGCGCGCTCGACTTCTGGCGGCCGTCGGCCTGGGTCGCCTGGCAGCAGGAGCTGCAGAAGTGGTTCGTGTGGCGGGTCATCGAGTCGGCCGCCATTCCGCTCGCGATCGCAGTGGTCGGCACCGTGCTCGGCGTGGTCGGGGCGATCCTGCTCACCTACCCGCATTCGGCCAGCTTCCAGCTCCACGCCGCGCGCTTCAGCGGCGAGACGCCGGCGCCCTGGCAGCGCGGGCTGCGCGCCCTGCAGCTTGCGGCGGCGCGCGCCACCGCGGTGATCGCGCGCGGGGTGCCCGAGGTGATGTGGGCCTTCCTGTGCATCGCCTTCTTCGGCCCCGGGCTGGTCGCGGGCACCCTGGCGATCGCGTTGCACACGCTGGGCGTGCTCACCCGGGTGTTCGGCGAGGCGGTGGACAACCAGCCGCTGCCTCGCTTCGAACCCACCTGCGGCGCCTCGCGCATGGCGGCCTATGGCCTGGTGGCGGTGCCGCGGGTGTGGCGCGACTGGATGACCTACAGCTTCTTCCAGTTCGAAAGCAACGTGCGCGCGGCGGTGGTGCTGGGCCTGATCGGGGTGGGCGGGCTGGGCTTCCAGTTCAGCTTCAACTTCGAGTGGTTCCGCTTCGAGCGGGCCGGCACCTATCTGCTGATGATCGTGCTGCTGACCGTGCTGATCGACCGCGGCTCGCGCCGGCTCAAGCTGTCGCGGGTCGGGCGCTGAGGGGCCGACGCTGAGAGTCGGGCGCCGAGCGATGGGTCGCCCGGCGCCGGGTAGTGGTGCCGGGTAGTGGCAGCAGGCTTGACCGGCTTGGTGTAGGCTAGCGGGCGGACCAGCCGGCGGCCGACGAACAAGCCGGCATCACCCTCACCCACAGGAGAACACCATGAGCACAGTCACCCTTGGCGGCAACCCGATCGACGTCGCCGGCAGCTTCCCCCGCGCCGGCAGCGCGGCGCCCGCGTTCAAGCTGACCGCCGCCGACCTGGCGGACGTCGGCCTCGACGCCTTCGCCGGCAAGCGCAAGGTACTGAACATCGTCCCCAGCCTGGACACCCCGGTGTGCGCCACCTCGACGCGCAAGTTCAACGAGGAAGCCGGCAAGCTCGCCGACACCGTGGTGCTGGTCGTGTCCGCCGACCTGCCCTTCGCCGCCAAGCGCTTCTGCGAGGCCGAGGGCCTGAACAACGTGCACACGCTGTCGACCTTCCGCAACCCGGGCTTCGCCCAGGACTACGGCGTGGCCATCACCTCCGGCCCGCTGGCCGGCATCACCGCACGTGCGGTGGTGGTGATCGATGCCAACGACAAGGTGGTGTACTCGCAGCTGGTGCCGGAGATCAAGGAAGAGCCGGATTACGCGGCCGCGCTCGCCGCGCTGAAGTAAGAAACGGCCACCTGCCGAGCCGGGACGGGCCCCAGTTGGGGCCCGTCCTGCGTTCACCTGTCAGCGCCGCCGGCCGGTCTCGGCGCCCGGCCGCTTTGGCGTATCGAAGTGGCTGTCGTCCTCGAGCGGAAACACGGCCAGGCCTTGCTCGGACAGGCGCACGGTGGTGGGGCCGCGTTCCTGGGGGATGCGCAAGGTGTTGTCGCCCATGCTGACGGACACGCCCTCGTGGATGGCCTGTTCGGCATTCACGCGCGCCTGCTGGGCGAGTTCGAGGCGGAAGCGGAGGTCGTCCTCCTCGCCGCGCAGGGCCTCGATCTCGGCCGACAGGGCGGCGGCGGCCTGCTCGGCGCGGGCGAGCATGTCGGGCGTGACCCTGCCCGGGTTGCGGTCGGCGACGGTCAGCAGCTTGCCGATCTCGAGCAGGCGGTTTTCCTTGCCGTCGCGCTCCTGCGCTTTCTCCTGTACGGCGCGAGCCAGCTCGGTGTCGCTGCCGATCTCGAGTTCGGTGCGAATGCGGTTGGGCGCGCCGATCACGCGCGCGTGGATCGACAGGCAGGCGTGCGTCTTGCCGCCGATGATGTGGCCGCGGCGCAGGTTGCCGATGCGCACGTGGTTGGCGGCCTGGAGCTGGCACTGCATGGCGAGGTCGTCGATGAAGATGGAGTCGCCGGCGGTGATCCTCGCCTGCTGGGCATAGGTGGCGGAAAAGCTGCCCTCGCAGCGGATGGCGTGGGCGCTGAGATCCTTGCCGGCCGTCTTGCCACCGATGCCGCCCATGACGCCGCCGCGGACGATGATGTTGCCGCCGGCCTCCAGCGTGGCCGGCTCGACCACGCCGCCCACCTCGATGTCGCCGCTGGCGCGAATGCTCATGCCCGCCTGCACGTCGTTGCGGACCTTGACCGTGCCGTCGAAGTTGATGTTGCCGGTGGCCATGTTGACCGCATCCACGGTGTAGATCGGCTCGACGATGATGCCGCCGCGCACGCGCACCGGCTGGCCGTCGCAGGCCGCGACCAGCAGGTCGGGGTCTTGCGCCGAGAGGCTCACGCCGCGCAGTCCGCTGGCAAAGCGCGTGTCCTTGCCGGGCTTGGGCGCGATCGGCTTGCCGAACACGCTGAGGCCGTCCTCGCCGCTGGTCGGGGGGTGGCGGCGCATCAGGGCGTCGCCGGTCGCCACCACCAGGATCTCGCCCAGGTCGCGAAAGTCGGTGCGGCCGCAGGGGCGGATGCTGGGTACGCGCTCGCGCATGTCGGGCAGCAGGTATTCGAGCCGGCCGTCCTCGCCGGGTACCGGTTCGCGGCCGACGGCGATGACGAGCTCGTCGGCCTTGCCGGCGGCGATCGCGCGGTTGATCTCATCGACGCGCACGCCTTCGACGATGCCCTTGGCGGCGAGCAGGGCGAGCAGCTCGGTCTTGGTTGCGGCCTTGCCGCCCTTCGCGGGGACGATCGTGAGGCGGGCGCAGAGGCCGTCGATCGTGGTCGTGATCTGCAGGCTGGCGTCGAGGCAATCGGCGATGTCGAGCGGCGGCACGGACTCGCCGGCGTTGTAGCGGGCGATCAGTTCCTTGATCGCCTGCGGCCGGATCTTGACGTCCGCATAGCCGGCGTCGCCGAGACGGTCGCGCAGCCACAACGCGTCGATGCGCGGAAAGCGCGTGTCGTGCGCGAGACTGGCGCACAGGGTGCGCGTCGTTTCGTCGAGCGTCAGCGTGAGCGGGGGGCCGGCGGGCAGGTGGTCGTCCATCTTCTTATCGCAGTGGCATGCGTGGGGTTGCGCGTCAGAGGATTCTAGCGGTCATCACGACCGCAGGTTCATGCCCAAAGTCAAACTTCGTCAATCAATCCTGCTGCAGCGCGCGGGCGATGAACTGGCGCGACACCCGCGGCCGCGGCACCTTGTCGGCAAACCAGCTGCGCACGTCGGTGTCGAGTCCGATACCGTGCATATAGTTGTATAGCGCCTTGTTGAGCGCCTTGCCGAGGCGATCGTGATCGACGCCGGTGGGGTCGATGAAACCGACGTCGTTCTTGGCGAAGCTCACCTCGGGCAGGGGCACGAGTTCGACGCCGTAGTCCTGCGGGTTCATGCCCACCGGCGAATGCACGGTACAGGCAAAGCGGTGGAAGAAGCCGGACTGGATGCAGCCGGCCTCGAACAGCTGGCGCACGTATTCGAGCGCGTCGACGGTGTCGTGCACCGTCTGCGTCGGGAAGCCGTACATCAGGTAGGCATGGACCAGCACGCCGGCCTCGGTGAAGGCGTGGGTGACGCGCGCCACCTGCTCCACCGACACGCCCTTCTTCATCAGCTTCAGCAGGCGGTCCGAGGCCACCTCCAGCCCGCCCGACACCGCGATGCAGCCGCTGTCGGCGAGCAACCGGCACAGCTCGGGCGTGAAGGACTTCTCGAAGCGGATGTTGCCCCACCACGAGATCGCCACGCCGCGGCGCAGCAGCTCCTCGGCGAGCGCGCGCAAGGCCTTGGGCGGCGCGGCCTCGTCGACGAAGTGAAAGCCGGTCTGGCCGGTCTCGGCGATGATGGCCTCGATGCGGTCGACCAGCAGCGCGGCGGGGGCGCCGTCGTAGCGGCCGATGTAGTCGAGGCTGACGTCGCAGAAGCTGCACTTCTTCCAGTAGCAGCCGTGGGCCACGGTGAGCTTGTTCCAGCGCCCGTCCGACCACAGCCGGTGCATCGGGTTGAGCATGTCGAGCACCGACAGATAGCCGTTGGGCGGCAGGCCGTCCCAGGTCGGGGTGCCGACCTCGGCGAAGGGGATGTCGGGCTCGACGAGGTTGATGTAGCGCACCAGCCCCGTATCCGCCTCGCGCACGAAGGTCCGCACCAGGCGCGACCGGCCGCGCTTGCCCTGCAGGTGCTCGAGCAGCGCCAGTAGCGGACGCTCGCCGTCGTCGAGGGTGACGTAGTCGAAGTAGTCGAACACGCGCGGCTCGGAAAGCTCCCTCAGCTCGGTATTGACGAAGCCGCCGCCGAGCACGGTGACGATGTCCGGGCGGGCCGCCTTGATCGCCTGCGCGATGCGGAAGGCGCCGTACACCGAGCCGGGGAAGGGCGTGGACACCAGCACCACCTGCGGCGCGTGACGGGCGACGGATTCGAGGGTGAGCGCGCGCAGGGCGTCATCGACCAGCGTCGGCGGCGCGATGAGTGCGGCGGCGAGCGGCTCGAAGCTCGGCTGGCTCATCGCCAGCGACTCGGCGTAGCGCACGAACTCGAAGCGGGCATCGACCGCGTCGCGCAGGATGTCGGCGAGCTCGTTGAGATACAGCGTGGCCAGATGGCGCGCGCGATCATGCAGGCCGAGCGCACCGAAGGCCCAGGCGAGCGGATCGCCGCCGTCCGGATCGTCGGGGTCGACGTAGGCGTCGAGCGCATCGAAGCGCGGCCCCTCGGGCAGGAAGGTCCGGCTGGCGATGCGGTGGGCGATGGTCGGGTCGCGGTCCTGCAGGAAGGCGATGGTGGGCGCGATGGTGGCCCGGTAGCGCGCGAAATGCTCGATGAAGCCCTGCACCAGCGGCGTGCGCTGCTTCTTCGGCAGCGCCTCGGCGCGGGCGCGGATGTCGTCCAGCCCGGCGGGCGACAGCAGCCGCAGCACCAGCTTGAGCGCGAGGTCGTCCTGCACCGCGTCGATGCCGCGCGTGCGCAGGAAGCCGGTGAGATAGGCGGTGGACGGGTAAGGGGTGTTGAGCTGCGTCATCGGTGGAATCACCGACAGCACGCGCGGCGAGGTGTCTGTTGCCATGATGACCGCCGGTGCGCGGGAATGCGGGGCGAGGGCGGCGCCACTTCCCGACCACCATTGAATGCGCTGGGCCTGGGGCGCTCATTCTACGTGAGCGTTGCCGGCCCGGCGCACCTCAGCGTGCTCGCCGCCGCTTCACGACATCTCGCCGCACAGCGCGGTGGCAAAGCGGGCGCGCACGGTGGCCGGATCGGCGTGGGTGGCGAGCAGCACGTGCAGCTTGGCGAAGGCGGCCTCGAGGGTCATGTCGGCAGCCGACACCACGCCGATGCGCGCGAGTGCCGCGCCGGTGGCGTAAGCGCCCTGCACCACCGGTCCGTGGGCGCACTGCGTCCGGTTGACCACCACCACCCCGCGCGCGACGGCGCGCGCCAGCGCCTCGAGCAGGCCCGGCTCGGCATCGGGGATGTTGCCCGCGCCGTAGCTGCACAACACCAGGCCGCGCAGCACCGGGTCGTCGAGCATCGCCTCCACCCTGCGTGCCGGCAGGCCGGGATGGAGGGTGAGCACGGCGACGGCCGCGGGCTCGAAGTCGGGCAGACTGAAGTCGCGCGCCGTGACCGGCAGCAGGCGTGCGGCGTGCAATTCGATGTCGATGCCCGTCGCGGCCAGCGCGGCGGCGTTGGGCGAGTCGAAGGCGTCGAGCGCGGTGCTGCTCACCTTGGTGCTGCGGTTGCCACGCAGCAGCCGACGGCCGAAGAACACGCCCACCTCGCCGGCCGGCAGCCCGGCCGCCAGGGTCAGCGCCGCCTGCAGGTTGGCGAGCGCATCGCTGCGCGGCTCGACCAGCGGAATCTGCGCGCCGGTGAGGATCACCGGCCGGTCGGCGCCGCGCAGCATGAAGGACAGCGCCGATGCGGTCCACGCCATGGTGTCGGTGCCGTGCAGCACGACGAAGCCGCAGTAGTCGTCCCAGCGCGCGACGAGCTCGGCGGCAATCGTCGTCCAGTGGCCCGGCTGCAGGTTGGCGCTGTCGATCGGCTGCGCCAGTTCGACGAGCTCGAAGGCGGGCAGGCCAGGCACGCCGTCCAGGTGGCGCCTGAGCACGGCGGCGAAGCCCGGCATCGGACGGTAGCCGTCGGTGCCGCGCGCCATGCCGATGGTGCCCCCGGTGTGGAGCACCAGCACGCGCGCCCTCATGCCGCGCGTCGCTGCGGCGCCAGCATCGACTGCGGGCTCAGCAGTGCGTCCAGCTCGGCCTCGCCCAGCAGGCCCTCTCCCAGCACGAGGGCGCGCACGGTGTCGCCGCTGTGCAGCGCCTGGGCGGCGATGCGCGAGGCGTTTGCGTAGCCGATGTGCGGCACGAGCGCGGTGATCACGCCGATGCTGTGCTCGACATGGCGCCGGCACTGTGCGCGATCGGCGCGGATGCCGCGGATGCAGCGCTCCTCCAGCATGCGGCAGGCGGCGTCGAGCATGCGCACCGAGGACAGCAGGTTGTAGACGATCAGCGGCTCCATGGCGTTGAGCTGGAGCTGGCCGGCCTCGGCCGCCATCGTCACCGCGAGGTCGTTGCCGATCACCTGGTAGGCGGTCTGGTTCACCGCCTCCGGGATCACCGGATTGACCTTGCCCGGCATGATCGACGAGCCCGGCTGCATCGGCGGCAGGTGGATCTCGCCGAAGCCGGTGCGCGGCCCGCTGGAGAGCAGGCGCAGGTCGTTGGCGAGCTTCGACAGCTTGACCGCGAAGCGCTTGAGCACGCCGGAGAACAGCACGAAGGCGCCCATGTCCGAGGTCGCCTCGACCAGGTTGGCCGCCGGCACGATCGGCTTGCCCGAGATCGCGGCGAGATGGCGCACGGCGCGTGCCGCGTAGTCGGGGTGGGTGTTGATGCCGGTGCCGATCGCGGTGCCGCCGAGGTTGACCTCGCACAGCAGCAGGCAGACCTCGTTGAGACGGTCGATGTCCTCGCCCAGATTCACCGCGAAGGCCTCGAACTCGAGGCCGAGCGTCATCGGCACCGCATCCTGCAGCTGGGTGCGGCCCATCTTGATCACGTCGGCGAACTCGCGGCCCTTGGCCTCGAGCGCGCGCTTGAGGCTGGCGATCGCCTCGAGCAGCGGTTCGACGGCGAACTGCAGGCCGACGCAGACCGCGGTGGGGTAGGCGTCGTTGGTCGACTGCGACATATTCACGTCGTCGTTGGGGTGCAGAAAGGCATACGCGCCCTTGGGCTGGCCCAGCTTCTCCAGGGCGAGGTTGGCGATCACCTCGTTGGCGTTCATGTTGGTCGAGGTGCCGGCGCCGCCCTGGATCAGGTCGACGACGAACTGGTCGTGCAGGCGGCCGCCGATGATGTCTTCGCAGGCGGCGAGGATGGCCTCGGCCTTGTGCGCCGGCAGCAGGCCGAGCTCGTGGTTGGCGCGTGCGGCCGCGGCCTTGACCATCGCCAGCGCATTGACGAAGGCCGGGAAGTGGCTGATCGGCACGCCGGTGATGGCGAAGTTGTCGACCGCGCGCTGGGTCTGGATGCCGAACCAGGCCTCGGCAGGCAGGGCCATGTCGCCGAGGAGGTCGTGTTCGATGCGGGTAGTCATGCTGGATGATCCGTCCATGAGGGGTGTCGGAGCGGGGCCACTGCGGCCCCGGTGGGTGAGGGCTGGGCGTCGCGCGACGGCCTCAGGTGGTACGCGGCTGTGCGGCTGCGGCGGCGCGGGTGCCGCCGTCCTCGGGCTCGATCACCCAGGCGGCGCGGTCGATGTCGAGGTCGGCAAAGCGGGTGGCGTCGAACACCGGCTCGTCGACCCCCGCGGCGATCTGGCGGTCATAGTCGTGCATCAGGCGCAGGCCGGGCTTGAACAGCATCGCCAGGGCGAACAGGTTCGCCAGCGCGAGCAAGCCCATCGTCACGTCGGCGAAGGCGAAGGCGGTGCCGAGGTCGGTGGTGGCGCCCCAGCCGCACAGCGCGATCACCAGCACGCGGTAGAGTCCGACCAGCAGCGGGTTGTTGTCGCTGAAGAAGCTCAGGCTGTTCTCGCCGAGGTAGTAGTTGTAGATGATCGTCGTGAAGCCGAACAGCATCAGCGCGATGCTGACGAAGACGCGCCCCCACTCGCCGACATGCCCGGCGAGCGAGGCCTGGGTGAGCGCCACGCCGCCGATCTCGGATGCCACGCCGGGCTGGTAGACCTCGCCCAGCAGCACGATGAAGGCGGTGCAGGTGCATAGGATCAGGGTGTCGATGAACACCGAGAAGGCCTGCACGACGCCCTGGCTGGCCGGGTGCGGCACGTAGGCCACGGCGGCGACGTTGGGCGCGCTGCCCAGGCCGGCCTCGTTGGAGAACAGGCCGCGCTTGACGCCCATCAGGATGGCCGCGCCGATGCCGCCGCCGATCGCGGGTTCGAGGCCGAAGGCGCTCTTGACGATCAGCGCCAGCACCGCGGGCAGTTCGGTGATGTTGAGCGCCAGCACTACCAGCGCGATGGCCAGATAGCCGAGCGCCATCACCGGCACCAGCACCTCGGCGACCTGGGCGATGCGCTTGACGCCGCCGAAGATGATGGCGCCGACGATGAGCGCCAGGCCCAGGCCGGTGGCGACCACCGGAATGCCGAAGGCGTCGTTGAACGAGGTCGCCACCGAGTAGGACTGCAGCGCGCTGAAGCCGAAGCCGAAGGTGAGCAGCAGCAGCACCGAATACACGGCCGCCAGCCACTTCCACTTCGCGCCCATGCCGCGGGCGATGTAGTGCGCCGGGCCGCCGCGGTAGGTGCCGTCGGGTTCGGCCTTCTTGTAGGCCTGGGCCAGGGTGCACTCGAAGAAGCTGGTCGCCATGCCGATCAGGCCGACCATCCACATCCAGAAGATCGCGCCCGGGCCGCCCAGCGTGATGGCGACGGCGACGCCGGCGATGTTGCCGCCGCCGACGCGGCCGGCGACCGACAGCATCAGCGCCTGGAAGGAGCTGAGGTGGCCGTGCTTGTCATGGGCGAAGGCCTGCTTCGCGCCGAGGATGCGGAACATGCGGCCGAAGTAGCGGAACTGGACGAAGCGCGAACCGATGGTGAACCACAGGCCGAGGCCGATCAGCACCACGATCAGCACCTTGGACCACAGCAGGTCGTTGAGCAGCTCAAGCATGGCGGCACCCTCCGTGGCGCAGGCGGCGGTCGCCGGTCGTGGGCACGAAGGGCCGCAGGTTGGCGGCCGGGGCCGCGACGTGACTCGAGTGGGCAGGCATGAAGTGTCTCCTTGCTGCGCGGCGCGGGGCCGCTGTTGTCGTTTTCCCCCGCACGAGCGGCAGGGGTGGAGGCATTTCAGCAAGCCGCGGCGTGCGGGGGAATTTGGCGTTCTGGCTCCGAGCGTTGCCGAGTGACGCTGGAACTGCGCCATACTGCGACAGATGCACTGTGTGCTGCCGGTGTGTGCCGCGATCGCGCCGCGCCGGTGAGCCACCCAGTCCCCCGCCCGAGGAGCCCACCATGCACGAGGATTTCGCCCGCAACCTGCGCCTGCTGTGCAGCTACTACCGCTCGGTGGCCGAGGTCTGCCGCCGGCTCGACATCAACCGGCCGCAGTTCAACCGCTACCTGAGCGGGCGCTACCGGCCGTCGGCACACACGCTGCGCCGCTTCTGCGCCTTCTTCGGCGTCGAGGAGCACGAGATCCTGATGCCGAGCGCGCAGTTCGAGCGTCTGGTGCAGGTGCGGCCGCGGGCGGCGGCGCCGGCTGCAAGCGAAGCGCCGGAGGCGGCCCATCTTGCGCATCTGAAGGACATCGGCAGCGCCGGGCTGGACAAGTACCTCGGCTACTACTTCGAGACCTACCTGTCGATGGCCTGCCCGGGTCAGCTGCTGCGCACCCTGGTGTGCCTGGAAAAGCGTGACGGCCGGGTGTATTACCAGCGCACCGAGCGCCTGGTCGAGCATCCGCGCGAGAAGGCCTACCACGGCATCTACCGCGGCCTGGCGCATTTCCTGACCGACCGCATCTTCCTCACCGACTACGAGACGCTGACCGGCCTCGAGATGACGCAGACGATCCTGTTCCCCTCGTTCAAGAATCGCGTCACCCGCCTCACCGGGCTCAAGCTCGGCGTGTCGGGCAGTGGCGAACGCATGCCGTGCTGCGCGCGGGTCGTGTACGAATACCTCGGCCACACGCTCGAGGTGCGCCGCGCGCTACGCCTGTGCGGCCTGTATGAAGTCGATGATGAACGCGTCGATGAGGCGACGCGGCGGGCGGTGAGCAACGACATCGCGCCCGGCGAGTGGCATTTCCGCGCGCGCTACTGAGCGCGTCGACGGGCGCGCATCGTGCCGCTACTCGCCGCTACTGGAAGGCTACCTCGGCGAAGCTGCGCAGCTTGCGGCTGTGCAGGCGGTCGACGCCTTGCGCACGCAGGCGCTCGAGGGCGCGGATGCCGATGCGCAGGTGCTGGTCGACGCGCTCGCGGTAGAACTTGTCGGCCATGCCGGGCAGCTTGATCTCGCCGTGCATCGGCTTGTCGCTGACGCACAGCAGGGTGCCGTAGGGCACGCGGAAGCGGAAACCGTTGGCGGCGATGGTGGCCGATTCCATGTCCAGCGCCACCGCGCGGCTCTGGCTGAAGCGGCGTTCGGGGCTGCTCGCCATGCCGTGCGAGGGCAGCAGCTCCCAGTTGCGGTTGTCGGTGCTGGCCACCGTACCGGTGCGCATCAGGCGCTTGAGCTCGTAGCCGGACAGCTGTGTGACCTCGGCCACCGCCGCCTCGAGCGCCACCTGCACCTCGGCCAGCGGCGGGATCGGCACCCAGGGCGGCAGTTCCTCGTCGAGCACGTGGTCCTCGCGTACGTAGCCGTGGGCGAGCACGTAGTCGCCCAGCTGCTGGCTGTTGCGCAGCCCGGCGCAGTGGCCGAGCATGAGCCAGGCATGGGGGCGGAGCACCGCGATGTGGTCGGTGATGGTCTTGGCGTTGGCCGGGCCGACGCCGATGTTGACCATCGTGATGCCGCCGCGGTCGCTGCGTACCAGGTGGTAGGCGGGCATCTGCGGCAGGCGTGGCGGTGGCGCGCCGTCGGCGTCCTCGTCCTGCGGGGCCAGGTCGGCGCGGCGGGTGAGGACGTTGCCCGGCTCGACGAAGGCCTCGTAGCCATGGCCCGAGGCGGTGTCGGCCATCAGCTCGTGGCCGAGGCGGATGAATTCGTCGATGTAGAACTGGTAGTTGGTGAACAGCACGAAGTTCTGGAAGTGCGCTGGACGCGTGCCGGTGTAGTGGCGTAGCCGGTGCAGCGAGTAATCGACCCGCGGCGCGGTGAATAGCGACAGCGGATGCGGCTCGCCGGGGCCGGGCTCGAAGGTGCCGTTGGCGATGCCGTCGTCCATGGCGCCGAGATCGGGCAGGTCGAAGTGGTCGCGCAGCAGGCGGCGGCGATCGGGGCCGAGGTGGCCTTCCAGGTAGTCGTGCTCGGGCAGGGCGAAATGCACCGGGATCGGTTGCGTGCTGCTGCCCACGGCCAGCGCCACGCCGTGGTTCTGTATCAGCAGGCGGAACTGCTCGAGGTAGTAGTCGGCGAACAGGTCAGGCCGCGTCAGCGTGGTCTCGAACACGCCGGGGCCGGCGACGAAGCCGTAGGACAGGCGCGAGTCGGCGCGCGCCACGGTGTCGGTGCGCACCCGCAGCAAGGGGTAGCAGGCGCGCACGTGGCGGCCGACGTCGGCGCCGTCGACGTAGTGCTGCAGCCCGCGGCGCAGGTGATCGACCGCCAGCTCGTAGATCTCGCGCACCCGTTCGAGCGCGGCAGCCGGATCGGCGAAATCCTCGAGCTCGAAGTGGGGGGCGTGGCCGTTCATGGCTGGCTGCGCCGCTCAGCTGCGCGCGAGCAGGCGGTGCACCGCCTCGAGGTGCTCGGGCTCGTTGTGGCACATGCCCTGGAAGGCGGCGCAAAGGTCGAGGAAGTCCTTGAGTTCCATGCGCTGCGCCATCTTCATCAGGCGCTTGGTCAGGCGCAGCGCCTTCGGCGGCTGGGCGGCGAAGCGTGCGGCCAGCTCGTGGGCGCGCGTCAGCAGCTGTTCGGGCTCGACCACCTCGAGCGCGATGCCCAGCGTCTTCGCCTCCTCGGCGCCGACGATGCGGCCCGACAGCGTGAGCTCGAAGGCCTGCTGATAGCCGATCAGGCGCTGCATGAACCAGGCGCCGCCGTCGCCGGGGATGATGCCCAGATTCAGGAAGGTCTCGCCGAACTTCGCTTTGGTGGACGCGATGCGGATGTCGGCCATGTTGGCCAGATCGAAGCCGGCGCCGATCGCCGGGCCATTGACTGCGGCGATGATCGGCACCTCGACCGCCTGCAGCGCCAGCGGGATGCGCTGGATGCCGCGCCGGTAGCGGGTGGCGACCTCGGCCACGTCGCCGGCGAAGTCGCCGCCGCGCGCCGCCATGTCCTTGACGTTGCCGCCGGCGGAGAAGGCCGAGCCTTCGCCGGTGATGACGAGCACCGACACCTCGTCGCAGGCGTTGACCCATTCGGCGACGTTCACGATGTCGTCGATCAGCGCGGTGCCGGTGAGCGCATTGCGCACGTCGTCGCGCGCCAGCGTGAGCGTGGCGACGCGGTTCTCGAGTTGCAGGCGGGCGTCGTTGACGGTGGGCAGGGTCATCGTGCGGTCTCCTTGGGCGTGCGGCGCGTGCGCCGCGCAGGGTGCGGGATGCGCGTCAGCGCGGGGTCTTGAGCGGCTCGGGAAGCTTCAGGGTACCGGAATCGGAGAAGCGCATGCCACCCAGCAGGCCGCCGGCAAGCCGCCCGCGCAGGGCGTAGGGCACCTCGGCCTTGATCGCGCCGTCGCCGTCCATGACGCCCAGCGCCTGACGCACCACGGCGATCGCCGACACCGACACCGGGATCTCGACCAGCGTTTCGCCAAAGCGCGGCACGCTGCCCTGGCGGTCGCTGACCCCGGTGGCGAAGGGGCGGCCGTTGAGGTCGAGCTCCAGCGCCAGGCCGTCGAAGTCGATCGCGGTCTCGTTGGGGTTCTGCACGCGCAGCTTCACGGCGAAGCGCATCTCCATGCCCGCGCCGGGCAGCGGCTCGAGGCCGACGACGTTGATGCGGACCGGCTCGCGCTGCATCAGGCTGGCGCAGCCGGACAGCAGCACGGCCAGCATGAGGAGGGCCAGCATGATGGGGGCCCGCGCGAGGGGGCGGCGCGCGAGCGATCGATGCTGCAGCGGGGCGTGGGAATCCGGCATGGTCCTGTCCTCAGCGGTCGGCGATGGGGCCGATTCTACCCCGCCCGTCCGCTGCGCCGGCGCGGCGCCGTGCAGCCGCTGCAGCGGACGGCCGAGGCGCCCGCCTTCAGTCGCCCGTCCTCAGTCGCGGGCCTCGCCGGCGGACAGCGCATCGAGTTGCAGCTGGCCGCGCGCAAGCGCTGCGTCGATCTTCATCGCGGTGACGAAGGGGCTGACCTTCGCCGCATCCGCCGGCACGAGCAGGCTGAGCTCGTCGCGCATGCGGGTGGCGGCGACGTAGAAGCGGTTGTGCTCCTCGCTGCGGTCGCAGCCGGCGAGCGGGAAGGCGCCTTCTTCCAGGAAGGGCAGGATCACCGCGGCGAACTCCTGGCCCTTGGCCGCTTCCACCGTGCACAGCAGCACGGTCTTGCGCCGGCGCAGCTCGGCGACCTTCTCCTCGGCTTCGCGCAGCCACTGGGCGAAGGCGCGCAAGGGCTTGCCCAGGGCCCGCGCGGCGTCGATGAAGCCGGCGATCGAGCGTCCCACCGTGGCGGCGTCGGCCGGGTCGATGAAGATGCGCTGGGCGACCTTCTCCAGGTCCAGGGCCAGCGCCGCGCGGCCGAGGGCGAGATCGGCGGGCTGGTCGGCAGGTGCCTCGCGCAGCATGGCCAGCGCCTGCAGCAGGCGCTGGCGCGCGCGCTGCTGGGCGGGCGTATCGGCGACGGCCTGGGCGGCCGCCTGCTGGCGCGCGAGCAGCGCATTGGCCTCGTCGTGGCGGCCTTCCCGGCGCAGCCGCCCGAGCAGCGCGAGCAGGCGCTGCGCGGCCGCGGTCTCCTCGTCCTCGGACAGCCCGGCAGCGGCCTGGTCGGCCTGCGTCTGCGGCCGCAGCAGGCGCCCGTGCAGGAAGGCGTCGAACAGCTCGGGCTGGGCGGCGGCGGTCTTGAGATCCTCGATGCGGCTGGTCGACCACGACAGTTCCTGCCACAGCTCGAGCGCCTGCAGCACCTGCAGGCGCTTGGCCGCGCCGGGGATGGACTCGTAATCGGCGAGGGCGAAGGCGATCACGCCGCGCAGCAGCAGGATCTCGGGGCGCAGCAGGTAGCTGTCGAAGCCTTCGACGCGCACGCCGATGCCGGCCTCGAGCAGCGCGTTCTCGATCGCGATCGACTGGTCGGGCGAGCGCAGGATGATGGCGCACTCGTCCAGCCGTCCGCCGCGCGCGCGCCAGTCGCGCACGCATTCGAGTGTCCTGCGCGCGGCGTCCGCGGCGTCGGCATAGCGCTCGACGTGCAGGCGCGCCGCATGGCCGCGGCCGGACACCACCGCCTTGGCCTTCAGCGCCGCGGTGGCCAGCGCCATCGCCGGGCCGTGGCGGAAGGTGGTGGTCAGCGTCAGGCGCGCGACGCCGTGCCAGCCGGTGCCGAAGTGGCTGCGGATGAAGCCGACGTCCGCCCCCGCCCAGCCGTGGATCACCTGGTCGAAGTCGCCGGCGCCGGTGAAGAAGGCGCCGCCCTGGGCGAGCAGCTGCTCGAGGCAGGCGTAGCTCGCCGGGTTCATGTCCTGCAGCTCGTCGACGATCAGCACGCGGTAGCGCGGCAGCGCGGGCGGCTCGGCGTCGGGCGCGGTGAGCAGGCAGGCGAGGTCGTAGGTGTGGTCGAAGCGGGTGCGCCACAGACAGGCCTCGCCGTCGCCGGCGCGCGCCTTCTCGAGCTGGCGGTAGAGGGCGAAGATGGACTCCGGAATGTCGAGCGCGTCGGCGCGCAGGGCGACGGTTTCGTCCTCGTCCAGATCGGGTCGCACGAGCTGTGTCTTCAGTCGCTGCGCGATCTTCAGGAAGTCGGCGATCTGCGCGTTGTGCTCGGGCAGCCACAGCTCGCGCGGCGCGCGGCGCAGCGCGTTGAGACGGTGCAGCTCGGCGACGGCGGCGCGCACATGGGGCGCGACGGCCTCGAAGGTGTCGAGGTAGGGGGTGTCGCCGCCTTCGATGTCGCGCAGCGTGGCGCGCGCGAAGTCGTCGAAGGTGGTGCAGCGCACGCGGCGGGCAAGCTGGGCGTCGAGGCCGATCGCGAGCAGCCGGCCCTGCAGCACGCGCGCCGCCTCGGCGGAGAAGCTGAGCGCCAGGATGTGCTCCGGGGCCACGCCGCGCGTGATGGATTCGGCGATGCGCAGCGCCAGTGTGGTGGTCTTGGCCGCGCCGGCGTTGGCCATGGCGATCACATGGCGCGCGCTGCTGGTCTGGATCTCGCTCTGCTCGGCGGTGGGGACTAAGTCCTGCGGCGCGAAGCGCGGCGTGGCGCGGTCGGGCGGGGAGGGGCGAGCGGAGGCGGGGCGAGGGGAGCCGGGGCGAGGGGAGCCGGGGCCAGGGGAGGCAGGGCCAGGGGAGGCAGGGCGCGAGGGCGGGGCGCTGGAGGGGCGGGTGGACATGGTCGGCGGTCGCGTGGCGGCGGGGAGCCTGGCTGGCCATCCGGCGCGGACGGTGGCCGGGCCCGGCGTGAGCGCGCATGGTAGGCGCATTCTGCAACGGCCGGAAGCAGACCATAATCGCGCATGCGCCACCCAAGCCCCGCTCCCTCTGCCGCCGCGCCCGCCCCGTCCGCCCCGTCCGCCGCGCGCGCCGTGACCGCCCTGCGCGGCGTGCTGCCCTTCCTGCGCCCCTACCGCGCCCGCGTGGCGCTCGCCTTCGCGCTGCTGTGTCTGGGTTCGGCGACCATCCTGGTGGTGCCGCTGGCCTTTCGCGACCTCATCGATTCGGGCTTCGGCAAGGGGGTCGCGGCCGGCGGCGGCCTGCTCGGCACGGACAGCCTGGACGGCCAGTTCGTCGCCCTGTTCGGGCTGGCGCTGCTGTGGGCGGTGGCGGTGGCGGGGCGCTACTACATGGTGTCGTGGGTCGGCGAGCGGGTCACGGCGGACCTGCGCAGCGCGGTGTATGCGCGCGTGCTCGGGCAGTCGCCGCAGTTCTTCGAGACGCTGCAGACCGGCGAGGTGCTGTCGCGCCTGACCGCGGACACCACACTGATCCAGACCGTGGTCGGCAGCTCGGTGTCGATGGGCCTGCGCAGCCTGTTCCAGTTCGTCGGCGGCATGGTGATGCTGGCGGTGACCAGCGCCCAGCTGTTCGGCCTGATCGCCGGCCTGATGCTGCTGCTGGCGCTGCCCATCGTCCTCATCGGGCGGCGCGTGCGCAGGCTGTCGCGCGAATCGCAGGACCGCATCGCCGATGCCTCGGCGCTGGCCGGCGAGATCCTCAACGCGATGCCGACGGTGCAGGCCTTCACTCAGGAGGCGGCCGAGGCGCGGCGCTTTGGCGAGCGCAGCGAGACCAGCTTTCGCACCGCGGTGCGCCGTACCCGGGTGCGCGCGCTGCTGACCGCGCTGATCATCGCCGCGGTGATGGGCACCATCATCTTCGTGCTGTGGATCGGCGCGCGCCAGGTGCAGGCGGGCAGCCTGTCGCTGGGCGAGCTGGGGGCCTTCGTGATCTACGCCGCCCTGGTCGCCGGCGGCGTCGGCACGCTGGCCGAGGTGTGGGGCGACGTGATGCGTGCGAGCGGCGCCACCGAGCGCCTGATGGAGCTGCTGCATGCCGAGTCCGCCATTCGCGAGCCGCTCGCGCCGCGTGCGCCGCAGCGCGCCGAGCAGGTGGCGATCGACTTCGAGCACGTCGTGTTCTGCTATCCGGCGCGGCCGGGGCAGCGCGCGCTCGACGACATCTGCCTGCACATCGAACCCGGCGAGCGCGTGGCCCTGGTCGGGCCCTCCGGGGCCGGCAAGACCAGCCTGCTGCAGGTCCTGCTGCGCTACTACGAGGTCTCCGCGGGCTGCATCCGCCTCAATGGCCAGGACATCCGCGAGCTGGCGCTGCATGCGCTGCGCGGCAGCATCGCCATCGTGCCGCAGGATCCGGTGATCTTTTCCGCCAGCGCGCTGGAGAACATCCGCTATGGCCGGCCGGCGGCGAGCGACGATGAGGTGATCGCCGCCGCACGCGCGGCCGCTGCCGACGAGTTCATCGCCCGCCTGCCCGAGGGCTACGCCACCTTCCTCGGCGAGCGCGGCACGCGGCTGTCCGGCGGCCAGCGCCAGCGCATCGCGATCGCCCGCGCGATGCTGAAGGGCGCCCAGGTGCTGCTGCTCGACGAGGCCACCAGCGCGCTCGACGCCGAATCCGAGATCCTCGTGCAGCAGGGCCTGGCGGCGGCGATGCAGGGGCGCACGACGCTGATCATCGCCCATCGCCTGGCCACCGTGCAGCAGGTCGATCGCATCGTGGTGATGGACGGCGGGCGCATCGTCGAGACCGGCACGCCGGCCGACCTGCGCCGCCAGGGTGGGCTGTATGCGCGGCTGGCGGCGCTGCAGCTCGCGCCCTGAGGGGCCGCCCCGCCGCGCCCCGGCCTGGCACGCCGGCGTCCAGCGCAGGCTTGAACGCCGCGGCCGCGCCCCGGTCCGACTGAGCAAGCCTTCTGCTGCCGGACGCCCCGGGTGCCGGCGCGCACTGCGATGAAAACACACGGGTCTCGCCTTCTGCTGTCGCTGCCGGCTGCCGCGCTGCTGGCGGCACTGGCGTGGGCGGTGGTCGGCGGCCGGCCCGATGCGCTCGAGCCGCAGGTGGTGGGCATGCCGGATGCCCTTGCAGCCGGCGGGGCCGACAGCGCCGCTGCCGCGTCCTATCGCTATCCCCATCCCTTCCCCTATGCCGAGGACGACACCCGCTACCCGATCCCGATCGGCGGCATCGGCCCGGCGGGCGCGCCGGCCCTCGGTCCGCTGCAGTATCCCTTCCTGTGCGAGACCGAGCGCTCCGGCCTCGGCCAGCCCGAGATCGACAACCACGACGGCCACGGCGTGCCGGTGCGGCGCGTCGGTGCCGACGGCCTGCCCGGCGGCGAGATCCTCGGCTACAGCCGCGACTGCCTGATCCGCAGCCGCATCGATCACTACTACAAGCCGGTCGGCAGCGAGGCCTTCGTCCCCTGGAGCGCGGCGGCAACCGATGTGGACATGCTGCGCCACGAGGGCCGCGACATCCCCTTCGTGCTGCGCGTCGAGCGCGGCAGCCTGAACCGCTTCCTCTACGCCATCGTCGTCCTTGCCGATCCGGCCGAGGCGGCAGAGGCGCCCGACGGTCGCTACTGGAACCGGCGCCTCATCTATCTGTTCGGCGGCGGCGTCGGCATCGGCCGCCGGCAGGGCCGGCTGGCGCTCGAGCGCATCCTGGTGCGCAACGCCGAGGCGCTGGCGCGCGGCTATGCCCTCGTCACCTCCACCGGCAACCACAGCTCGGTGCACTACAACATGGTGCTGGCCGGCCACACCGCGCTGCGCGTCAAGCGCCAGTTCGTCGCCCGTTACGGCGCGCCGCTGTACACCGTCGGCCTCGGCGGCTCGGGCGGCGGGCTGCAGCAGTACCTGTTCGCGCAGAACCTGCCCGGCCTGCTCGACGCGGCGATTCCGCAGTACGCCTACCCGGACATGGTCACCCAGACCACCCATGCGCTCGACTGCGAGCTGCTCGAGTACTACTTCGACGTCGCCGCCGCCGACACCGCACGCTGGCGCGACCACGAGGCGCGGCGACAGGTCGGCGGACTCAATGCGGTGAACGGCGTCGATAACCGCTATGCCGTGCTCTATCCGCCCAACCTGCTGCTGCAGGGGCGCCTGCCGCGCTGGCCGGCGGGCGCGAGCGAATGCGTGCAGGGCTGGCGGCGGCTGACGCCGCTGGTGCTCAACCCGCGGTTCACACCGCGCGCCGATCACTACGCCGAGGCCCTGCGGGCGCAGGTGAACTGGACCTACTGGGACGACCTGGCGCCGATCTACGGCCTCGATGGCGAGGGCCACGGCCGCCGCACCTGGGACAACGTCGGCGTGCAGTACGGCCTGCAGGCGCTGCGCCGCGGCGAGCTCGAGCCCGAGGCCTTCCTCGAGCTCAACGCCCGCATCGGCGGCTGGCTGCCGGCGGCGCAGATGAAGCCCGAGCGCCTGTACCGCCTGCCCGGCCTGCGTCAGCCGCTGTGGCTGTCATTGTGGAGCGCGCACAACATGACGCGCGCGGCCGGCGATGGGCCGGCGCCGCGCAGCACGGGCGACGTCGCGGCCATGGAGGCGGCCTATCGCAGCGGACAGGTCTTCCTCGGCTACCTCGACATTCCGGTGATCGACCTGCGCCACGACCGCGAGGCCGAGCTCGACATGCATCACATCAGCGCCTCCTTCGCCGCGCGCGCGCGCATCGTCACCGCGCTCGGCGACAGCGGCCGCCAGGCGATCTGGGTCGCGCACCCCGACTACGACCCGACCCCGCGCGCGCTCGCGGTCATCGACGACTGGCTGCAGGCGATGCGCGCGGCGCCGGCGCGCGGCGTCGTAGGCAACCGCCCGGCGGCGGCGGCGGCGGACAGCTGCTTCGATGCCGCCGGCGAGCTCATCGCGCGCGGCGACGGGGTGTGGGACGGTGTCGGCAACGCGCGCCCCACCGGCCCCTGCAGCGCCGCCTTCCGCGTCTTCGGCACCTCGCGCACGGCAGCCGGCGGCCCGCTCGCCGGCGACCTCTTCAAGTGCCGCCTGCAGTCGGTCGACGCCGCCATCGCCGCCGGCGAGTACGGCGCGGTGGACATGCGCGCCCATGCCGATCGCCTGCGCGCGATCTTCCCCGACGGCGTGTGCGACTACCGCCTGGGCGATGCCGGCCGGCCGCTCGATGCGGTGCCGGCGCACTGGCGGTCGGCGCCTCGCTGAGTCGCGGCGCCCGCAGCACCTCCAGACGCACCCCGCTGGCTTTGCCCGACGGTCAGGGCGAAGTTCATTTCGTCTCGTAACCGAGTCCGGCTCGCCATGCGAAGCACGCTTCGCGCCGGCAGCGCTGCGCACCGCGAATCCACGCGATGTTCGGGCTGGCACGGACCCTGCTGGGAACCTGGCAGGCGGATCGACCGATTCGCGATGTGCAGGGTGGATGCCATGAATCGAGCACTGGTGGACTACAGCCCCGAGACCGAGCTCCTCGAGATGGCCGGCGCGGCGCGCGGAGCGGCGTCGGCCGACGAGGCGGTCGCCGACCTCGGCGACCTGGAACTCGCCGCCGAACTGCTCGACCTGCGCAGCGAGGCCGAGTTCGATGGCTTCCTGCACCGGCTGCTCGCCACCGCAGGCGCGGCTGGCGCGACCTGCCTGAGCCCGCCGCTGAGTGGCGCGCTGGCCGGCACGCTGCGCGCCGCGGCGAAACGGGCGTTGCCCGCGATGGCGCGCCTTGCGCACGGCCGCGCCGTCGGCGAGGGCTCGCCGCCTGTTACGGAAAGCGCTCATTACTTCGGTCTGGAGCTCGAAGGCCTCAGCCCGGAGGATCAGGAGTTCGAGCTCGCCCGCAGCTTCGTCCGCTTTGCCCGTGACGCGGTGCGCCACGTCGCCGGCGCCAGCCGGCGCACGCGCTCCGCATTGCGGGCCCTGCGCAGCGGGGTGCTTCAAGCCGCCAGCCATCATGCGCCCGGGCTGCTGCCGGCGCTTGTCGGATCGGGGGCGCCGCGGCCCGTCCGCGGTGCGCCATCACCACGTGCCGGACGCTGGGTGCGTCGCGGCGCCAGACTCATCATCGTCGATTGCTGAACCGGGGGTTCATGCCGTCGGCGCCGTTCGTGCCACCACATCCAGGAGACAGATCATGCACGACATCGATCGCACGCAGATGGAATATTCGTACGAGCAGCCCGGCTTCGAGTCGGAGGAGTTCGAGACCGACGGTCTGGGCGAGTACGACGAAGCCGAATGGTCCGGCGAGACCATTGGTGAGAGCGTCCTGAGCGAGGCCGACGAGATCCAGCTCGCCGGCGAGTTGCTGGCGGTGACCAACGAGGCAGAACTGGATCAGTTCCTCGGCAGCTTCATCAAGCGGGTCGGGCGGGTGGCGGGCAAGGTCATCCGGTCGCCGGTCGGGAAGGCCGTCGGCGGCGTCCTCAAGGGCGTGGCGAAGAAGGCGTTGCCGCTCGCCGGCGGCGCCATCGGTGGCTACATCGGTGGGCCGCTGGGCGCGAAGATCGGCAGCGGACTCGCTTCCGCAGCCGGCAGCGCACTCGGCCTGGAGGCCGAAGCGCTGGACCAGGAGGACCTCGAGTTCGAAGGTGCGCGCCAGTTCGTCCGAGTCGCGGCCGACACCGTCCGCCGCGCCGCTGTCGCCCCGGGGGGCGCCGATCCGCGCGCCGTCGCGCAGGCGGCGGCGGTGGCGGCGGCGCGACGACTGGCGCCGGGCCTCGTCGGCGGTGCTAGCCCGCGCGCGGCGCTGCTTGCCGGGGTCCGCGGCCAGAAGGGCACCTGGGTGCGCCGCGGCAACAAGATCGTGCTGTTCGGAGCCTAGGCGGCGATGCCCATCAGCCCGTACGCATCGTGGATGCTGGGGCAGGAAGCGCGGGCGCTGCTGACCCGGGTGGCGCGCGTGAAGCCCTTCGCCCTGGTCGAGCCCATGGTGCCGGCCGCTGCCCTGCTGCCTGCCGCGCAGGCCGCGATCGAGCGCCAGCTCGTGCAGGGTCGCCATCAGCTGCGTCGCTCGATCCGCGCCTTCCTTGCCTGGCTGGCCGGGCCGGAGGCAGGACGGACGACGATCGAGCAGGCGCAGCGGCGCTTCGCCCTGCTCAAGCTCCGCTTCAATGCGGCGGTCACCCAGTTCGACCTGTTCAACGACGCGATCATGCAGCGCAGCGAGCACGAGGCCGGGGTGTGGCTGGCTGGCCTGGACGTGGCCGCGGCGGATGCGCTGCGCCTGCCGGGGGGCTACTACGAGCTGCCGCCGGTGGTCTGTTACCTCGACCGTGGCGTTGGCGCCGCCATCCGCAGGGCGCGGACGCGGCTGCCTGGCGGCGGCGCGAATCCGGTGGCGATCATCCGCGTGCCGCGTGAGCGCATGGTGGGCAGCGGCATCGCCTCCTCGCTGTTCCACGAAGTGGGCCATCAGGCCGCGGCGCTGATCGAGCTGGTCGACTCGCTGCGCCCTGTGCTGCAGGGCATGCAGCGCGGGGGCGGCCATGAGCAGGTGTGGCGGCTGTGGGAACGCTGGATCTCGGAGATCGTGGCCGACCTGTGGTCGGTGGCGAGGGTTGGCATCGCGGCGACGATGGGCCTCATCGGTGTCGTGAGCCTGCCGCGCGCCTTCGTCTTCCGCCTCGACCTGGACAATCCGCACCCGGTGCCCTGGATCCGCGTGAAGCTGAGCTGTGCGCTCGGCGACGCGCTCTACCCGCACCCGCAGTGGGCGCGGCTGGCTGCGCTGTGGGAGGCCTACTACCCGGTCGACGCGCTCGAGCCCGCACGCCGGCGCCTGCTCGCCCAACTGCAGGAAGGCATGCCGGGCTTCGTCACCTTGCTGCTGAATCATCGCCCGGAGCGGCTGCGTGGGCGCTCCCTGGTCGAGGTGCTCGATGTCGCGCAGCGCCAGCCGGCGCGTCTCTCAGCCCTGTTCCGGGCCTGGTCGCGCCAGCCCGCCGACATGTACCGGGCGCCGCCCACGCTGGTGTTCGCGGTGCTTGGCCAGGCGCGCGCGGACGGTGTGCTGCGGCCCGAGGACGAGGCCGTCCTGGTCGCCAGGCTGCTCACGCATTGGGCCTTGCGCAGCGCGCTCGATACCTCGTCGGCCTGTGCCACGGCTTCCGCCGCGACCGGGGCGACGCACGCACTGGCGCGGCAGCTGGCGCAGCGCGTGAGCTTCCAATGAGGAGGATGACATGACAACCGAACAGAAACAGCAGAAGGGAACGGTCGACGTCCATGTGCGCGACGCCGCCGGTGCGCAGGCCGCGATCATCGGCGCGGCGGTGCGAGTGAGTCGCAAGCCTGAGGGCGGCGGCAAGGCGGAGGCGGGCGGCAAGCCCGAAGCGCCATCGCGGCTGCCCGGCCTCGTGGTCGCGGAAGGGGTCACGAACGGCAACGGCGCTGTCGCTTTCGAGTTGCCGGCCGGCGCCTACGAGATCCGTGCCGAGGCCCATGGCCTGAGCGATTGCCAGGACCTGAGGCTGCGGTCCGACTGCCGCGAACGGGTCGAGCTCGGGCTGCCCTTCGGCTTCACGGTGGAGACCTTCGTCGCCGGCAGCAACTGCACGCGGACCCCCTGCAACGAGGTGCGCGAAGGCCAGTCGGTCTTCGTCAGCCTGAGCTGGCAGCGGCAGGCGGGAACGGACTTCGTGACCTCGCTGACTTCGGCGGGCGGCAACATCCTGCCCGATTACCGCAGCCAGGAGGACGCGGAGCGGGTCACCCGCGAATACATCTTCCATGCCAGTCGGCGCGGCGTTGCGTCGTGGGACGCGACCCTGAGGGGCAGTCCGGAGCTGCATGTGCGCGGCGATCTGATCGTGCTGCCGAACGTGCAGAGCGTCGCCGGCGACATGTCGGTGACGATGCGACGTGCGGCCACCGAGCCGACCGAGGACCTGCCGCTGTGGGTCGTCATCCGCAAGAGCACCGAAGCGCTGTCATTCAACAACTACGCCCGCTTCATGAACCACGTGCTGTGCGGCGAACCCCTGCCTGACGCGCCGTCCGACTTCGAGACACAGCGTTTCCCGAAGAAGAAGGAGGCCTTCGACAGCCTGCTCAAGAAGCGTTTCCTGCCATTCACCGATACCGAGGCATACCGCATCCTGAAGACGGCGACCGAGGCTTTCGTCGCGGTCAATTGCGGCGTGGCGCTCGACGACTTCCCCTTCGACCAGGCCGATCTGGACTACGTCACCCGCCGGGTCGGTCGCAACGTCGATCTCGATGCCCTGTGGGACCGCTATCTGGTCGCCGTCAACGGCACCAGCGACCCGACCCTGCCCTATCTGGGCCTGATCCGCGCCAAGCTCGCCGACGTTCGCATCAAGGAGGCGATGTTCGGCGGCGCCGATCTGCCCGAGGAGTGCTTCGGCATCCTGCGCGAGAAGCTGCTCGCGCCCTGCCTGCTCGAGCTCATCTGGTCCTACTGGCACGAGGAAGGGATGCTGGTGCAGACCATGAATGCGATCACGCGCCGCTTCCAGAACGTGCGCGGCCCGCGCGAACCCGATCCGCTCGCCAACCTCGAGATCGACCCGCTGCGGCCGCTGAACAACCTGTTCTGGGGCATGGTGCAGGACGAACAGCACCGCCTGACCGTGGTGCGGCGCAACTACGAGTATGACCACCACTACGGCCTGCGCCTGGAAGGCAAGGCGGTGCGCGAGCTGCGCGCGGCCGACACGCGCTCGAAGTTCCTCGAGGCCTTCCACAACCTGCTCAACCTGTGCGCCGGCTTCTTCAAGCAGGACGACGACACCACGATCGTCGCCGACGGCTTCCCCTTGCTCAACGGGCTCAAGGACGTGCATCTGATCCTGTCGCAGGGCGCGCACAACCAGTTCGGCGACCTGCCCTCGACGGCGCGCATCGAGATGCTGATGCAGCAATGGATGCTGGCGCGGCCCGAATTCCGCGAGTTCCTGCCGACCCGCATCATGGTGGCCTATCCGGAGCCGTGGATGGACCGGGTCGATGCGATGAAGAAGCTGCAGGGCTGGACCGACACCAGCGTACTGCAGTTCCGCAACCTGGCGATGTTCGGCGAGCAGGTCCTGCTGTCGATCCGCTATGGGGCCTGGAGCGATGCGAACGATCCGGCCCAGGCCGCGAACTGGGCGCGTTTCTGGCGGCCGGAGATCCAGGGGTACACACACGCCTACCGCGCGGTCACCGGCGTCGACCTGACCGCGGCGAACGTCGGCGGCGCGGTCGACTTCACGTTGCCGGCGACCTTGCTGCAGCGGAGGCTCGCGGCGCAGCCGCGCAGCGCCTGAGGAGCATCGGTCATGCTCGACTTCAGCTCCGCGCTCTACCTCGGCCTGCGCCACCCAAGTGCCGAACTTGCGCCTTGGGACGCGCTGACCGAGGGGCGTCCGGCCGCGCTGGGCGAGACCGCCGCGGCGCAGGAGGCTGCTGCGGCGCTCGCGCGGCTGCAGGGCTGCGAGTCGGGCGTCCTGCTGCCGTCGACCCTGCATCTGTTCCGCGACCTCTTTCTGATGCTCGCCGCCGAGCGCGTGGCCATCTTCTGCGATGGCGCGGCCTATCCGATCGCGCGCTGGGGCGCGGAGGCCGCGGCGGCGGCGAGGCGGGTCCCGTTGCGCCGCTTTCCCCACCACGATGCCGAGGCCCTCGCGCGCCTCGCCGGGGCGGCGGCATGCGCCGGGCGGCGGCCCGTGGTGCTGACCGACGGTCTTTGCCCGAGCTGCGGACGGATCGCGCCGCTTGCACGCTACGCCGAGATCGCCGACCGCGGCGGCGGCTGGCTGGTGGTTGACGATACCCAGGCGCTCGGCCTGCTTGGCGAGGCGCCCAGCCCGGACCGTCCCTACGGCCGTGGCGGTGGCGGTTCGCTTCGCTGGCGGGGGTTGACTGGCGAACGCATCGTCGCCGGCAGCTCGCTGGCGAAGGGCTTCGGCGCCCCGCTCGCGGTGCTGGCGGGCAGCGCCGGCCTGGTCGGGCGTTTTCGGGCGACCAGCGAGACGCGGACCCATTGCAGCCCGCCCTCGATGGCGGCGGTGCGTGCCGCGGGTGTTGCGCTCGCGCGCAACGTCGCCGAGGGCGAGACCTTGCGCGCCCAGCTGATGGCAGCGGTGCGGCGCCTGCGCACATGGGTGGTCGCCGCCGGCGGCATGCCGCGGGGCGGGCTGCCGCTTCCAGTGCTGTCCTGCGTCTTCGGCGACGCTCCAGGCCCGCTGGCGCTGCACCGGCGGCTTCTGCAGGACGGCATCCGCAGCCTGCTGATGCGGGCTTGCGACGGGCTCACGACCTGCCTCGGCTTCGTGCTCACCGCAGGTCACCGCAACGCAGGGGTCGACCAGGCCGGCCGTGCGCTGCTGCGCGCCGTGCGTGGTGGATATCCTCGCAGGTCATATCCGGTGGAGGCGACATGAAAACCTTCTATCCCGGTTCGGGGCCCTCGCTTCGGCCCGTCGACAGCTTCGAACTCGTCCCGGCGCAAGCGCGGGGGTGGGAAGCGGAGGCTCGCCGCGCCCCGGGCCCGCGTCCGCGTTCGATGCCGCGGGCCACTCCGCCGCCACCTCGTCCGCGCAGGCCCGATGGCGGCCGCCCCATCGGCCCCCCGCGTGGATCCCGTCCGCGCCCGCTCCGCGGCCGACCCCGCTGGCCCGGCTATGGACTGCCGCTACCTCGATTCGGGATTGAGGGTGCCCTGGACGACGTCGCCGGGGGCTCGGAGTACGTGCGCTGGACCCAGGATTGCCTGAACCGCGTCATGGCCGCTGGCCTTGCGGTGGATGGGGTCATGCACGCGGCTGCGCGCAGCGTGCTGCGGCGCTTTCAACAGCGCGAGGGTCTGCCGGTGACCGGTATCGCCGGACCGGACACCGAAGCGGCGCTGCGACGCGCGTGCGCGGCGGTTGCCGAGCGCGCAGCCGGCGCTGCGCCGGCTGGCGAGTTGGGGACGGCGAGGCGCGCCTGGTCCGCCGAGTTGTCGCTGCCGGCCGCCATCGCCGACCCGCGCTCGGCCGGCCCGGGGATCTACACCCTGTATCGGAACGGGCAGCGGCTCTATGTCGGGAAAGCGCAGGATCTGCGTCGACGCCTGCAGCAGCACCTATGGTGCCTGCAGCATCTCGGCGTGGCGGCGGGTCGCTACGCGGTGAAGCTGACGCCGATGCGCGGTGCGACGCCGGCGCAACTGCAGCGGGTCGAGTCCGCGGCGATCGCGAGGTGGGGGCGGCGCGGAAAAGGCGGCATGCTGACAAACGTCAAGTCAAGCGAACTGGAAGTCGAACCATGGGGCGAGGCCTGGCGCTGAGGCCCTGCCGCCGGAAAACAGACGATATCGGAGCACATCATGCATGCAAGCAACTGCAACTGTCCGACGTGCCGTCAAGCGCGCGAGACCTTCTTCGAGCCCGAGACCTTCGACGATGAGTTCGGCGCGTTCGGCGACAGCGAATTCGAACTGCCGCTCAGCGAGGCGGAGGAGGTCGAACTCGCAATGGAGCTGCTGTCGGTCACCAGCGAGGCCGAGATGGACCAGTTCCTCGGCAAGGTCTTCAAGAAGGTGTGGCGGGGTATCAAGAAGGTGGGGTCCTTCGTCGGCAAGGTTGCGCGGCCGCTGGGTCGCGCCTTGAAGGCGGTGGCGAAGAAGGCCCTGCCTTTCGTCGGCGGCGCGCTCGGTTCGCTGATCCCGATCCCGGGGGTGGGTACCGCGGTCGGCTCGGCGGTCGGCCGCGCGCTCGGCAAGGCGCTCGAGCTCGAGACCGCCGGCATGAACGTCGAGGAGCGCGAGTTCGAGATGGCACGCCGTTTCGTGCGCATCGCCGCGGCGGCGGCGCAGCGCGCGGCCAGCGCGTCGGACGGCATCGAGGCCGAGGTCATGGTGCGCAAGGTCGTGCGCGACGCGATGCGTCGTCCGATTGCTGCGGGGTCCGGCCCCAGCGGGGCGAGCTCGGGCCGCTGGCTGCGTCGGGGCCGCAACATCGTCGTATATGCGGCGTAGCGCTGTGGACGCGGGCTGCTGCGGATGAGGCCGGCGATGATCGTCGACTGTCACTGTCATGCCGGCAAGGGCGACGGCCTGACCGGCCCGTGGGACACGGACGCGCCGCTCGACAAGTATCTTCGCCGCGCCGAACAGGCGGGCATCGCGCGCACGGTCGTGTTCCCCGCCTTCCACTCCGACTACGCGGTGGCGAACCGCGCGCTTGCCCGCCTGGTCGCCCGCCATCCGGGGCGGCTGTACGGCTTCGCCTTCGTGCACTGCGTGCGCGATCGTGGCCGCATCGGCGAGATGGTGGCACTGGCGGTGCGCCGCTACGGTTTCGTCGGCATCAAGGTCCATCGTCACGACGCGCCGATCAGCCGCGAGGTGTGCGAGGCGGCGCAGGCCTGCGGTGTGCCGGTGCTGTACGACATCGCCGGCGAGACTGCGGTGGTCGAGTTGCTCGCGCGCGAGTACCCGCGGGTGGCCTTCATCATTCCGCACCTGGGCAGCTTCGCCGACGACTGGCGGGCGCAGCTCGCCCTCATCGACCATCTGGTGCGCCACCCCAACGTCCATGCCGACACCGCCGGGGTGCGCCGCTTCGACCTGCTGGAGGAGGCGGTGCAACGGGCGGGCGCGCGCAAGATCCTGTTCGGTTCCGACGGCCCCTGGCTGCACCCGGGTGTGGAACTGGCCAAGATCCACGCCCTCGGGCTTGCACCCGCCGAGCATGCGCTGGTCGCCGGCGGCAATCTGCTGCGCCTGATCGGGCCGGTGCGGGCTCAGGGCGCAAATCCCGCGGGGAGCAGCCGGAACCGGGCCGACAGGCCGAAATGGTCCGACAGGTAGCACTGCATCCCCCAGGCCGCGTGGTAGGCGATCGGGAAGCGCTCGTTGCACATGCGGGTCTGGACCGGCGCGTCCTCGATCCTCACCTCCTCGGTGCGCAGCGCGAGGGCGGAACCCTGGCGGACGAGGATGTGATCGAGCCGCTCCCGCTTGCACGGGTGCACGAACCTGCCGGCGCACCAGTCCGGGTGGTACCGATAGATCTCGTGCTGCCGGCAGGCGGCAGCCGGCAGCCCGGAGGCGACATGCATGTGCCGATGGTCGCCCTCGCCGTCCCAGAAGTGCGCGTAGGCGTTGCGCTCCTGGTCCCAGGTGAAGGGTGCGGTGTCGTCGTCCGGTCCGACCCGCTGGTTCGGCGGCAGGGTGGGGAGGAGCGACTGCTGGACCGCGTCCAGCCAGCCCTGCAGCGGGCCCTGCTCGAAGTGTCCCCGGTACTCGCTGCTTGCGCCCTCGCTCGCCCGTACGTTGGTGTCGCCGAGCAGGATGACCGGATGGCGGCGGTAGCGGTCGGCATCGATGTGCTGCAGGATCATGTCCAGCTGCTGGCGGCGGATCTGCTGGCGTAGGGTCTCGCCTGAGCCGTCGTCTTCCGAGGCTTGCATGTGCGTGTTGATCAGCCAGACGAATGCGTCGGGGTGTTCGCCGAGCGGAACCTTGGTGATCGTGAAGCCCTTTCTGGCCCAGCAGTCGCCACCGGCGCAGAGCTGACCGAAAACGACCGGAGCGAGTTCTGGCGGGACACCACAATAGGGATCGGTGGGCGACGAGTGACAGGTCCAGAACTCGCTGCCTTCAAAGCCGGGAAGGCCACGGGCGAGCGAAGTCCTGACGAACAACGCGAGTCCTGATTCCTCATCCGTTGTCAGCTCCTCGGTCACCGGCCCCCAATGCAGATGGTGGAATCGATGTCGCGAATTCTGCTGGAACATGCCTGCCTGAATGGCTTGGGCACGGTCCAAAGCTGCCCAGGCGGCAAGTTGGTCCCGTTGATCGTCATCGAAGACCTCCTGCAGGGCGACGACGTCGAACTGGCGGATCCGGTTCAGGATGTGCGTTGCCCGTTCTTCATTGTCCCAGGCACGGTTTGCGGTGGTCGGCCATCCGCTCGGGCGCAGCTGCGCATTCTGCGTCCAGATGCGGACCGGGGCGGTGACGACGAAGGCGGTTGGTCGCAGGTGCGCCGAAGGCTGGAGCCGGAAGGCGAGTGGCCAGCCTCGGACCGGCGCGTTCTCCGGCACGGTGCCGGCAACGTACCAGCGTCCTCCGGTCTGCTGCAGCGCGAGCCCCGTTGGCAGGGCACCGGACGCCACGCTCCAGGTGTAGTTGGGGATGTTCCGCGGCCGTGGCAGCTCGCAGCGGAACGCCGCACCGGCTTCGAGCTCGACCCGCGTGCCGCAGGCCGGGTCACCGCCGAGGGTGTCGTGGAAGCGCACGCCGACGTCGATCTCCACCTGACGCTGCAGGATGTGGCCCGCCTGAGTGGCACGCACGGCCCCGCGCGCCGGACTGGCGATCGCCGCAGCCGGCGTCCCGCCGAGCTCGGCACGATGCTGCCGCAGCGTGTTTGCCGAAGGGCTCAGCGCCAGGCCCGCCGGCAGCGCATCCGGGTCGGCGACCCATGACCAGCTCAGGCCCTGCGGATCGCCGGCGACGCAGAGCGCGGCCGCGCCTGGGACGCCCGGCGTGAAGTGCAGCGGATAGGGTTCGCTGCGGTCCTCGCGATGGCTCGGGAAGCGGATCGGGCCGAAGCGGATCGGCAGGCGGACGGCGAAGTCGGTGGTGGAGCCGCTCGCCAGCGACACCCGCAGCGTGAACGATTCCGACTGCGCGCACGCCGGCAGGCCGCTGCTGAACTGTGTCGCCACGCCTATCCGATCCTGGAGCAGGCGAAGTTGCACGCTACCGCCGAAGAGGCTGGCGATGGTAGGGCCGTCCTCGTGCGCTTCGCCGAGCGCAGCGGTGATCGCGATGCCGGTGGCGCCGCTCATGCCCGCCGGAAGGCTCAGGATGACGCGGTAGGGCTCGAGGTCCTGGCCCGGCGGAAGGACGGTGACGCCGCCCGCGATCAATTCCATCTCTGGTGGCTGTGGGCTGCAGTGCGCGGCCGAGCCGTAGCGTTCGCGTAACGCGGCCTCGGCCATTGCGCCCTGGGGGCCGCCCCGGCCAAGCGCCACCAGCTGCCGGAGTTCTCCCTGCAGCTCCCGGGCGCAGTTCATGCGCACGAGATCGGCAATGGCGGGCTGCGCGGCGAGTTGCTCCGGGGTGAATGCGGCGGGTCGGTCGAGCCAGACCGGGCGTGCGCGCACGCCGTCGACCGCGTCGATCTCGAAGCTGGCCGCGAGGAGCTGCAATCCGCGTCGGGACGACACCTTCAGGCGGCTGCCGGTGTCCAGGCTCTCCCGGCGGAGACGTGCGTCGAACTGCCGCAGGTCCGCAGCTGACGGATCGATGCGGACGAGGTAGGCGGACTCCTCGCCCGCCACGCCGGCATGCGTATCGACGACGCGCGCCTGCCAGCGGCGCAGCGCGCGCTCCAGATCGTCGCGGCCAAGCCGTGACGAGACGATCAGGTGGTCCTCCGCGAAGGCACGCGAACTTCCGTCTTCCCCAAGCAGCGCCGCCTCACGCAGGTCGGCGAGCCCCGAGGCTCGCAGAACGGCATGGGGCCGCTCGACACGCTCACCCAGTGCCGCATCGATCTCGAATAGGCGCCCGGGTGGCCGCTGCGCGCAGCCGTCAAGCAGCGCGGCGCAGGCCATCAGCAGGATCAGCCCTGTCTTGGAGGGCGACGAGATGTTGAAGGTCTTCATTCGAGTTCCCTCCTTTCTGCGGCCGGTCGTCTGCCTCCTCGTCACCAGCCGCGACATTCAACCCGGCGCCGGTTCAGTCTGGTCCGACAGCCTCAGCCCGGCCTGCTCAGTGCGGGCGATGATTGGCCCGCCGCATCTGCAGCGCGCGGTCGGTGACGCCGAGCAGACCGGCGGCACGATGCAGGTTGCCGCCCTCGTGCTCGAGGGCGAGGCGGATCGCGGTCTCGGCTGCCGTCTGCGCGATCTCCTTGAGGCCGACACCGAGTTCGATCGCATGGTGGATCGCGCGCTCGAAACCGCCGTCGAGCCAGCCATCGATGCTGGGTTCGGACGCGGGGCGCTCGTCCTCGGGGATGTCGCCGATCGTGATCGGGCCCGGACCACAGTGGCGATGGGCGAGGCGGGCCACGACCCGGCGCAGGTCGCGGACGTTGCCCGGATAGCTGCGCGCGAGCAGGTACTGGCGCACCGGCTCGTCGATCTGCGTCGCGCTTGCTTCGCCCCCGCTGCCCCGCAGGAAATGCAGGGCGAGCGGCAGGATGTCCTCGCGGCGCTCGGAAAGCGCCGGCGTGCGGCAGATCCAGCCCGCCAGCCGGTAGTAGAGGTCGCCGCGGAACTGCCCCTCCGCCACCTCGGCCTCGAGGTCGCGGTTGGTCGCGCAGACCAGGCGGAATGCGGTCTGCAGCCAGCTGTTGCTGCCGACGCGCTTGTAGGTCTGCTCCTGGATCACGCGCAGCAGCTGGGCCTGCAGCGGCAGCGGCAGCTCACCGATCTCGTCGAGGAACAGCGTGCCGCGGTTGGCCAGCGCGAAGGCGCCGTCGCGCGCGTTCTGCGCGCCGGTGAAGGCACCGCGCTCGTGGCCGAAGAACTCGCTGCCGGAGAGCTCGGGCGTGATCGTCGTGCAATCGACCACCACGAGTGCGCCCTTGTCGGGACGTGGGTCGAGGTCGTGAATCAGGCGGGCGATGAGTTCCTTGCCGGTGCCGCTTTCACCCATGATCAGCACCGAGGCCTGGGTGAACGCCGCCACCTCGACCACCTGGCGGACCAGATGGCGCCAGGCCGCGCTCTGGCCGACCAGAACCTCGCGCACCCGCTCGCTGCGAGCCAGCGCCGCCACGGTCTGCCAGCGCTGCAGGCGGGCCGACACCTGCTCGCCGCGGTCCGGGAGCTCGGACCACACGAGCACGTCGCCGGCTCCGGCATGCAACAGCGTCCAGGCCACACGTGGATCGATGCCACGCGGGGCGAGCACGATCGCAAGCACGGTCGCCGTCCTGCCGAAGCGCCGCACGCAGTCCAGCGCGGCTTCGTCGGCCGTGGCCAGCACCACCAGGGCGAAGTGTTCCTCGGTCGGTATTGGCGCTGCGATCTCGATCCCCGCCTGCCTGACGAGTGCCGTCACCGACTCGCGGCAGTCCGCCGAGACCGATTCGCAAAAGCAGACGGAGGCTGACAGGGCCATGTCACACGGGGGTTGCACGGGTCATCCTGCAAGATGTCGTGCGCGGCCTCCCTTACGGAACGCCACGCAGTCGGGTTCCGATTGCCGGACGGCGTCGGCCTGCCGACCATTGGGGCCGCGCTCGGGATAGGCTGGCCCGGGCGTCTAGGGGTCGCGAGCGCCCCTGCGGCAGCGCGTCGAGGGCAAGCCGTCGACGCCGGGGCCGTCTCGAACTTCAGTTCCGGGTCACTGTGAAAACTGTTATAGACGCTCGGCCTGCAAGTGCAAGCATGGTTACCGAATCGCCATAAGCCTCAGCGGTCGATCCGTTGCTCGCAGCACCGGCGGCACATCGGGCGCCGTCGATGCAAATTTCGCGGTCCGCTCGTGCCGGACGGTCCGCGCAGCCGGTATCGAGGTCGGGCATCTGGTGTCGTGCGGCCCGACACGGCCCCGGCAGCATGTCTCCTGTGCCGGCGCTGTGATCCCTCAAGCGCCGATCCACTGTGACAGCTGCCGCTCGATCGCGACCCGCTTTGCCTGGTTGTCGTGTCCGAGCATGATTTCGGTTTCCTCCTCGCTGCAGCGCTTCAGCGAGGCTTCCTTGGGCCTTGAGCTGTAGCGCTCGATATCGGTTTCGATGATTTCGCCGTGCCCGCTCATCGGTGGGTGCTCGTCGGTCTTGAAGAGGTAGCGGCTCACGCCTTCGAAACGTTGGCTGCCGGGTACGGTGCCTTCCCAAGTGAAGCGGAGGTTCCATTGCGCACCACCGTCGACGAGTACCGAGGTGGTGCTGCGCCACCAGGCCGCTGGCTGTGACGGTGCGGCGGGCGCGAAGACGTCGCCCTGCACCGCGAGCGAGGGGCCGAGACGGTCGGGGGTGAGCCTGACGAAGCCGATGCCGTCGCGTGCCCAGTGCTGCAGGCTCCACCAGTAGCCCGCGGTCTCGCCTATGAAGCGCCAGGCGTCCTGTTGGCGCCTGCGGGTGTCGGGGTCGGGCTTGAAGCGGGCACCGATTTCGCGCATCTGCCTGGCGACCATGCGGCAAGCGTGCGCGAGACCAAGGTGATTCGATGATGTGCCGCCGCGGGTCGAGTCGAAGGCGACCTCCTTGACCCCCGAGAGATCCGAGGCGATGTGCGTGGGCGAGGCGCGGTCGATGAAGAAGAAGCAGCGCTCACGGCCGAGGCGGCCGATGAAGAGTCCCAGTTCGAAGACCACGTTGTCGCGAGGAAGGTTGACACGTTGCTCGCGCAGCTGGGCGGCGTCGTCGCCGACGTAGATGACGACGGCAAAGTCGGCGTGGTCGAGTTCGTGCTCGAGGGATTCGATGTAGGTGCGGCTGAAGCTGAAGGTCCCGTTGGTCCACGGCCGCGCTGCGATCGTGGGCCCCTTGTCGCCTGCTGTCCTCCCGGCGGAAGCGAGTTTCTTCGCGACTTCGACCGCGATGTCGATGCGCTCGGATGAAGAGGCGACGAATACCTGCAGGGGTTCGCTCATGGTCGCTGCCACCGCTACCTGGCCGATGATTCAAGCTAGACAAATGGCTACGACTTTGCCAGCCGGGCCGCGGATCGCGAGCACGCCTGGGTGCGTCGGGCCTGCCCCCTCAGGGCAGCGTGCGTTCGCGCACGAAGCGCGGAAAGCGGGGCTGACCGGCGGGGGTGAGTTCGCGGTAGCGGTAGGTGACCAGTGCGCCGAGCGCCGGTGGCTTGGCGCGGGTGGCATCGCTGAGGCCGCTGCCGAGACGGAAGCGGCGGCCGTCGTCGGCCTCCACCAGCAGCGCGCCGACCTTGCCCTGCAGCCGGCCCTTGCCGGGGATGTAGCCGACCACGCGCGCCTCGGCGTCCGCCCAGGGCGTGAGCTTGAGCAGGGCGTCGCTGCGGCCGGGCTGCCAGTGGGCGTCGGCGCGGTGCAGCATCAGGCCTTCGCCGCCGCCGGCGACGGTGTCGTCGAGCAGGCGCTGCAGGGCGGCGCGGTCGGGCACGCGCTGCTGCGCGACCATCTGCAGCCAGGGCACGCCTGCTGTGGCGACGGTGCTTCGCAGGGCGTGCAGCCGGGCGCTGAAGTCGCCGCTGGCCTGGGGCTGATCGAAGAGCATGTAGCGCAGCTCGCGCCAGGCGGGGTCACGCGGGTCTTCGCGGCGGATCAGGCCGGATAGCTCGTCGAAGCGCCGCCGGCCCAGCCACAACTCGCCGTCCAGTGCCGTGGCAGGCAGCGCGGCGACGAACCAGGCCGGGGCGACGAGCTCGCGCCCGCTGCGAAAGCGCAGGCGCTGGCCATCCCAGATCGCGCGCACGCCGTCGAGCTTTTCGCTGACCCAGTAGGCGGCGGGGTCGATCGATTCGTCGTAGCGCAGGGCGAGCATCGCCGCAGGCGGCGGTGAGTGGCGCTGCGGCGCGGCGAGCGGCGCGGCGCGGGCAGGCGCTTGCGCGAGGCCGGGTGGCGGTGACAGGGCGAGCGCCAGGATCAGCAGGGTCCGCATGGCAGTGACGACGCAGCTTGGGCGCAACACCGGCCGCCGGGCGGGCCGATGCGGCGGGCGTTCCTGTCGGCTCGCGGCGGGTCCTGGCGCGGGCGCTGGGTGCTTGCGGGCAATCATGGCGGCGGCTGCGAGACAATGACAAAAGCATTGTAGGTGCAGTCGCCGGGTCCGGCCAGTGCGCGCCCGCTTCAGCTCGGCGGCCTACGGGCCAGCGTGCGCCGGCGCCAGCAGCCGCGTCCAGTAACGCAGCCCGGCGGGCCAGGCGTCGGCGCCGACGCGCAGCAGGTCGGCAGTGGAGACGTGGGTGGAGAAGGCACGGGAGTCGGCTGCGCTGAGCAGGCGCGCCGGCCATTCGGTGGCGAAGCGCTGCAGGCCGAGGCCGATCAGCGCGAGGTCGGTGTCGCCACCGGCGCCAAGGTCGGCGAGTACGCCGGCGAGCGCGAGCCAGCTCTTGCGGAACACCGCCAGCTGCGCGCCGAAGCCGCTTGCCCCCTGCAGCGCGAGCGCATCGAGCAGGCCCACCAGCCAGTCGAAGCCGAGCGGCCGGCCGCTACGCACCAGGGTGTCGAGCGCACGGTCCACGGTGGCGGCGATCGGCGTGCCGCGTGCGTCCTGCAGGCCGAGACCGGCCAGGCCGGTCGTGATGCGGCGTGTGTCGAGCGCCAGCGCGGCAAGCGCGATCTCCACCAGCGCCTCGCGCTCGGCCTTGGTGAGGCGGACGGTCAGGCTCCAGTCGATCACCGCGACGCGGGCGTCGGCGGCGAGCAGCAGGTTGCCGCCATGGAGGTCGCCGTGGAAGGGTGCGGTTTCGTTGCGCGACCAGAACGGGCGGGCGAGCAGGCCGCCGACCAGCGCGCGGCCGAGGCGGCGGGCTTCGGCCGCGGGCAGGGCGGCGTCGCTCAGCTTGGGGCCGTCGATGCGTTCCATCGCGGTGAGCGTGGGTGTGCTCCAGGGCAGCAGCGCGGGGACGAAGACGTCGGCATCGTCGGCGAGCACGCCGGCCGCGGCGCGCATGTTGGCCTGCTCGTTCTCGAGGCGGATCTCCTGCGTCAACAGGCGGCCGGCGGCGGCGAGGTGGCTGTGGTAATAGAGGGCGGGCAGCGCCAGCGCGGCGCCGCGGCGCTCGAGGAAGTCGCCGAGCGCGGGCAGGATGGCAAGCTCCTCGGCCAGCCGCTGCGCCACCCCGGGCTTGAGCGCCTTGAGCACGCCCTCGTGGCTGCGTCCGTCCTGCTGCCACGAGAACGGCAGCACTACCGCGACGCTGCCCTCGGCGAGCGCGCGGTCGGCCAGGCGCAGGTGGCGGTCGTGGCCGAGTTCGGCGCGCACATGGGCGAGCAGGGCATCGATGTCGGTGCTTGCCGGCAGGGATTCCAGCGCCTGCAGGTGGCGGCGCAGCGTGGCGTCCAGGGCGGGCTGGCGGGCGACGACCTGGCCGAGCTTGTGCAGCGTGGGGCAATGCGCGAGCAGCGCGGTGAGGCGGGCGGCGGCAGGGGCGGTTGCGGCCAGCGCGAGCTGTTCGGCGACGATCGCGCCGAGACGGGCGGGCGGCAGGCGGTCGAGGAAGAAGGCCAGGCCCTCCACCAGCAGCGGCCGCCAGGCGGCGAGCGCTTCGGGCAGCAGGGTCTCGAGACCGAGCGATTCAAGCAGGTCGGAGGCGAGTTCGGGTTCCATCGGGCGCGCAGGCAGGAGGCGTTCGCGCCATCTTAGCGCGCCGCGCGAGTCTGGTTGCAGGGACCGTGCCCACGGCATCGTTCACGGATGCCGTGGGCATGTGATGGACGTGTGTGCTTCAGGCCGCGCGCGCCGCCGGTGCCGCGCTCAAGGCGGGCTGCAACCGGTTGACGCCGCTGACGATGGCGCGGATCGAGGCGGTGACGATGTTGCCGTCGACGCCTACGCCGTAGCGGTCGCCGCCCTGCCCGCCGGCCTCGGTGAGCTCGACGAAGGCGCAGGCCTGGGCATTGCCGCCGTCCTCGCTGGGGGCGATCGAGCGCTCCTCGAAGCTGCGCACCTGGACGTCGATGCCGGCGCCGCGCAAGGCGTGGATGGCGGCGTCGATCGGCCCATTGCCCTCGCCGACGAGCAGGTGGCGGGTGGCGCCGATCTCGACCACGAGGCGGATGCCCTGCGCCGCACCGTGCTCGAACAGGTGGTGCTCGACGTAGCGCACCGGCTCGACGCGGTCGAGGTAGGTGGCGCGGAAGAGGTCCCAGATCGCCGCCGCCGACATCTCGCCGCCGCGGGCGTCGGTCACCTGCTGCACCTCGCGCGAGAACTCCACCTGCAGGCGGCGCGGCATCACGATGCCGTACTCGGTCTCGAGCAGGTAGGCGATGCCGCCCTTGCCGGACTGGCTATTGACCCGGATCACGGAGTCGTAGCTGCGGCCGACGTCGGCGGGGTCGATCGGGAGGTAGGGTACGTTCCACGGCTGGCCAGCCTTTTGGGCGGCGAATCCCTTCTTGATGGCGTCCTGGTGGGAGCCGGAGAAGGCCGTGAACACGAGATCCCCCACATAGGGGTGGCGTGGGTGGATGGGCAACTGGTTGCAGTACTCGACGGTGCGCGCGACCGCGTTGATGTCGGAGAAGTCGAGCCCGGGCGACACGCCCTGGGTGTACATGTTGAGCGCGAGGGTGACGATGTCGACGTTGCCGGTGCGCTCGCCGTTGCCGAACAGGCAGCCCTCGACGCGGTCGGCGCCGGCCATCAGGCCGAGCTCGGCGGCGGCCACGCCGCTGCCGCGGTCGTTGTGCGGGTGGAGCGAGAGCACGACGCTGTCGCGGCGCGCGAGATGGCGGTGCATCCACTCGACCTGGTCGGCATAGACGTTGGGCGTCGATACCTCGACCGTGGCCGGGAGGTTGATGATCACCTTATTGTCCGGCGTCGCGCCCCACTCGGCGGTGACGGCGTCGCAGACCTCCCTGGCGAAGTCGAGCTCGGTGGCGGAGAAGGTCTCCGGGCTGTATTCGAGGCGGATTTCGGTGCCCTCGGTCTTCATCTCGGCGGCGATCTGCTTGATCAGGCGTACCGCGGAGACCGCGAGGCCCACGACCTGCGGCTTCTCCATGTTGAACACCACTTCGCGGAAGGTGGGCGAAGTGGCGTTATAGACGTGGATGATCGCCCGCGGCGCACCACGCACCGATTCCATGGTGCGGCGGATGAGGTCCTCGCGCGCCTGGGTGAGCACCTGGATGGTGACGTCCGCGGGGATGTGGCCGCCCTCGATGAGGGTGCGGACGAAGTCGAAGTCGGTCTGCGAGGCGGACGGGAAGCCGACCTCGATCTCCTTGAAGCCGATGTCGCACACGGTGCGGAACATGCGCATCTTGCGCTCGACGTTCATCGGCTCGAACAGCGCCTGGTTGCCGTCGCGCAGGTCGGTGCTCATCCAGACCGGGGCGCGGTCGATGACCCTGTTCGGCCACTGGCGGTCGGCGAGCGCGATCGGGGCGAAGGGGCGGTACTTGGCGGCAGGGTTGGGCAACATCATGGCGCGGTCCTCGTGGGCATGGCGTGATTCGATGGACGAAAGTCTACGCCGGTGAGAGCGGAATTTGCTTGCGATCTTGCGGGCGAGATCGGTCATTTTGCGCAGAATCGTTCACAAAGTTTTGCAGTGGTGCAATGATCTGCCAACCCACGACAAGCCCCGGAGTGATCATGCAACTCGACCGCTACGACCGCCAGATGCTCGAGCTGCTGCAGCAGGACGGCCGCATCAGCAACCAGGAACTCGCCGAACGCATCGCGCTGTCGCCCTCGTCCTGCCTGCGCCGGCTGCGTGCGCTGGAAGAGTCCGGCCTGATCCGCGGCTATCGCGCCCTGCTGGACGCGAGAAAGCTCGGCCTGTCGCTGATGGCGCTGATCCACATCTCGATGGACCGCCACACGCCCGAGCGCTTTGCGCACTTCGAGGGCGAGATCGAGAAGATTCCCCAGGTGCTGGAATGCCTGCTGATCACCGGCCAGGACGCCGACTACCAGCTCAAGGTGGTCGTCGCCGACATGGACGGCTACCAGGAACTGCTGCTCAACCGCATCACCCGCATCCCCGGCGTGACCGGGGTGCATTCGAGCTTCGTGCTGCGCCGGGTCATCGACAAGACCGCGCTGCCGGTGATGGGGGGTTGAGACGCATGGCGCCGACTTCATTCCTGCGGCGCGGATCCGGGCCGAGGCCATCTGGAGCGACGCGAACCTCCCGAGCCCGGTGGGCGATGGCCGCATGGCTGCTTTCCTTGCTCACCGGCTGCGTGATGCTGGAAAACTACGGCGACGACGCGCTACCGGAGAGCGAGCGCGCGATTGTGGAGGGGTACTGGCACTACCGCTTCATCTATGACGAGGAGTTGCATATCGCGTCGGTCGACGGCAGACGGGAGGGCGGGAGGAGCGGCTGGCCATACGCCTACTCGGTCAGCTTGCCGTCCGGACAGCATTGGCTACAGATCGCGATTCTGCGTAACAGCGGAGCGATCGCGGGATGTGCTTTCGCGTGGACCTTCGAGGCGGGCCACCACTACAAACTGCAGCGCTTGCGTCACGACCAGTTCCTGCTTGCGCACCCGGCGACCGAGCGTTTTCGCGCGACCCTGGACGTGGTCGTGACGGCACCGGATGGGGTCGCGCAGCCTGTGAGCGTGCCGGCCGTGTGCGGTAAGCGCCTGATGTGCCGAGGGGACGCGGACTGCCCCGCCGGGCAGTCCTGCCTGATTGATGCCGAGTTCGAGTTCGGTGCCTGCGTCCCCGGTGGTTGAGGCTCAGCGGAACGAGGGCGTTCGCAGACGGGGCTCGGTGGAGGCTGCCCGCGTCGCTGCCTGCGGCCGATCCCGCTGGCAGAAGGCGAGCGGCGCTTTATTTGTCGGCGTTCGGGAAGAACAACTGCTCGCCCTCGATCTTGTACGACGCGATCGCCTCCTGGCCCGCGGGCGACACCACCCAGTCGACGAACTGGCGCGCTTCGGCCGTCTTCACGTGCGGGTGGCGCTCCGGATTTACGACCATCACACCGTACTGGTTGAACAGCCGGGTGTCGCCTTCGACCAGCACCGCGAGGTCGGCGCGGTTCTTGAAGCTGAGCCAGGTGCCGCGGTCGGCGAGCACGTAGGCGCCGGAAGACGCTGCCATGTTAAGCGCCGGGCCCATGCCGCAGCCGCACTCCTTGTAGTCCGTGCCCTTGTCCTCGACGCCGGCCGCCTTCCAGTAGCGCAGTTCGGCGGCGTGGGTGCCGCTCTTGTCGCCGCGTGACACGAAGCTGCCGTTGGCGGCAGCGAGCTTCTTCAGTGCCTCGGTGATGTCCTTGCCTTGCGTGCCGGCCGGGTCGTCCTTCGGCCCGATCAGCACGAAGTCGTTGTACATCACCTTGCGGTGCTCGATGCCGTGGCCTTCGTCGACGAATTTCTGCTCCGCGGCGGCGTCGTGCACGAACACCACGTCGGCATCGCCGCGGCGGCCGACGTCGAGCGCCTGGCCGGTGCCGAGCGCGACCACCTTGACCTCGATGCCGCTGACCTCCTTGAACCGCGGCAGGATGTGACCGAACAGGCCGGACTGCTCGGTGGAGGTGGTGGAGGCGACGATGATGGAGGGCGTCTGCGCCTGGGCGGCAAGCGGCAGCAGCGCAAGGGCGGCGGTGGCGGCAAGGCGGGGCAGGTGCGTGCGTACAAGGGCTTGGATCAAGGCCTTCATCGGGGGTGTCTCCTCGGGGGCGGGGCAGGACTGCAGGGCGCGCGATTGCGGCACGCAGGGGGATTGGCGCAATCTATTGGCCCTGCCTACCTCGATCAATATGAACAGAAATGCATAGGATCAGCCTCCACTACACGCTCGGCACCGACACCGCACCGGCGCTGATCCGAAACCCGCTGCTCGACCTGCTGCAGGCGGTCAGCGCGCAGGGCTCGATCTCGGCCGCGGCGCGTGCGCTGGCGCTGTCATATCGCCACGTATGGGGCGAGCTCAAGCGTTGGGAGGCGGCGCTCGGCCAGCCGTTGATCCTGTGGGAAAAAGGCCAGGCGGCGCGGCTGTCCGAGTTCGGCACCAAGCTGCTGCTCGCCGAGCGCCAGGTGCAGGCGCGTCTGCTGCCCCAGATCGAGGCCTTGCGCGCGGATCTCGAGCGCGCCTTCGCGATCGCCTTCGACGATTCGGTGCATGTGCTGACTTTCCACGCCAGCCACGACGAGGGCCTGGTCGCGCTTGGCGACGCGGCGCGCGCCAATGGCCTGCATCTCGACATCCGTTTCACCGGCAGCGTCGACGCGATCCGCGCCCTCAACGAGGGTCGGTGCACGATGGCCGGCTTTCATGTGCGCCTGCCGGCAGCGCCGGACTCGCTGTCGCAGCGCAGCTACAAGCCGCTGCTGCGCCCCGGCTTGCACAAGCTGATCGGCTTCGCCCGCCGCAGCCAGGGCCTGATCGTGGCGCGCGGCAATCCGCTTGGACTGCGCGGTCTGCTCGACCTCGCCCGGCCCGGCGTACGCTTCGTCAATCGGGCGCGCGGCACGGGCACCCGCGTGGTGCTGGATGAACTGCTCGGCGAACTCGATATGCGCCCCACCGCAATCCGCGGCTACACCACCGACGAGCCTTCGCACGCCGCGGTTGCCCACGCGGTGGCGAGCGGCCAGGCCGACGCCGGCTTCGGGATCGAGGCCAGTGCGCGCAGTCGCGGGCTGGACTTCATTCCGCTGGTCGAGGAGGGCTATTTTCTCGCCTGCCTCAAGTCCACCCTCGACCAGCCCGCCCCCCGCGCCTTGCTCGCCGTGCTGCGCACGCGTGCCTGGCAGCAACGCCTGGCGGGCCTGCCCGGCTACGCGCCGATGCGCAGCGGCGAGGTGCTGTCGATGAGCCGGGTGCTGCCGTGGTGGCGCTTCGGCGGGCGGGGCGAAGCGATTAGCCCGCCTTCATGATCGCTTCGGGGATGCGCTCGAGCGGCAGCACGCTGTCCGCGGCGCCGAGCTTGATCGCCTCGCGCGGCATGCCGAACACCACGCAGGTGGATTCGTCCTCGGCGATGGTCTGCGCGCCGGCGTCGTGCATTTCCTTGAGGCCGCGGGCGCCGTCGTCGCCCATGCCGGTCATGATCACGCCGACGGCGTTCTTGCCGGCGAACTTGGCGCAGGAGCGGAACAGCACGTCCACCGACGGCCGGTGGCGATTGATCAGCGGGCCGTCGATGACTTCGACCGTGTACTGCGCGCCGCTGCGCGCTAGCATCATGTGCTTGCCGCCGGGCGCGATCAGCGCGCGGCCGGGCATGACGCGGTCACCGTGGCGGGCTTCGCGCACCTCGAGCGCGCACAGGCTGTTGAGGCGCTCGGCGAACATCGCGGTGAAGCGCTCGGGCATGTGCTGCACGATGACGATGCCGGGGCACACCGCCGGTAGGCGGGTCAGCACCGCCTCCAGCGCCTGGGTGCCACCGGTCGAGGTGCCGATGGCGACGATGCGCTCGGTGGTGCGAACCATGTTCGCGCCGCTGCCCAGACCGGCGCCGAGAATGGCGTCGGCGCTGAGCTTGGGCGCCGGCGTGAGCGGCGCCACCGCCCGCGGCACCAGCCGGCTGGCGTTGGCGCGCGCCGCGGCCTTGACCGCCTGCACGACGTCGTTGGCGCTGTCCTCGAGGAACTGCTTGACGCCCATCTTCGGCTTGGTGATGATCGCCGCGGCGCCGGCCGACAAGGCCTGCATGGTGGCGGCGGCGCCGGTCTCGGCGAGCGAGGAGCAGATCACCACCGGCGTGGGGTGCTCGGTCATGATCTTCTTCAGGAAGGTCAGGCCGTCCATGCGCGGCATCTCGATGTCGAGCACGATCACGTCCGGCCACTGGCGCTGCATGTGGCCGATGGCGAACAGCGGGTCGGAGGCGGCGGCGATGACCTCGATGCCGGCGTCGCGTTCGAGGGCCTGGCGCACCGTCTGGCGCACCACCGCCGAGTCGTCGACGATCATGACCTTGATTCTGCCGCTCATCGTCCGTGCTCGCTGCGCGTGGGATGAAGGGCGCGCGGGCCGCGGGGGCTGCGATGGTGCTCGAGCAGCGCCTGCGCGCTGGGGCGGCAGTACAGCGTCGGTCGCAGGGTGCTGAGGGCGTCGGTGATGCCGGTCAGCGTCTCGGAGTGGCCGACGATGAAGGTGCCGTCCTCGCGCAAGTGGGGGACCATGTTGCCGACCACCTTGCGCTTGGTGTCGTTGTCGAAATAGATCATCACGTTGCGCAGGAAGATGACGTCGAACTGGCCGAGGTCGCGCGTCTCGGGCGCGATCAGGTTGATGTGGCGGAAGTCCACCCGTTCGCGCAGCTTGGGCACGACGAGGAAGTTGCCCTCCTGGCTGCGCACGCCCTTGAGGCAGTACTTCTTCATCAGCTCGGGCGGAATGCCGCGGCCACGCTCCAGCGGGTAGAGGCCGGCCTGGGCGCGCTCGAGCACGGTCAGGCTGATGTCCGAGGCCACCACCTCCCAGTTCGCCGTCATGCCCAGGGTCTCGGCCAGCACCATGGCGATGGTGTAGGGCTCCTCGCCGCTGGAGGAGGCGCCGCTCCAGACGCGGAACGGACGGCCACGCCGGCTGGCGGCGAAGTCCTGCAGGAAGTCGAAATGCGCCGCTTCGCGGAAGAAATAGGTCTCGTTGGTGGTCAGCAGGTCAACCATCAGCTGCCGCTCGTCCGCGTGCTCGCCGCTGGTGACCAGCTTGTAGTAGGCGCCGAAGCTATCCAGGCCGTAGTGGCGCAGGCGGCGCGACAGCCGGCCGGTGACTAGCGGCTTCTTGCTGTCGGCCATGTTGATGCCGGCCAGGCGGTAGATGAGCTTCTGGAACAGGGCGAATTCCTGGTCGCTGAGGCCTTGGTTATCCATATGCGGGCAGAGCTCCACGATCAGAAGAGTTCGACATTCGATTTCGGCGGCGGTCGCTTCAGCGATTCAGCATAGGCCTGCTCGGCCTTCGCCACTTCCTGCGCGCTCGCCATGGTGGTCGTCATGCGGCGGCACCAGGCGTCGCCGGTGGCGGGCACGAACAGCAGCTTGCGCGAGCAGGCGCCGAGGAAATCCGATGCCAGCAGCTCGATGCCCTCGCGCTTGAGCCATTCGCAGGCGAATTCCGCGTTGCGCTTGCCGATGCCCGAGGCGGCGATGCCGCTGATGATGGTGCCGCCGCCGAAGGCCTTGGCCTTGAGGCGATGGCGCGCGCCGCCGCGGGCGAGGATGCCGTTGAGCAGCACCTCCATCGCGTAGTCGCCCGACAGCAGCGAATCGACGTCCACGCCGCCTTCGCGCTTGCGCATGTTGGGCAGCATGAAGTGGTTCATGCCGCCCACGCCGACCGCGGGGTCATACATGCACACCGCCACGCAGGAGCCGAGCAGCGTGGAGATCGGCTTGTGCATGTCGACCGCCCACTCGCCGGGCGCGATGCTCTGCGCCCGCCGTTCGATCTCCTGCGGCGAAAGGGTGTGCCAGCTCATCATGGCGTGCGTCCGCTCATCGGGCCCTAGGCGAACCGGAGGCGGCGCGCGCCGCTGGCGTCGTCGATGGTGAAGAAGCCCATCAGCTCCTGCAGCTGTCCGGCCTGTCCGCCGAGCTCCTCGGCGGTGGCGGCGAGCTCCTCGGAGGCCGAGGCGTTCTGCTGGGTGGCCTTGTTGAGCTGTCCCATGGCGTTGTTGATCTGGCCGACGCCGGCGGTCTGCTCCTGGCTGGCCGAGGCGATCTCCTGCACGAGGTCGGAGGTCTTGTTGATCGAGGGCACCATCTCGTCGAGCAGCTTGCCGGCGCGCTCGGCCAGGGTGACCGAGTTGCCGGCGAGCTGGCCGATCTCCTGGGCGGCGACCTGGCTGCGCTCGGCGAGCTTGCGCACCTCGGCCGCGACCACCGCGAAGCCCTTGCCGTGCTCGCCGGCGCGGGCCGCTTCGATCGCGGCGTTCAGGGCGAGCAGGTTGGTCTGGTAGGCGATGTCGTCGATGATGCCGATCTTGCCGGCGATGTTCTTCATCGCCTCGACGGTGGATTTGACCGCCTGGCCGCCTTCGCCGGCCTCGGCCGAGGACTTGCTGGCCATGGCGTCGGTGATCTTGGCGTTCTCCGAGTTCTGGTTGATGGAGGCGCTCATCTGCTCGATCGAGGCCGAGGTTTCCTCGACGCTGGCGGCCTGCTCGGAAGAGGACTGGGACAGGCTCTGTGCGGTGGCCGAGACCTGGCCGGCGGCGTTGGTGAGCGCATCGGCCGCGCCGCGGACCTGCTCGATGATCTCGGCGAGCTTGTCCATCGAGTCGTTGACCGCGTGCTGCAGCACCTGGAAGTCGCCGGCGTAGTCGTCGGTGATCTTCTGGGTGAGGTCGCCGCCCGAGAGCGCGACCATGACGCGCTTGACCTCGTCGATGGGGGCGATGACCGCATCGAGGGTGGCGTTGACGCCCTGGACGATGCGGGCGTAGTCGCCCTGGTGGCGGCTGGCGTCGGCGCGGGTGGACAGGCGGCCCTCGACGGCGGCCTGGGCGAGCATGTTGGCGTCGGTGACGAGGGCGTTGACGGCGTCGATGGCGGTGTTGAGGTTGTTCTTGATGGTGTTGAAGTCGCCGTTGTAGCTGTCGGTGATGCGCGGCGGGATGGCGCCGCGGGCGATCTGCTCGACATAGTCGGCGGCGACGTTCAAGGGCCCGATCACGGCGTCCAGCGTGGCGTTGACGCCTTGCACGATGCGTGCGTAATCACCCTGGTGGCGGCTGGCATCGGCGCGGGTGGAAAGCCGGCCTTCCACCGCCGCGGCGGACAGCAGGGTGGCGTCGTCGATCATGGCGTGCAGGTTGGACTGCACCTCGGCCAGCGCGCGCTCGATCTCGCCGAGCTCGTTGTGGCTATGAACCGCGATCTTCTCGTCGAGCTTGCCCTGGGCGATGCGGTGCGCCGCTTCGGCGTTGCCGCGCAGCCCGCGCAGCAAGGCGGTGACCTGCAGCCCGAACAGCACGGCCGCCACCAGCACCGCCAGCGTCATCGCGATCGACAGCGCGAACTGGGTGGACGAGTCGCGGCTCAGCACCTGCGCGCGCTCGAGCAGGATGGCGGCGAACCGGTCCTCCTCGACCTTCATCAGGTCGATCTTGCGCGTGATGGTGGCGAACCAGTTCGCCGGTTCCACGCCGAAGCCCCCGAGCAGCATGCGGTCGAGCGCGATCTGGCGCAGGTGCGCGGTGTCGCGCCCGGCCTCGCTGTCGAGCACCGTCTGCAAGGCAGCGCTCCAGGCCGGCGGCGCCATCGAGCGGAAGTTGGCGAGATAGGTGTCCTGCGCGGTGAGGATGGTGATGATGCGCCGATGCAGGGGCACGTCGGCCGCCGCATCGCCGGCGAACAGGCCGTTGATCGAGGCGCGCTCGCGTCCGGCCTGCTCCTTGGCGAGCACGAACATCAGATAGGCGTTCATGCCGCGCGACAGCTCGACCTCCTCGGCGGCGGAGGCGGCAATGTCGATGACCGTGATCAGACGCTCGATGGTGCCGGTGTAGTAGTTGAACGAGTCCGCGCCCGGGATGCTCAGCGCGCTCACGCGGCCACGGGTGGCCTGCAGTTCGGCGAGGCGGGCCTGGGCGTCGGCGAGGGCCTTCTGGATGGCGTCGCCCAGCTGCGTACGGTCGGCTGCGGCCAGCCACGCATCGAGTGCCGCGCGCGCCTTGTCGCTGTCCTGGTGCTGGGTCGCCAGTTCGGCCTGGAAGCGGCCACCGCGCGAACCGATGAAGCCGGCCGACAGACCGCGCTCCTTCTGCAGCTCATGCACCACACCGTTGATCTGCACCGAGAGCTGGCTGTATTGCGCGCCGCGCTCCATGGCATTGCGGGTGTTCCATTGCGTTGCGACGTCGTTCACCGCATAGAACAGGACTGCCGCAATCACGATTGCGAACAGCAGGAACAGGCGCAGGCGGATCGAGCGCCAGCCGTAGGATTGAGTGTTCATCTCGGGTCTTCCGGATTGAGTGCGGGCGAGGGCGCACAGGGCGCGCGCACCCGTCGTGTGCTTATTCTTCTTCGCTGCCGTTGGCCTCGCCGCTCATGCTGGCGAGCATGGCGATCTCCTCGGTCGACAGCACGCGGGCGACATTGAGGATGATGACGAAGCGGCCTTCGACCTTGCCCATGCCCTGGATGAAGTCGGCACGAATCCGGGCGCCGAAGCTGGGCGGCGGTTCGATGTCGGCGCGCGGGATCTCGAGCACCTCGTTGACCGCGTCCACGATCACGCCCAGATCCTGGCGCTCCTCGCCGTCGCCGAGCTCGACGATGACGATGCAGGTGCGGCGCGACACCCTGGAGGCGGCGCCGCCGAAGCGGGCCGACAGGTCGATCACCGGCACCACCGCGCCGCGCAGGTTGATCACGCCGCGGATGAAGGCCGGCATCATCGGGATCTCGGTGATGTTGCCGAACTCGATGATCTCCTTGACGTTGAGGATGCCGAGTGCGAACACCTCGCCGCCGAGGCTGAAAGTCAGGTATTGCTGCGGGCTGTTGTCCACACGGACGCTGAGCTCGTGCTTGCTGTGTGTAAGGTTCTGGCTCATGGCCGGGCTCCTGCTACGTGGCGTGTGCTCAGAATTTTTCGAAGTCGCTTTCGCTGAAGCTGACCGGCTTGCCGATCGTGACGCGACCGGATGAACGTACCGCCTTGGCGCGTGGCGCAGCGCCCGTCACCGCAACCAGCTTGGGTGCCGCACTGCGCCTGGGGGCCGCGGTGGAGGTCGCGCCGACATTGAAGAAGCCCATCAGCTCCTGCAGCTGGCCGGCCTGTCCGCCGAGCTCCTCGGCGGTGGCGGCGAGCTCCTCGGAGGCCGAGGCGTTCTGCTGGGTGGCCTTGTTGAGCTGTCCCATGGCGTTGTTGATCTGGCCGACGCCGGCGGTCTGCTCCTGGCTGGCCGAGGCGATCTCCTGCACGAGGTCGGAGGTCTTGTTGATCGAGGGCACCATCTCGTCGAGCAGCTTGCCGGCGCGCTCGGCCAGGGTGACCGAGTTGCCGGCGAGCTGGCCGATCTCCTGGGCGGCGACCTGGCTGCGCTCGGCGAGCTTGCGCACCTCGGCCGCGACCACCGCGAAGCCCTTGCCGTGCTCGCCGGCGCGGGCCGCTTCGATCGCGGCGTTCAGGGCGAGCAGGTTGGTCTGGTAGGCGATGTCGTCGATGATGCCGATCTTGCCGGCGATGTTCTTCATCGCCTCGACGGTGGATTTGACCGCCTGGCCGCCTTCGCCGGCCTCGGCCGAGGACTTGCTGGCCATGGCGTCGGTGATCTTGGCGTTCTCCGAGTTCTGGTTGATGGAGGCGCTCATCTGCTCGATCGAGGCCGAGGTTTCCTCGACGCTGGCGGCCTGCTCGGAAGAGGACTGGGACAGGCTCTGTGCGGTGGCCGAGACCTGGCCGGCGGCGTTGGTGAGCGCATCGGCCGCGCCGCGGACCTGCTCGATGATCTCGGCGAGCTTGTCCATCGAGTCGTTGACCGCGTGCTGCAGCACCTGGAAGTCGCCGGCGTAGTCGTCGGTGATCTTCTGGGTGAGGTCGCCGCCCGAGAGCGCGACCATGACGCGCTTGACCTCGTCGATGGGGGCGATGACCGCATCGAGGGTGGCGTTGACGCCCTGGACGATGCGGGCGTAGTCGCCCTGGTGGCGGCTGGCGTCGGCGCGGGTGGACAGGCGGCCCTCGACGGCGGCCTGGGCGAGCATGTTGGCGTCGGTGACGAGGGCGTTGACGGCGTCGATGGCGGTGTTGAGGTTGTTCTTGATGGTGTTGAAGTCGCCGTTGTAGCTGTCGGTGATGCGCGGCGGGATGGCGCCGCGGGCGATCTGCTCGACATAGTCGGCGGCGACGTTCAAGGGCCCGATGACGGCGTCCAGCGTGGCGTTGACGCCTTGCACGATCTTATGGAAGTCACCCTGGTGCCTGGAGGCGTCGGCGCGGGTAGCGAGCTTGCCGGCCACCGCGGCCTCGGACAGCATGCCGGCGTCCGCGATCATGCGCTTGACGCTGGACTGGACGTCGGCGACCGCGCGGACGACTTCGCCCACCTCGTCCCTGGCGTCGGACTTGAGGTCGAAGTTGAAGTCACCTTGGGCCATCTTCTTCGCGGCCGCGCTCACCTCGCTTACCGGGCGGGTGATGGAGCGCGTGATGAAGGTCGCGAAGCCAATTCCGATGACGAGTGCGCCGGCGAGCAGGCCCAGCAGCAGCATGACCGAAGCATCGGCCTGCGCTTCGGCGTGCTGGCCGGTTTCCCGCGCCAGGTTGTTCTGGAAGTCGATGAACCGGGCCAGTGTGTCCCGATAGGCGATGTAGGCCTGCCGGTACTCGGGGAAGATCTCGCCCGCGCGGTCGAAGTTGCGCTGCTGGATCTGCGCTTCGAAGCGCTGCTGAATGCCAACAAAAGCCTGACGTGCAGATTTCACCTGCTCGAGGAGTTGCGTGCCTTGGCTGCTGTAGGCCATGCCATCCAGCTTCTCCAGGCCCTGGATGATCTTTTGCCGCTCCTCCGTCGTCCTTTGCAGGAAGCCTTGCAGCGAGCTGTCGGATTGCAGCGCGGTGATCATCATGTTTCGGTGCTGCAGGCCGAGTTCGTTGACCGAATTGATGATTTCGTTGGCCAAGGCAACCTTCACGTTCTTGTCACCGACCAGGTCGGCGACGCTACCTTGTAATGCCTGCAGTCGCAGGCTGCCCATCACGGCGGTAGTCAGCAACAGCAAGAGGACGACGGCAAAGCCGATGCCGAGGCGCGTGCCGATCTTGAGGTTCTTCATGTTCAACTCCGGGTTGATCTGGAAGGCTTGCCAGCCCTCAGGAATTCGCGGGGGCCGGGACGGCGCGAGCCTTTCCGGCGGGCTGGGCGCGCTGTTCCTCGCGCGCGGCGCAGCGCTTGACGAGGGCCTGCACATCCAGGATCAGCGCGACGTCGCCGCTGCCGAGAATGGTCGAGCCGCCGATGCCCTTGATGTGGCGGAAGATGCGGCCGAGCGGCTTGATGACAGTCTGGAACTCGCCCATCAGCTCGTCGACGACGATGCCCGACTTGATGCCGGCGTACTGGACGACGACCACGTTCTGGCGCTTGGGTGCCTCGCCCTCGATGGCGAACATCTGGCGCAGGCGCACCAGCGGCAGGACCTCGCCGCGCAAGTTGACGTAGTCGCGCTCGACGCCATCGGCGGCCAGCTCGATGCACTCGACCACGCTGTCGAGCGGGATCACGTAGGCGGCGTCGGCGACACCGACCAGGAAGCCGTCGATGATCGCCAGTGTGAGCGGCAGGCGGATGGCGAAGCGCGAGCCCTGGCCCGCTGTCGAGCTGACGTCGACGCTGCCGCGCAGGCTCTGGATGTTGCGGCGCACGACGTCCATGCCGACGCCACGCCCCGAGATGTTGGTGACCTTCTCGGCGGTCGAGAAGCCGGGTTCGAAGATCAGGTTGAAGATCTCGGTATCGGACAGGGCCTGGCCGGGCTGGGCCAGGCCGCGCTCGATCGCCTTGGCGAGGATGCGGTCGCGATTGAGACCGGCGCCGTCGTCCGCGACTTCGATGACGATGCTGCCCGAGTCGTGGAAGGCGTTGAGCTCGAGCCGGGCGCGCGGCGGCTTGCCTTGCGCCTCGCGCACCCCGGGCATTTCCAGGCCATGGTCCATGGCGTTGCGCACCAGGTGCATCAGCGGGTCACCGATCTTTTCGACCATCGATTTGTCGAGTTCGGTTTCGCCGCCGGTGATGACCAGCTCGACGTCCTTGCCCATCTCGCGCGAGGTGTCGCGCACGACGCGGTTGAAGCGGTTGAAGGTCTCGCCGATCTGCACCATGCGCAACTGCAGCGCGGCATCGCGAATGCCCTCGACCAGCCGGCTGCTGAGGGAGGCCGCCTCGACGAGTTCGCCCATGCCACTGCGGCTGGCCAGCAGGCTGACACCGGCGCCGGCGATGACGAGTTCGCCCACGAGGTCGATGAGGCGGTCGAGCTTGTCGGCCTGGATGCGGATCAGGCGCGCTTCGGCGGCCTTTTTCTCGGTCACCTGCTTTTGCTTGGCGACCGCGGCCTCGACCAGCTCGGGCTGCACCACCTGGTGCTCGACCAGGATCTCGCCGAGCTGCGGTGCGGCGGCTTCCCCGGCGCCAGGGGCAGGTCCCGCCACGGCGTCGGCCGGCTGCTGCTGCTGGAGCAGGCCCTCGTCGAGCTCGGCCTGGGTGAGCGCGCCGACCTTCACCAGGATCTCGCCCAGCCGCATCGTGTCTTCGGGCAGGCCGTTGATGAGCGCGAGGTAGTCGTCGAGGCGGCTGTGCGGCGGCAGGATGTGCAGCGTGCATTCGTCGCGCACGAAGTCGAACACGCGCTCGATGGCGGCCTTGTCGGCGTTGGACGAGAAGCTGATCTCGAAGCCGAGGTAGCAGGCCTCGGGATCCATCTGTGCGGCGGCCGGCATGGCGTCGGCGAGGGTCTCGATGCGCTCGATGCGGCCGATGCTGCCCAGGTAGCGCAGGAAGGACAGGGGGTCCATGCCGTTCTTCAGCACGTCGGGGCCGAAGCGCAGCGAGAGGTGCCAGCAGTCGGTCTCGACCGCGGCGCCGCCGCTGGCCTCGATCGGCGGCGCCATGGCGGCGGGTGGGCCGGAGGCCGGGTCGGCCCGGGCACCCGACAGCCAGTCGCGCTGCAGGCGCGCGAGCAAGGCCTCGCCGTCGGCGGCGAGGTCGGCATCCGGTCGGGCGCCAGCGGGCCCGGCAGCGGCGGATTCGAGCACGCCGAGCAGGTTGCCGATATGGTCGGCACAGCCCAGCAGCAGCGCGATGAGGTCGGCGTCGAGGGCGATGTCGCGGTTGCGCAGCTTGTCGAGGACGTTCTCGACGACGTGGGTGAAGGCGACGATGTAGTCGCATTCGATGACGCCGGCGCCGCCCTTGATGGTGTGCGCGCTGCGGAAGATCGCATTCAGGGTGTCGTCGTCGCCGGGGCTGTTCTCGAGCTGCAGCAGGGCGGCCTCGAGCGCGGCGAGCTGCTCGCGGCTTTCGGTGACGAAGACGGTGGTGATTTCATCCATGGTTCGGCGGCTTCCGGCTCAGGCCTGGTGTGCGGGGATCAGCAGCGGGTCGCCGAACTCGGCGGCCATGTTGTAGAAGTCGAGCAACTCGCGCACGGCCTCGCTGTGGGCGACGATCTGCGCCTGCTTGCCGAGGCAGCGCGCCTCGCGCTTGACCAGCATCAGCAGCTGGAAGCCCGCGGTGTCGATCTCGGCCACCGCCGACAGGTCGATCTCGAGCCGGTCGGCGGCACCGGCGAGGGCGTCGAGCAGTTGCTGCTTGTGGGCGGCGGCGTTGTAGATGCTCATGTCCTCGCCGATCGCGATGCGAGCGGGAGACTTCTTCTTGCGGGCAGGCATGGGGGTTCTCAGAACAGTTCGATCTTCGGGTTGGTGCTGCTCGCTGCGCCGACGGCGGTCTTGCCGATGGCCTCGTCATGGGTCCGGCGTTGCTGCGCCATGACGTAGCGGCTGTAGATCTCGTCCAGGTGCGCGCTGAGCGGGGTGTAGCTGAAGCTCGGGTTGTCGCTCTGCTCGAGGCGCTCGGCGAGCATGCCGAGGTGCTGGTCGAGACGGGAGAGGGCGTCGGCCGTGTGCTCGATCTGCTGCCGGGTGACGTCCTGGAACTGCACGCTGGCGAGCGCATCCATGAACATCGAGGCCAGCTCGTTGCTGCTCTCGCGCACCGTGTCCATCGCCTTCGATTGCGCGCGCAGGATGTCCTCGTAGCTCTGGCCGAGCTCGGCGAGCTGCCCGGCGAACTGGCAGAGGGCGTCGCGCTCCTGGTCGAGGTCGGTGGCGGCGAGCTTTTCCTTGAGCTGGGTCTCGATCGTCGAGGCGACGCCCTGGATGCCGAGGTTGATCGACTGCACGGCCTTCTCGGTCTCGGTCGACAGCTTGCGCACCTCATCGGCCACCACCGCGAAACCGCGCCCGGCCTCGCCTGCGCGCGCGGCCTCGATGGCGGCGTTGAGCGCCAGCAGGTTGGTCTGTGCGGCGATGTCCTTGATCAGCTTGGTCAGCGATTCCAGCGAGCGCGCCTCGTCGACGACCTGGGCGACGCGTTCCTGATCCTGGCGCGCCTCGACGATGCGGTGGTCGATGTATGCCTGCATGCGTTGGATCAGGGTCTGGTTGTTGGCGATGCGCGACTCGGAGCTGTGCACCATCTCGGTGGATTCGTTGGAGCGCTCGGTGACGAAGGTGTTGAGCCGCTCGACCACGTTGTCGATGGTCTGCAGCCGCTCGCTGATGTCGTAGGCGGCCTGCTCGGTCTGCTGCACCACGCTGTCGAGCTGCTTGCGCAACACGTCACTGTAGGCGGGCACACCGCGCAACTCGCTGGCGATCGCATGGCAGACCTGGGTGGCCTGCTCGCGGTTGTGCTGTAGCTTGTCCAGGGTGATCTCCTGGCCGAAGGCGTTGTCGCGGAAGAAGGCCAGCGACACCAGGCGCACACCGAGGTAGGCGGCGAACACGATCATCACCGAGCCGACCGCGTTGCCGAGCGGCTGCGGAATGCCCAGCATCGGCAGGAAGCTGTTGTTGAACCAGTCGTTCAACAACAGCACGGTGAGGCCGGTCGCGAGCGCGATGGCGCTCAGCATGAGCAGCGAGCGACGCAGGAAAGTCGAGGTGCTCATGATCAACGCATGACGAGCTTGATGGTGTTGAGCAACTCGTCGGCCGAGGCGGGCTTCACGATCCAGCCGGAGGCGCCGGCCGCCTTGGCCTCCGCCTTCTTCGACTGCTGTGACTCGGTGGTGAGGAACAGGATGGGCATGAAGCGGTAGCTCGGCAGCTTGCGGACTTCCTTGATGAAGTCGATGCCATTCATGCCCGGCATGTTGAGATCGGTGATCAGCAGGTCGACCTTGACCCCGGCCTGGAACTTCTTGAGTGCGTCGAGGGCGCTGGGGGCCTTTTCGACCGCATAGCCCGCCTTGGACAGGATGCCCGAGATGGACAGCAGGATCGTTGCGGAGTCGTCGACGAGGAAGATGGTTTTCATTGCGGGTGCGCCGTCGTGCCGGTTTTGAGTGGGGAATGCGTTCGAGGGCCCATCAGACCATGCAGCAGGGCGGTGAACCTTGATCAAGGTCTAGGACTGGCCGGGCGTGGCAACTCGAACCGCGTAGGAATTCACGTTTCATGATGGAAACCTTATCGGCCGCGGCGGCGCCGACTTTAGCCGCCGGGGGCGGCGCGCCGCCGCTGTGCGCCCGCATGCGAGGGGCCTTGGCGGTGCGGGTCAGGGCAGCCAAAGCAACGGGATAAATTACTGTTTAAACAACAAAATTCCGTGAAACACGGATGCGGAACCTAGTCGCTCGGGCGTCAAGGGCGTAGAATCCTGGCCCTCGTTAATGCATTGCAGCACGGAGCGCACCATGCTCTACCCCACCCGTTTCGATGTCATCGTGGTCGGCGGCGGTCACGCCGGGACCGAGGCCGCGCTCGCCGCGGCGCGTATGGGCGCGGCCGCGCTGCTGCTCACCCACAACATCGAGACGCTCGGCGCGATGAGCTGCAACCCCTCGATCGGCGGCATCGGCAAGGGCCACCTGGTCAAGGAGGTCGATGCGCTCGGCGGTGCGATGGCCGCGGCCACCGACGAGGGCGGCATCCAGTTCCGCATCCTCAACGCCTCCAAGGGCCCGGCGGTGCGCGCCACCCGCGCCCAGGCCGACCGCGTGCTGTACAAGGCGGCGATCCGGCGCCGGCTGGAGAACCAGCCCAATCTGTGGCTGTTCCAGCAGGCGGTGGACGACCTCACCGTGGTCGGCGACCGCGTCACCGGCGTGGTCACCCAGATCGGCCTGCGCTTCGAGGCGCCGGCGGTGGTGCTGACCGCGGGCACCTTCCTCAACGGGCTGGTGCATGTGGGGATGCAGAACTATTCTGCCGGGCGCGCGGGCGATCCGCCGGCGATCTCGCTCGGTGCGCGGCTGAAGGAACTGAAGCTGCCGCAGGGCCGCCTGAAGACCGGCACGCCGCCGCGGCTCGATGCGCGCACGATCGACTTCTCGGTGATGACGGTGCAGCCGGGCGACGACCCGGTGCCGGTGTTCAGCTTTCTCGGCCATGCCAGCCAGCATCCGCGCCAGCTGCCGTGCTGGATGACGCAGACCAACGAAGGCACGCACGACATCATCCGCGCCAACCTCGACCGCTCGCCGATGTATTCGGGCGTGATCGAGGGCGTGGGGCCGCGCTACTGCCCGTCGATCGAGGACAAGATCCACCGCTTCGCCGACAAGGGCAGCCACAACATCTTCCTCGAGCCGGAAGGTCTGGAGACGCACGAGATTTACCCCAACGGCATCTCGACCTCGCTGCCCTTCGACGTGCAGCTGCAGATCGTGCGCAGCATCCGCGGCCTGGAGAACGCCCACATCCTGCGCCCGGGCTACGCCATCGAGTACGACTACTTCGATCCGCGCAACCTCAAGTCGAGCCTGGAGACGAAGTCGATCGGCGGGCTGTTCTTCGCCGGCCAGATCAACGGCACCACCGGCTACGAGGAGGCCGCCGCGCAGGGCCTGCTCGCCGGCGCCAACGCCGCGCTGCAGGTGCAGGGCTTTGATCCCTGGTGCCCGCGCCGCGACGAGGCCTATCTCGGCGTGCTGGTGGACGACCTGATCACGCGTGGGGTGTCCGAGCCCTACCGCATGTTTACCTCGCGCGCCGAGTACCGCTTGAGCCTGCGCGAGGACAACGCCGACCTGCGCCTGACCGAGAAGGGGCGCGAGCTGGGCCTGGTGGACGACGAGCGCTGGGCGGCCTTCTGCGCCAAGCGCGAGGCGGTCGAGCGTGGCACGGCGCAGCTCAAGGCGGCGTGGGCGCGGCCGGAGGCGATTTCCGCCGACGACCAGCAGCGCGTCCTGGGTAAGGCGCTCGAGCGCGAGCAGCGCTATTTCGAGCTGCTGCGCCGGCCGGAGACCACCTATGCGTCGCTGATGAGCTTGCCCGGCGCGCCGGACGCGCGCGAGACCGACCCGCAGGTGATCGAGCAGATCGAGATCGCGGCCAAGTACCAGGGCTATATCGACCGCCAGCAGGACGAGGTCGCGCGCCAGGCCCAGGCCGAGGCCACCCGCCTGCCGGTCGAGCTGGACTATGCCGAGGTACGCGGCCTGTCGCGCGAGGTGCAGCAGAAACTCAACCAGCACAAGCCCGAGACGATCGGTCAGGCGGGCCGCATCCAGGGGGTGACGCCGGCGGCGATCTCGCTGCTGCTGGTGTGGCTCAAGCGCCGCGAGCTGGCGGCGGGCGCCGGCGACACGCGGCGGAGGCCGGCGGCATGAGCGCTCGGCTGCAGGCCCACGCGGCGCAACTGGCCGAGGGGGTCGCCGCGCTCGGCCTGGCCTTGCCGGCGGAGACCGTCGACCGCCTGCTCGTCTTTGGCGAGCTGCTGCTGAAATGGAACAAGGTCTACAACCTCACCGCGATCCGCAAGCCGCAGGACGTGATCACCCATCACCTGCTCGATTCGCTGGCGGTGCTGCCGCATCTGGGCGCGGTGCACCGGCTGGCCGACATCGGCTCCGGCGGTGGCCTGCCGGGCGTGGTGCTGGCGATCGTGCGTCCCGGCCTGGTGGTGAGCTCGATCGAGACCGTGGGCAAGAAGGCAAGCTTCCAGCAACAGGCCAAGATCGAGCTCGGCCTGGCCAACTTCGGCGTGATCAACCAGCGCGTCGAGCAGGTGCAGGCCGAGGACCTGCCGGGCGGCGCGGCCGAGGGCGTGATTTCGCGCGCATTTTCGAGCCTGGCCGATTTCGTGCGCCTGGCCGGCCATCTGGTCGCCGAACGCGGTGCGCTGTATGCGATGAAGGGCACCCATCCGGCCGATGAACTGGCCGCGCTGCCGGCAGGCTGGGCCCTGAGCGATACGCATGCGCTCGCGGTGCCGGGCCTGGGGGCCGACCGTCATCTGCTGGTCATCCGCCGCACGGCATGAGGCGGCATCGCAGGTCGCGCGCGGCAGTGCGCCTGCTGCGCTGCCGCATTGAAGTACACTCCGGGGGCCGCGCAGTCTGCGCAACCCCTCCAACCGGAACAGCCTGAACCGAACATGGCCAAGATTTTCTGCGTCGCCAACCAGAAGGGCGGGGTGGGCAAGACCACCACCTGCGTCAACCTCGCTGCCGCCCTGCACCAGGCCGGGCAGCGCGTGCTGCTGATCGACCTCGACCCGCAGGGCAACGCCACGATGGGCAGCGGCATCGACAAGCGCGAGCTGAAAAGCTCGGTGTACCACCTGCTGGTCGGCCTGGTCGATCTCGCCGGGGTGCGCGTCGTCTCGACCACCGGCGGCTACGACGTGCTGCCCGCCAACCGCGACCTGGCCGGCGCCGAGGTCGAGCTGGTCAACCTCGACCAGCGCGAGAAGCGCCTGCGCAACGCGCTCGCCGCGTTCACCAAGGACTACGACTTCGTCCTCATCGACTGCCCGCCCTCGCTGTCGATGCTGACCCTCAACGGCCTGTGCTGCGCCACCGGGGTGATCATTCCGATGCAGTGCGAGTACTACGCGCTCGAGGGCCTGTCCGACCTGGTCAACACGATCAAGAAGGTGCACGCCAATCTCAATCGCGATCTCAAGATCATCGGCCTGTTGCGGGTGATGTTCGACCCGCGCGTGACCCTGCAGCAGCAGGTGTCGAACCAGCTCGAGGGCCACTTCGGCGACAAGGTGTTCCGCGCCATCGTGCCGCGCAACGTACGCCTGGCCGAGGCGCCCAGCCATGGCATGCCGGGTGTGGTGTTCGACAAGTCCGCCAAGGGCACCCAGGCCTACATGGCTTTTGCACACGAGATGATCGAGCGCGCCAAGACCTTCTGAATTCCGGAACCGACATGAACAAACCCAGACTCAAGGGCCTCGGCCGCGGCCTCGACGCGCTGCTCGCCGCCAACCAGGAAGAAGAGGCCGACAAGGGCGAACTGCAGTCCTTGCCGATCATCGCGCTGCAGCCCGGCAAGTATCAGCCGCGCACACGCATGGACCCGGGCTCGCTGGAGGAGCTCGCGGCCTCGATCAAGGCCCAGGGCGTGATGCAGCCGATCATGGTGCGTCCGGTGGACGACGATGCCTACGAGATCATCGCCGGCGAACGGCGCTGGCGCGCGGCGCAGATCGCCGGCCTGGCCGAGGTGCCCTGCCTGGTGCGCGAGATCCCGGACGAGGCCGCGCTGGCGATGTCGCTGATCGAGAACATCCAGCGCGAGGATCTTAACCCGCTCGAGGAAGCCGGTGGCATCCAGCGCCTGATCGACGAGTTCGACATGACCCACCAGCAGGCGGCGGACGCGGTCGGCCGCTCGCGTCCGGCGGCGTCGAACCTGCTGCGCCTGCTCAATCTCGCCAAGCAGGTGCAGGAGCTGCTGATGGCGGGCGACATCGACATGGGGCACGCGCGCGCCCTGTTGCCGCTGGATGGCGCCAGCCAGATCCAGCTCGCCAACCAGGTCGCCGCGCGCCAGCTGTCGGTGCGCGACACCGAGCGCCTGGTGCAGCAGATCCTCAACCCGCGCCAGAAGAAGCCGGCCCCCCAGCCCGATCGCGACCTGCTGCGCCTGGAGGAAGAGGTGTCGGATGCGATCGGCGCCACGGTGAAGATCAAGGCCAACAAGAAGGGCGCGGGCGAGGTCACGATCCGCTTCGGCAGCCTGGACCAACTCGAAGGCGTGCTCGGCCGCCTGCGCTAGGCGTCCCCGGCGCGCGCCTGTTCGTCGGCGCGCCGCGCCGTGCCCACGCCACGCGCCTCGTCGATGGCGGCCAGCGGCAGCAGCGCGAGGGCGAACAGCGCGATGCAGAACAGCACCGCGCCCTGCAGCCCGAACAGCCACTGCAGCAGGCCGACGCCGAAGATGCCGAAGATTGCCGCCAGCTTGCTGAACAGCCCCCAGAAGCCGAACAGCTCGGCTGCCCGGTGTTCGGGTGCGAACATGCCCACCAGGGCCCGGCCGACCGACTGGCTCGAGCCCAGGCTCAGGCCGGACAGCAGCCCGGCCAGCAGGAACACCTCCTCGACCGCCAGCGTGAGGCCGAAGCTGCGGTTGAGGGCCGCGGTCAGCGCGCCGACGAAGTAGATCGCCAGGATGGCCGCAATCCACAGCACCAGGGTCAGCGCGTAGGTGCGGCGGCCGCCGAGCCGGCCCTGCAGTGCGCCGAACAGCAGGGCCCCGAGGAGGGCGGTGATCTGCACGACGATGAACATCAGGTTGCGCGTGCCTTCGCTCCAGCCGATGACCTGTGCGCCGTAGATGAAGGAGAAGGCGACGATCACATACACACCGGCCATCGCGAACAGGATCGACACGAACAGCAGGCCGAGGTCGGGGAAGTGCGACACCGAGCGCAGCGTGCCGAGCAGGCGGCCGTAGCCTGCGCGCAGCACGCCGCGATCGAGCGTGCGGTGACGACCGACCGGCGGCTCGCGCAGCCACAGGAAGGTGGGGATGGCGGCGACAAGGAAGAACATCGCCGCGAAGGGCCCCACCCAGCGCATGCGCTCGAAGTTCTCCGCGCTCACCTCGCCCAGGAAGAGCAGCACGAAGCCGGCCGACACCAGACCGCCGGCATAGCCCAGCGCCCACCCCAGCCCCGATATCCGGCCCAGCTCGTCGCTGTCGCCGAGAAAGGGCAGGAAGCTCGCAATGAAGGACTCGCCGACCGAGTAGGCGGTGTTCGACACCACGATGAGCACAAAGCCGAGCCAGATGTGGCCCGGGCTGACGAAGTAGAGCAGGGCGGTGCTCGCCACCGTGAGCAGGTAGCTTGCGAACAGCATGCGCTTCTTGGCCTGCGCGTAGTCCATGATGGCGCCGAGCAGCGGCGCGCTCGCCACCACCAAGGCATAGCTCAGGCACAGCGCCAGGCTCCACAGCAGGTTGCCGAGCCGGTAGTCCGGCGCGTCGCCCACCACCAGGCGGGTGTACAGGTCGCCGAAGATCACCGTGATGATCAGCAGCGTGTACGCCTGGTTGGCGAAATCGAACATGCTCCAGCCGAAGATTTCGCGGCGCGCGGCCTTGCGGGTCGTGATCATGGCGGCGTGGTACAGGGGCGGAGCCGGGCGGTGAGGGCAGGAACAATGTGTTCTGGATCGCCCGCAGGTGATCCAACTTCTATAAGATACACGACGGTTGCTCGAGTCCGTGTTGCGATGCAACCTAAGTTTGACTTTGCTGCGGTAAACCCCTACCATCCGCGGGATTTTGGGCGGTCGCCTGCGAAGAAATGCGCACGGGCGATAAAACCGATGCTTAAAGCCGTCATAATGCAGTTCGTTGCGACACTGCTGGCAGCGCTGATTTCAGCAGCCCTGTTCGGTGTCCCCGGCGCGATTTCCGCGGCGGCTGCAGGCCTGGCGTGCGTGTTGCCGAGCTGGATGTTCGCCATGCGCCTTGCGGCCATGACGCGCCGGACCGGTACGGCGACGGTGACCGCCTTCGTCGCAGGCGAGTTCATCAAAGTCGCCTCGATAGTGGGATTGTTGGTGCTGGTGTGGGCTGTCTATCCTGACCTCCACTGGGGGGGCATGCTGATCGGTCTCATCCTGGCGCTTAAGGCGAACTTATTTGCATTTTTGGTGAAGACCTGACCATGGCTGGAAACGCTCCCACCGCATCCGAGTACGTAATTCACCACCTCGGACATTTCAACAACACTGGGCATCCGCAGGAAAACATCGTCGATTGGAGCGTCATCAACATCGACTCGATGTTCTTCTCCATCGCGCTGGGTCTGCTCACCGTCTTCCTCCTCTGGCTGGCCGCCCGCAAGGCGACCTCCGGTGTGCCCGGTCGCTTCCAGGGCTTCGTGGAGCTGCTGGTCGAGATGGTGGCCGACCAGGCCAAGGGCATCGTGCATAGCGCCGAGTCGCGTCGCTTCGTTGCCCCGCTCGCACTCACGGTCTTCGTCTGGATCTTCTTGATGAACGCGATGGACCTGGTGCCCGTCGATCTGATCCCGATGATCTGGACCGGCATCTACTCCGCGACTGGCGGCGATCCCGCCCACGCCTACATGCGTGTCGTCGCCACCGCCGACCTCTCTGCCGCGCTCGGTCTGTCGATCGGCGTGCTGCTGCTGTGCCTCTACTACAACGTCAAGATCAAGGGCGTTTCGGGCTGGGTGCACGAGCTCTTCACCGCCCCCTTCGGCAGCCATCCCCTGCTCTATCCGATCAACTTCGCGATGCAGATCATCGAGTTCCTCGCCAAGACCGTTTCGCACGGCATGCGACTGTTCGGCAACATGTACGCCGGTGAGCTCGTGTTCATCCTGATCGCCCTGCTCGGCGGCACCGCCACCGTGTTCGGCTTTGTCGGTCATGTTGTTGCAGGCACCGTCTGGGCGATCTTCCACATCCTGATCATCACCCTGCAGGCCTTCATCTTCATGATGCTGACGCTGGTGTACGTCGGTCAGGCGCACGAGAGCCACTAAGTTTCGGTTTCATCTTCAAAGCAGTACCTGGTTTTAAACTCACCTTCCCCACTAAGGAGTTGTCATGGAAAACGTTCTGGGTTTTGTTGCTCTGGCTGCTGGTCTGATCATCGGTCTGGGTGCCATCGGTGCTTGTATCGGTATCGGCATCATGGGTTCCAAGTACCTCGAAGCCTCGGCTCGTCAGCCCGAACTGATGAACGCCCTGCAAACCAAGATGTTCCTGCTTGCTGGTCTGATCGACGCCGCGTTCCTGATCGGTGTCGGTATCGCCATGATGTTCGCCTTCGCCAACCCGTTCCAGCTCTGATCGGTTCGAGTTCATCCTTTATTGAACCAACCTGAGGGCCAAGAACCGTGAATTTGAACGCAACTCTGATAGCCCAGCTCGTTGTGTTCTTCATTCTGGCGTGGTTCACGATGAAATTCGTGTGGCCGCCCATCGTGAAGGCACTGGACGAGCGTGCGAAGAAAATCGCCGACGGGCTGGCAGCTGCGGACAAGGCCAAGGCTGATCTGGCACTCGCCGAGAAGAAGGTCGTCGAGGAACTGCGCAAGGCCCGCGAATCCGCGGGCGACGTGCGTACCTCTGCTGAAAAGCAGGCGAGCCAGCTGATCGACGAGGCCCGCGCCGAAGCCGCCCGCATCATTGCCGCAGCGCGCGAAGCCGCTGAATCCGAAGCCGGCGCCGCAGCGCAACGTGCCAAGGAAGCCCTGCGCGACCAGGTCGCCCATCTGGCCGTTGCCGGCGCCGAGAAGATCCTGCGCCGCGAGATCAATGCCCAGGTGCATGCCGAACTGCTTGCCAACCTGAAACAGGAACTGCAATAAGTCATGGCCGAGAACGTCACCATCGCGCGCCCCTATGCCGATGCCGCCTTCGAGCTGGCTCGCGGGGCAGGTGCGCTGGGGCCTTGGTCGGAAGCACTGGATCGGCTGGCCAGCCTGGCCGCCGATCCCGACATGCAGGCGTGCTTCAAGAATCCCAACCTTTCTGCCGACCAGCTCAACAAGCTGGTGCAGGACGTTGCGGGTGAACTGACCGCCGAACAGCAGAACTTTGTCCGTGTCCTCGTGGACAACGAACGCCTGCTGGTGCTTCCGGAGATCCGTGACCTGTTCGTTGCTCTCAAGAACGAACACGAAGGCGTCCTGGAGGCGGAAATCGCCTCCGCCTTCCCGCTCGACGATGCAGCGCTGGCCGCATTGAAGGCAGACCTCGAAGCTCGCTTCAAGGCCGCCATCAACGTGACGGTCACACTCGCCCCCGAACTGATCGGTGGGGTCCGCATCGCCGTCGGCGACGAAGTCATCGACGCCTCGGTCCGCGGCAAGCTCGCGAACATGGCCGCTGCGCTTAAGAACTAGGAGCATAAATGTCTATGCAACTCAACCCCTCTGAGATCAGTGACCTGATCAAGAGCCGGATCCAGAACCTGCAGCTCGCCGCCACGTCGCGCAACGAGGGCACGGTGGTTTCCGTCACCGACGGCATCACCCGCATCCACGGCCTGACCGACGTGATGCAGGGCGAGATGCTTGAGTTCCCCGGCAACACCTTCGGCATGGCGCTCAACCTCGAGCGTGATTCGGTCGGCGCGGTGGTGCTCGGCGAATACGAGCACATCACCGAAGGCGACACCGTCAAGGCCACCGGCCGCATTCTCGAAGTGCCCGTCGGCCCCGAGCTGGTCGGTCGCGTCGTCAATGCCCTGGGCCAGCCGATCGATGGCAAGGGCCCGATCAACGCCAAGCTCACCGACAAGATCGAGAAGGTCGCGCCGGGCGTCATCGCCCGCCAGTCCGTTTCGCAGCCGGTGCAGACCGGCCTGAAGTCGGTTGACTCCATGGTGCCGATCGGCCGTGGTCAGCGCGAGCTGATCATCGGCGACCGCCAGACCGGCAAGACTGCCGTTGCGGTCGACGCGATCATCAACCAGAAGGGCCAGGACATGTACTGCGTGTACGTGGCCATCGGCCAGAAGGCCTCGACCGTCGCCAACGTCGTGCGCAAGCTGGAAGAGAACGGCGCGATGGAATACACCATCGTCGTCGCCGCCACCGCCTCCGAGTCCGCCGCCATGCAGTACCTGGCTGCCTACTCGGGCTGCACCATGGGCGAGTACTTCCGCGACCGCGGCATGGATGCCCTCATCGTCTATGACGACCTCACCAAGCAGGCTTGGGCCTACCGCCAGGTCTCGCTGCTGCTGCGCCGTCCGCCGGGCCGTGAAGCCTACCCGGGCGACGTGTTCTACCTGCACTCGCGCCTGCTCGAGCGCGCCGCGCGCGTGAACGCCGACTACGTCGAGAAGTTCACCAACGGCGAAGTCAAGGGCAAGACCGGCTCGCTGACCGCGCTGCCCGTCATCGAGACCCAGGCCGGCGACGTCTCCGCGTTCGTTCCGACCAACGTCATCTCGATTACCGACGGCCAGATCTTCCTCGAGACCGACCTCTTCAACGCCGGTATCCGTCCCGCGATCAACGCCGGTATCTCGGTGTCCCGCGTCGGTGGTGCCGCGCAGACCAAGGTCGTCAAGAAGCTGTCCGGCGGCATCCGTACCGACCTCGCGCAGTACCGCGAGCTCGCGGCCTTCGCCCAGTTCGCTTCCGACCTCGACGACGCGACCCGCAAGCAGCTCGAGCGCGGCCGCCGCGTGACCGAGCTGATGAAGCAGGCCCAGTACTCGCCGATGTCGATCGCCGAGATGGCCATCGTGCTGTACGCGGTGAACAACGGCTACTTCGATGACGTCGATGTGGGTCGCGTGCTGGCCTTCGAAGCCGCGCTGCTGCAGTACGTCAAGAGCCAGAAGGCCGATCTGGTCTCCTCGATCCTGAGCAAGAAGGAACTCGACGCCGACGGCGAAAAGACCCTGGCTGCCGCGATCGCCGAGTTCAAGAAGAGCTGGTCCTAAGGCTGGCGAGGGAGACGGAATATGGCTAGCGGTAAGGAAATCCGTACCAAGATCAAGAGCGTGCAGAACACGCGCAAGATCACCAAGGCCATGGAGATGGTGGCCGCGTCCAAGATGCGCAAGGCGCAGGACCGGATGCGTGCTGCCCGCCCCTTTGCCGAGAAAATCCGCCGACTCGCCGCGAATCTGTCCCAGGCCAATGTGACCGACTACAAGCACCCCTTCCTGGTCCGCAAGGACCAGGTCAAGCGGGTGGGGCTGATCCTGGTGACCACCGACAAGGGTTTGTGCGGTGGCCTCAACACCAACGTCCAGCGCGTCGCACTCAACGCGATGAAGGACTGGGAGTCCTCGGGCGTGACCGAGATCCGTGCCTGCTGCATCGGCAACAAGGGTCTGGGCTTCATGCAGCGCATGGGCGCCAAGGTGGCGTCGAACGTCACCCAGTTGGGTGACACGCCGCACCTGGAGAAGCTGATCGGTCCGGTCAAGGTCATGCTCGACGCGTTCCAGAACGACGAGCTCGACGCGGTTTACCTCGCCTATACCCGCTTCGTGAACACCATGAAGCAGGAGCCGGTGCTCGAGCAGGTGCTGCCGCTCACCGGCGAGAAGCTGGGTACGCCCGAGAGCTCATGGGACTACCTCTACGAGCCGGACCCCCAGGTCGTCATCGACGAGCTGCTGGTCCGCTATGTCGAGGCGCTGGTCTATCAGGCCGTGGCCGAGAACATGGCATCCGAACAGAGCGCGCGCATGGTGGCAATGAAGGCCGCTTCCGACAATGCCAAGAACGTGATTGGCGAACTGCAGCTGGTCTACAACAAGACCCGCCAGGCCGCGATCACCAAGGAGCTGTCGGAAATCGTCGGCGGCGCCGCCGCGGTGTAACGGATTATTGATTTAAGGATATGACGATGAGTCAAGGTACGATCGTTCAGTGCATCGGCGCCGTGGTGGACATCCAGTTCCCGCGCGATTCGATGCCCAAGGTGTATGACGCCCTGAAGCTCGAGGACGCTGCCGACTCCTTCGCCGAAGCTGGCCTGACCTTCGAGGTCCAGCAGCAACTCGGTGACGGCGTGGTGCGGACCATCGCGCTGGGTTCTTCCGACGGCCTGCGCCGCGGCATGAAGGTTTCCGGCACCGGCAAGCCGATCTCGGTCCCCGTCGGCCACGGCACGCTCGGCCGCATCATGGACGTGCTGGGTCGTCCGATCGACGAAGCCGGTCCGATCGAGACCGACGAGCTGCGCGCCATCCACCAGAAGGCGCCCAAGTTCGACGAGCTGTCGCCGTCGGTCGAGCTGCTCGAGACCGGCATCAAGGTGATCGACCTGATCTGCCCGTTCGCCAAGGGCGGCAAGGTCGGCCTGTTCGGTGGCGCCGGTGTGGGCAAGACCGTGAACATGATGGAGCTGATCAACAACATCGCCAAGCAGCACTCAGGCCTGTCGGTGTTCGCTGGCGTGGGTGAGCGTACCCGTGAGGGCAACGACTTCTACCACGAGATGAAGGACTCCAACGTGCTCGACAAGGTCGCGATGGTGTTCGGCCAGATGAACGAGCCCCCGGGCAACCGTCTGCGCGTGGCGCTGACCGGCCTGACCATGGCCGAGCGCTTCCGTGACGAAGGCCGCGACATCCTGTTCTTCGTGGACAACATCTACCGCTACACCCTGGCCGGTACCGAAGTGTCCGCGCTGCTGGGCCGGATGCCGTCCGCGGTGGGCTATCAGCCGACGCTGGCCGAGGAAATGGGCCGCCTGCAGGAGCGCATCACCTCGACCAAGGTGGGCTCGATCACCTCGATCCAGGCCGTTTATGTGCCCGCGGATGACTTGACCGACCCGTCGCCCGCCACCACCTTCCTGCACCTCGACTCCACCGTCGTGCTGTCGCGTGACATCGCCGCGCTGGGTATCTACCCGGCCGTGGATCCGCTCGACTCGACCTCGCGCCAGCTCGATCCGCTAGTCGTGGGCGAAGAGCACTATGGCGTTGCCCGTCAGGTCCAGCAGACCCTGCAGAAGTACAAGGAACTGCGCGACATCATCGCGATTCTGGGCATGGACGAACTGTCGCCGGAAGACAAGCTTGCCGTGGCGCGCGCGCGCAAGATCCAGCGCTTCCTGTCGCAGCCCTTCCACGTGGCGGAAGTGTTCACCGGCTCGCCGGGCAAGTACGTCTCGCTGAAGGACACGATCAAGGGCTTCAAGATGATCGTCAGCGGCGAACTGGACAGCCTGCCGGAACAGGCCTTCTACATGGTCGGCAACATCGACGAGGCCATCGAAAAGGCCAAGAAGCTCCAGTAACGAGGCTGCCCGCGCGCCGCCATCATGGCGCGCGGGACATCAAGAGGAAACACTATGGCTATGACGGTTCACGTCGACATCGTCAGTGCGGAAGAACAGATCTTCTCCGGGCTGGCCGAATTCGTCGCGCTGCCTGGCGAGACGGGTGAACTCGGCATCCTGCCTGGTCACATGCCGCTCATGACCCGGATCAAGCCGGGTGCCGTGCGGGTGCGTGCCCAGAACGCGACCGAAGACGAGCTGGTCTTCGTCGCGGGTGGCCTGCTGGAAGTTCAACCGGGTCTGGTGACGGTGCTCGCCGACACCGCGATCCGCGGTAAGGATCTGGACGAGGCCAAGGCGCTCGAAGCCAAACGCAAGGCCGAGGAAGCGATGGCCAACCAGACCGCGCGTCTGGACTACGCCAAGGCCCAGGCCGAGCTGATGGAGGCGGTGGCGCAACTCGCCGCCATCCAGCGGCTGCGCAAGCGCGGTCACTGAGCAGCGCCCTTCGCCGGCGCATCAGGAAAGCGGCTCTTCGGAGCTGCTTTTTTTTGGCTGCAGAAGCGCGAAGGCGGCGACGGCCGCGGCTTACGCGCGCCGGGCGCGCTGTTCCAGGCGCCTGATGCGTTTCTCGAGCCGCGCCGCATCGTCGCGCAGCGCAACCAGCGACTGGGCGAAGGGCGCGAGTGCCGCCCTCGGTACCAGCAGCGGGGCTTCTTCGGTGAGGTATTCGGCGACATTGCCGCCCACACGCTCCGCTGACCGCCGACCTTCGGCGACCAGCTTGCGGCCGGTGTCCATCAGGCGGTGGGCGGTGATGTCGCCGAACACCCGCGACAGGTCTTCCTCGGCGTCCCAGCGCAGGTGGCGGAACACGAAGCCGAGGGCCTCGGCAAATTCGGCGTTGCCCTCAATGCGCACGTGACGCATCGCCGTTTCCAGCCCATCGACCAGTAGCCGCGGCAATTCACCGACGGCGACGCGCAGGCCGACGTCGGGCGGAGCCTCGCCTGCCCACTCGGCGAGGTAGCCGTCGGCCGTCACGCAGAAGTCCACGTCGCCGATGGGACTGAGCGCCAGTCTGGCCGTCTGCCCGGCGTGGGGCTGCAGGCGCTGGCGTGCCCAGCCGGACTGGGCGAGGAGGTGGTTGGTGGCCGACAGGAAGGCGCTGGAGAGCATGCGGCGCTGCCAAAAAAGAAGGAGGCACCTGAGCAGTGCCTCCCGGGGTTACGCGAGCGGGCTTACTGGAGCTGCTGCACGCCGGCGATCAGCCACCCACCGCTGCCGCTGACCGGCTTGGTGAGGTGCCAGATCTCGTTGAAGGCCACCGGCGCGGCATCGGCCTCTTCGCGCAGCAGGCCATCGAAACGCACACTCACCACGTAGCGGTTGTCGGCTTCCTCGACGTCGATCACTTCGGCATTGAGTTCGGCGACGTCGGTGCGCTGTTCGGCGCCACGGCGCTCGTTGAGCTGCATGCACAATTCGGCGAACACCTCGGGCGTGGTGAATTCGCGCAGGTCGTCGAGATTGCCGGCATCGTTGGCCGCCTGCAGGCGGATGAAGTTCAGCTTGGCCTGACGCGCAAAACCTTCGGTGTCGAAGCCCGATGCAATCGCCTTGTCGAGCCCGCTGCTTGCCGGCTCGCCCTGCGCGGCGCCGCTGCTCAATGCCGGCTGGCCCTGGAAGGGCATGGTGTTGCCCGTGGTGCTGCCCGCCGCAGCCGGCGCGCCGGCGTACTGCAGGCCACGACCTTGCTGGGCGTTCGCGCCGGCATTGCGGCGGAAGATCATGCGGAAGATGAAGAAGGCCGCTGCGGCGAGCAGCAGGATCATGAAGAAGTTGGCGAAGCCTTCGCCGAGACCCAGATGCGAGAACAGCGCCGCGAGGCCGAGGCCGGCGGCGAGGCCGGCGATCGGACCCATCCACGAGCGGCTCTGGGCCGCAGGCGCGGCAGCACCCTGACGCGGTGCCTGCTGCTGGGTGGCGGCGGGCTGGCGCGGCTGCGACGGCGGTGTGGCCTGGCGCTGCATGCCGAAGCTGCTGCCGCCGCCAAGGCGCTTGGCCTCGGCCTCGGGGATCACCATGGCGAAGGAAGCGATCGCAAGGACGAGCGAGAGGAAGAAGGATTTCATGGGTGTTGAGTCTCCAGGTTCAGATCTTGTAGCCACGGTGCAGCGCAACAACGCCGGCACTCAGGTTGAAGTAGTCGACCCGGCCAAGGCCGGCTTGTTCCATCATGGACTTCAATTCTTCCTGCCCCGGGTGCATGCGGATGGATTCGGCGAGGTAGCGATAGCTGTCGGCGTCGCGCGCCACCTTGTCGCCCATCCAGGGCAGCAGCTTGAAGGAATAGAGGTCGTAGAGCGGTGACAGCGGCTTCCATACGCGCGAGAACTCCAGCACCAGCAGGCGGCCGCCCGGGCGCAGCACGCGGCGCATCTCGGCCAGGGCGACGTCCTTGTGTGTCATGTTGCGCAGCCCGAAGGCGACCGTGACGCAGTCGAACCAGTCGTCGGGGAAGGGTAGCTTTTCGGCATTGCATTGCGCCGCCGGCATCGGGACGCCGCGGTCGATCATGCGGTCGCGGCCACGCGTGAGCATGGCGTGGTTGATGTCGGTGAGCCACACCTGGCCGGCCCTGCCCACCTTCCGTGCAAACGCGAGCGAGAGGTCGGCGGTGCCGCCGGCGACGTCGAGCACGCGGTCGCCCTCGCGCACGCCCGAAACCTGGATGGTGAAGGCCTTCCAGATCCGGTGCAGGCCGAACGACATCAGGTCGTTCATGATGTCGTACTTGCTCGCGACCGAGGAGAAGACCTCGGCCACTTTCTTTTCCTTCTGTTCCTCGGCCACCGTCTGGTAGCCGAAGTGCGTCGTCTTGTCGCTCATGATGTGCTCAGTGGTGATGGCCGCAACCGCCACCCTTCGGCGCCGGCGGCGGGAGCAGGGCCGGGTCGCGGGTACCGCCCTCGTGCTCGAGGCGCTCGAGGTAGGCCGCCCACAGCGCCTCCTGCTCGCGCCCGAGCCCGTAAAGGTAGTCCCATGAGTACAGGCCGCTGTCGTGCCCATCGGAGAACACCGGCTTGATGGCGTAGTTGCCGACCGGCGAGATGTCGACGATGTCGACGTCGCGCTTGCCCTGCTGCAGGGTCTCCTGCCCGGGGCCGTGGCCGCGGACCTCGGCGGAGGGCGAGTACACGCGCAGGAATTCGAAGGGCAGTTCGAAGCGGCTGCCGTCGTCAAAGGCGATCTCGAGACGCCTGGACTTGCGGTGCACCGTGATCTCGGTGGGAATCGGCGTGTTGCGATCGAGTCCGGCCATGGTTTCAGTCCCGGTTTTGGGGCCACAATCATACCCGAATCGGTGCCGGCCGTTCCCAGTGCCGGCGCCAGCGGGGCAGGCCCGCGCCGCCACGGTGGTGTTTCACTGCGATGACGTGTCATGAAAGCGTCAAAGAGCTGCAATACACTGCCGCTGCTGCTTACACGGAGTCGAGGCATGCCAGCGAACATCTTGCTTGTGGAAGACGAACCGGCGATTCAGGAACTGATTGCCGCCAACCTCGCGCGTGCCGGGCACCACGTCGTGCGTGCCGCGGATGCGGAGACGGCCCAGCGCATCGTGCGCGAGGCGCTGCCCGACCTGGTCCTGCTCGACTGGATGCTGCCGGGCGCCTCCGGGGTCGAGTTTGCGCGCCGCCTGCGCGCCGAAGAGCGCACCCGCGAGATTCCCATCATCATGCTCACTGCGCGGGGCGAGGAGCAGGACAAGGTCACCGGGCTCGAGACCGGCGCCGATGACTACATCACCAAGCCCTTCAGCCCGCGCGAGCTGGTCGCCCGCATCAAGGCAGTGTTGCGTCGGCGCGCGCCCCAGGCGACCGAGGACGCGGTCGAGCTCGGCGGCCTGCGCCTCGACCCCGCCACGCACCGGGTGAGCGCCGGCCAGACCGCGCTCGCCCTCGGGCCGACCGAGTTTCGTCTGCTGCACTTTCTCATGACCCATCCCGAGCGCGTGCATTCACGTGCCCAGTTGCTCGACCAGGTCTGGGGCGATCACGTGTTCGTCGAGGAACGCACCGTCGACGTCCATATCCGGCGCCTGCGTTGCGCGCTCGAGCCCAGTGCCCACGACAGCCTGATCCAGACCGTGCGCGGCAGCGGCTACCGCTTCTCGGTGCAGGCGCCGCTGAGCTCGGCTGCGTCCTGATCGACAGCCCATCCCGAGCGGCCCCAGCGTGATCCTCAGACCCCTGCGCTATATCGGTATCGGTGCCGCCACGCCCTTCATCGCGGTCATCGTGCTGGCGGCGCTGGCGGCGGCGTATCGCGGTGCCGATGCGGCGCTGGCCATGCTGCTGGTGGGCCTCATCGCGTCAGCCATTCTGCTCGTGCGCAACCTGCTCGCGCTCGTGGAATGGGCGCGACAGCCGGTCGGCACCCCCGTGCCGCAGGGAGAAGGCGTGTGGGGAGGCGTGTTCGCCGAGATCGGCGAGCGCCTGCAGCGTGAATGCGAGGTCAAGGAAAGGCTGTCGGCCCAGCTTGGGCGATTCCAGCAGGCGGCGCAAGCGATGCCGGACGGCGTGCTGTACCTCGACGAGGACGACACGATCGAATGGATGAACCCGATGGCCGAGCAGCATTTCGACCTCGACCGTCGGCACGATCTGCGCGCGCCGCTGCAGAACCTGATCCGCCAGCCCGAGTTCGTCGCCTACCTGGCCGCGAACGATTTCAGCGAGCCGCTGGTGATGCACTCGCAGCGCCGGCGCGACCGCGCGCTGCAGATCCTGGTCATCACCTTTGCCGGCAAGCGGCGCATGGTGCTGTCGCGCGACATCTCCCAGCTCGAGCGCCTGGAGAACATGCGGCGCGACTTCGTCGCCAACGTGTCGCACGAGCTGCGCACGCCGCTGACCGTGGTGGGGGGCTTTCTCGAGACCCTGATCGACGGCATCGACCACTATTCGCGCGAGGAGGTCATCCAGTACCTGAGCCTGGCGAGCGAGCAGTCGGACCGCATGAAGCGCCTGATCGAGGGGCTGTTGACGCTGTCGGCGCTGGAGACCGGTGCGCCTGCCCAGGTCGACGAGCTGGTCGATGCCATCGGCCTGGTGCGCGAGGTCGCGGCCGAGACCGAGCTGCTGTCGGCCGGCCGCCACGAGATCCGGCTGGTGCTGGAGGGCGGCGAGGCTGCCGTGCTCGGCAGCCGCAAGGAGTTGCACAGCGCGTTCGCCAACCTTGCCAGCAATGCGGTGCGCTACACGCCGGCCGGCGGGCACATCGAGATCGGCTGGCGCGCCAGCGCCGAGGGCGGCGAGTACTGGGTCAGCGATGACGGGATCGGCATCGATCCGACGCACATCCCGCGTCTGACCGAGCGCTTCTACCGGGTCGACCGCGGGCGCTCGCGCGAGACCGGCGGCACCGGCCTCGGCCTGGCGATCGTCAAGCACATCGTCACCCGCCACCAGGGCGAACTGGCGGTCGACAGCGAACTGGGCAAGGGCAGCCGCTTCACGATGCGTTTCCCGGCGGCACGCCTCAGGCGGGAATAGGCTCGACCTCGTCGAAGCTGCACTGGTCGAAATTGGCACCTCGCAGCAACAGCTTGCTCAGTTCGACCTTGCGTGCGACGCCGTCCTGGCGCAGCTCGAGGATCCGTCCGCGCCGGAACCACTGCGCCGGCAGCACCAGCGAGGGGGCGGACTTCAGGGCTGGCGAGGCCGGCAGCAGGAAGGCCTGGTGGTAGGGCTCGCGGCCGCCGTTGCTGGTCTGGCGGATCGCCAGCACGCGCGGGATGCCGGGCAGCACATTGACGCCGATTTCGAGCATGCCTTCGGCGCGGTACATCAGCCAGCTCAGGTCGCCCAGCAGGAACTGCTCGCCGTCGGGCGGCCGGATGGCGATGAGCTGGTGATGCTCGAGGCGCGACGCGACGCTGCGGCGCTGCAGCCGGAAGCCGCCGACCGACTGGTCGAGCAGACCCCAGCGCTCGCATTCGAGACCGAGCATCTCGGCCTGCTCCTTGCGCCGTTGCAGCTCACGTTGCGGATCGGGGACCAGGCTCGCGCGCTCGCGGAAGGTGAGCAGCGCGATGTCGTCGGCCCGCGGACGGTGCGGCGAGGTCGTGCGCGGCTGCTGGAACAGCTCGCCCTGGATGGCGAAGCCCATGCCCAGCCAGTCCCCGGTGAGCTCGACCTCGCCGGCCTTGCTGCGTCGCGGAAAGCGCCTGCCGGCGGCGGCCAGCCCCCAGGGCCGGTACAGCGACAGCAACAGACGGCCGGCGTCGCCGGTCGAGCAATCCTCGCCCAGTCCAAGCGAGGCCGGTTTGACGCCGCGCTTGAACTGCGCCATCACGGCCTGGATCTGGGTTGCCAGCGCGCTGCCGTCGAAACGCATCAGGCTCGGCGTGCGGGCGAGCAGGCCGAGCGGGCGCAGGCCCTGGTCGAGCTCGAAATCGACCCCGTAGGTGGTCGACTTCGAGCTCTCCAGCTCGGCATCGACCGCGCAGTAGGGCGCGAAGCGCTGCGCCCAGCGCACGATCCAGCTCAGCTCGCGCTCGCTGCGGCCGTAGGGGTTGGCGAGATCGACGAGCAGGATCGCGACGTAGGCCTCGTGCGGGCTTTGCGCGCGCCAGGTTTCGTTGAGCGGCTCGGAGACCCGGATGCGGGCGAGGCCCTGCTCGAGCGCGCTGGCATAGCTCCTGTGCAGGGTGCGCCACATGCCCGGCTCGAGTGCGCGATGGGCACGGAAGTACTCGATCAGGGCCAGGCCCTCGTACAGGATGCGGCGTTGCATCAGCAGGGCACGCTGGTCGTCCAGCGTGCCCTCGGTCGCGTCGGCGTCGGCGATGCGTGCGTAGGACCGCGCCATGTCCTGCCACAGGGCGATCACGCGGCCGAGGGTGGCGTTCTCCTCGCTGTCGGGCGGCAGCGGGTGGGCGGCATAGCGCCGCGCCATCTCGCCCTGCGCGAAGCTCAGCGTGTCACGCGCGGCTTCGAGCACCTCGAGGTGCTGGTTGGGGGCGGGGCGACCCTCGAGCAAGCCGTGCACAATTTGCACCAGCGTCTGGTGCGTGGCCTTGACGTCGATCGGATGAAGGCGCTGCAGCAGGTCGAGGCAGGCGGAGGGGTGGGTGTAATCCATGGCGTAGGGTCGAGGTTCGCGCGCGGCCGGCTCAGTCCGCGTGCGCGAGGCTGAGCGCGTCGTCGATGGCGCGTGCGAGGGCAACGGGGTCGGCTGCGGGGTGGACGACGCCGTCGCGCTGCGCGGCGCCCCACACGGACTCCGGAAAGTGGCGGTCGTCGCGGTAGCGCGGGATCACGTGCCAGTGCAGGTGCGGCACCATGTTGCCAAAGCTGGCGAGGTTGATCTTGTCGGGGTGGAGCAGGCCGCGCAGCGCGGCCTCGGTCGCCATTACCACCGCGAGCAGGTGCCGGCGATCGGCGCCGACGAGGTCGGTCATCTCGGCGACGTGTTCGCCCCACACCACGCGGCAGAAGCCGGGGTGGGCGGGGTCATCGACACGGATCACCCGGCAGCGGTCGTCTTCCCAGACGATGTGTTCGGGCGGCAGGGCGCACAAGGGGCAATCCATGGTTGATCTCGATCGGCTGGGGAGGCATTTCGGGACTCACACTCTAACCCGGTCCAAATCCTGCACACGAGGAATTGTTACGCATTCGGGCTCGGCCCGGCTGCGGACGGCCGCGGGTAATCCTGCGCCACGGTGGTGCCGTCGCCGAGCGGCGCCGGTGCGCCGTTGTGGAAGGCCACCAGTGTGCCGGGCGGGATGTCGGTCCACGATTCGTTGTCGGTGAGCGCAGTGGTGGCGATCACCGCGACGCGGTCGTCGGGCGTCGTCACCTCGTTGAAGTCGACGGCGAGATCCTCGTCCGACAGGTGGGCGACCGGGAAGGGGGCCTGGCGCACGATGTAGCACAGGCGCGAGGAGCAATGGGCGAACAGCCAGTCGCCGTCCGAGAGCAGGAAGTTGAACTCGCCCTGGCCGCCGATCTCGCAGGCCAGCTCGCGCAGCGCGCCATGCAGCTCGGCCGGCGCCGGCCGGCCCTGCGGAAAGCGGCTGGCCAGCGCATCGAGGATGGCGCAGAAGGCGAGCTCGGAGTCGGTCGTGCCGACCGGCAGGAAGCGCCCGGACAGGGTGGGCGCAAACGCGCGCAGGTTGCCGTTGTGAGCGAAGATCCAGTAGCGCCCCCACAGCTCGCGCTGGAAGGGGTGGGTGTTCTCGAGCCGAACCTCGCCCTGGGTGGCCTTGCGGATGTGCGCGATGACATTGAGCGAGCGGATCGGGTAGTGCTTGACCAGTTCGGCCACCGGGGAGTGCGCGCTGGGCGCGGGGTCGAGGAACATGCGCACGCCCGTGCCCTCGAAGAAGGCGATGCCCCAGCCGTCCCGATGGTGGTCCGTGCGTCCGCCGCGCGCGCGAAAGCCGGCGAAGGAAAAGCAGATATCGGTCGGCACGTTGCAGTTCATGCCGAGCAACTGGCACATGGTCGCACTCCGGGCAGCGGGCAATAAGGCCGCAGTATAGCGAAGCGACCGCAGATCCCGGCCGCGCGCGGCCTCAGGGTGCACTGGGTGCCGTCGCCGTGCGCGCCCTGGCGGCGCCCTGGCGGTCGACCAGCCAGTCGGTCAGGCTGGCGGCGAGCCACATGGCGCTCAGCGTCACCCATGCGGTGAGGGCAAACACCGCCGCCCCCGACACGCCGGCGCCGACCGCACAGCCGCCGGCGAGCATGCCGCCAAAGCCCATCAGTACCGCACCGACGATGTAGCGGCGCATCGCGTGGCCGCCCTGGAAACCTTCGAGCTTGAGCTCGCGGGCCAGCAGCGCAGCGACGAAGGAGCCGACAAAGACGCCCGGCACCATGCCGAGGTCGAAATTGAGGGGCTGGCCCGGCGGCGACAGCACGCGCATCAGCACATCGGCCGAGGGGCCGGTGAAGGACAGGCTCTGCACCGGCGTCGGCTCGAAGCTGAGACCGGCCATGCGATGGGTGAACCACCACGCCAGTCCCACCGTCAGGCCGGCGCCGATGCCGCCCATCCAGCCCCACGGCGCGATGCGGCTGCGCCTGGCGAACACGATGGCGCCGGCGAGCCAGACGAGGCCGAACACCAGCCCGCCGCTCCTGCCCAGGCCACTGAGGGCGAGCAGGTCGCGCGCGCTGCCGCCGTCGATCACCCACAGCGCGGCGAGCGCCTCGCGCCATGGCGACAGGGCGCCGCTCATCGCGGCCTGGGCGGTGACGGCGAAGATCAGCCCGGACAGCAGGGCACGCAGGTTGCCGTTTGCCGCCAGCACCAGCAGGCGGCTCGAGCAGCCGCGGGCGAGGACCATGCCGATGCCGAACAGCAGGCCGCCGATTGCGGCACCGGACAGGCTTCCCTGACTGGCAAGCTGGCGTACGTTGGCGGTATCGAACAGGCCCGCGAGGATCAGGCCCTGGGTGAGGATGATCGCGGACGAGAAGGCGAGCAGCCAGACGGCGAGCTTGGGGCCGAGCTCGCCGCGCGCCACCTCGACCACGGCGGCGCGCAGGCAGAAACGCGAACGCTGGGCGAGAAAGCCGAACAAGCCGCCGATGAACAGGCCCCCCAGCGCCAGGCTGCGATCCTCCCCCAGCCATTCGATGAGCTCGATCATCGTCGTCATGTCCTCCTCCCGCGCGGCGCTCGGACCCGCGTCGTACAGCACTCGCCAGCATTCAAGAATATAAGAATGTGACGAATTAGAGGGGAGGACATTGACGCAGCGCAAGCCTGCGTCACGCGGCGGCGGCAAACGGGCCGCCGCCGGTCAGGGCGAGGCTCAGCCGCCCAGCTTGCGCTTCAGCAGCTCGTTCACCTGGGCCGGGCTGGCCTTGCCCTTGCTGGCCTTCATGACCTGGCCGACCAGCGCGTTGAAGGCCTTCTCCTTGCCGGCGCGGAATTCGTCCACCGACTTCGGGTTGGCCGCCAGCACGTCGTCGATCATGGCCTCGATCGCGCCCGTATCGGTGACCTGCTTGAGGCCTTGCTTGTCGATGATGTCGTCGGCGGTCTGGCCTTCGCCGTTCCACAGCGCCTCGAACACCTTCCTGGCGATGGCGTTCGAGATCGTGTTGTCGGCGATGCGCGCCACCAGCCCGGCGAGCTGCGCGGGCGACACCGGCGAGGCGGTGACGTCGAGCTCGGCCTTGTTGAGGCGCGCGGCGAGATCGCCCATCACCCAGTTGGCGCAGGGTTTGGCGAGCGCCGCACCGGCCGCCGACACCGTGGCCTGGTAGAAGTCGGCGACCTCCTTGGAGGCGGTGAGGGTGGTGGCGTCATAGGCCGACAGGCCCCAGTCGTGCATGAAGCGCGCCTTCATCGCCCCCGGCAGCTCGGGCATCGCCGCCTGCACGCGTGCCTTCCACTCCGGCGCGATCATCAGCGGCAGCAGGTCGGGGTCGGGGAAGTAGCGGTAGTCGTGGGCGTCTTCCTTGCTGCGCATCATGCGCGTCTCGCCCGTGTCGGGGTCGAACAGCACGGTGGCCTGCTGGACGCGGCCGCCGTCCTCCAGGGTGTCGATCTGCCACTGGACCTCGTAATCGATCGCCTGCTGCAGGAAGCGGAAGGAGTTGAGGTTCTTGATCTCGCGCCGCGTGCCGAACTCGGCCGCACCCTTCTTGCGCACCGACACGTTGGCGTCGCAGCGAAACGAGCCTTCCTGCATGTTGCCGTCGCAGATGTCGATCCAGCGTACCAGCGCATGCAGCGTGCGGGCGTAGGCCACGGCCTCGGCGGAGGAGCGCATGTCGGGCTCGGAAACGATCTCGAGCAGCGGCGTGCCGGCGCGGTTGAGGTCGATGCCGGTCATGCCGTGGAAGTCCTCGTGCAGGCTCTTGCCCGCGTCTTCCTCGAGGTGGGCGCGGGTCAGGCGCACGGTCTTCTCGTAGGCGGCCTCACCCTCGCCGACGCGGATCGTGATCGCGCCCCCGACCACGACCGGCAGGTCCATCTGGCTGATCTGGTAGCCTTTGGGGAGGTCGGGGTAGAAGTAGTTCTTGCGTGCGAACACGCTCTTCTCGGCGACATGGGCGCCGATCGCGAGCCCGAAGCGGATCGCACGCTCGACCGCGCCGCGGTTGAGCACCGGCAGCACGCCGGGCAGGGCGATGTCCACCGCGCTCGCCTGGCGGTTGGGCTCGGCGCCGAAGGCGGTGCTGGCGCCGGAAAAGATCTTGCTGGCGGTGTTGAGCTGGGCGTGGACTTCCAGTCCGATGACGACTTCCCAATCCGTTCTGCTCATGGTCGATTCTCTCGTTGCAGGCGATCGGCCCGCTTCAATGACACTGTCCGTTCGACCGATCGACGATGATCGGCCACACGTAGTCGAAGGCGCCCCGCGTGCAGCGGCCGGCGCAGTTGGCGAAGCCGACGGTGACCGCTTCGCCCTGTTCCCAGATATTCACCGTGCAGCCGTCGCTGGCGCTGAGCTGCACGCTGGGCAGGCGGCGGGTCTGCGTGAACGGGCCCTCGAAGCGGCAGCTGCCGCGGCGCGGAATGTCGACCGCGGCGCTGAAGGCGCGCACGTCCGATTGCGCGATGTCGAGGCGGACCACGGTGAGGTAGCCCGCTTCGTCGCGGAAGCGGCAGTCGGTGCTGACGTCGAAGGGGCGCACCGGCATCGGCTGCAGGCGGCCGGCGGCTGCGGTCGGCCGTTCCAGCCAGGCTTCGGGGATCGTCCCTGCGCCCGCGCTCGGTGACGGCGGTGGCGGGGGGCTTGCGCAGGCGCCGAGCAGGACGGCCGCCGAGGCCCCCAGGCTGGCGCGACGCAGGCTGCTCCTCATCGCCGCGGCAGGCGCGTCAGGCCGCACATGCCGGCCGCCGGACATGCCAGTCGGTGGCCTGCTGGAAGCGGTGGGCGGCGTTCAGCAGCCGGCTCTCGGCGAAGTAGTCGCCGATCAGCTGCATGCCCACCGGCAGGCCGTCGCTGCCAAAGCCCGCGGGATGCGACAGGCCGGGCAGCCCTGCGAGGTTGACCGCGATGGTGTAGATGTCCGACAGGTACATCTGCACCGGGTCGTCCGCCATCTCGCCCAGCGCCCAGGCGGTGCGCGGCGTGGTCGGGCCGGCGATGAGGTCGCAGTGCTGCAGCGCGGCTTGGAAGTCCTGTGCGATCAGGCGGCGCAGGCGCTGCGCCTGCAGGTAGTAGGCGTCGTAGTAGCCGTGCGACAGGACGTAGGTGCCGATCAGGATGCGGCGCTTGACCTCGGCGCCGAAGCCCTCGGCGCGGCTCTTGCTGTACATGTCGACGAGGTCGCCGTAGTCGGCGGCGCGGTGGCCGTAGCGCACGCCGTCGAAGCGGGACAGGTTGCTCGAGCACTCGGCCGGCGCGATCACATAGTAGGCCGGGATCGCCAGCTTGGCGTTGGGCAACGAGACCTCGACCGTGGTGGCGCCCAGGGCGCGGTATTGCGCGAGCGCGGCCTCGACCGCAGCACGCACGTCGTCGGCCATGCCCTCGGCGAAGAACTCGCGCGGCAGGCCTATGCGCAGGCCCTCGAGCGGGCGGGTGGAGGCGGGCGCGGCGAGCGCGGCGGCATAGTTCTCGGTGGGGCGCTCCAGGCTGGTGGAGTCACGCTCGTCGAAGCCGGTCATCGCCGACAGCAGCAGCGCGCAGTCTTCGGCGCTGGCGCCGAAGGCGCCGCCCTGGTCGAGCGAGGAGGCGTAGGCGATCATGCCCCAGCGGCTCACCAGGCCATAGGTGGGCTTGATGCCGGTGATGCCGCAGAAGGCCGCCGGCTGGCGCACCGAGCCGCCGGTGTCGGTGCCGGTGGCGATCGGCGCCAGGCGCGCGGCCACTGCGGCGGCCGAGCCGCCCGACGAGCCGCCGGGAACACGCGCAAGCTTCCACGGGTTCTTCACCGCGCCGTAGTACGAGCTCTCGTTCGACGAGCCCATCGCGAACTCGTCCATGTTCGCCTTGCCCAGGCTCACCGCGCCGGCCGCCTTGAGCAGGCTCACCACGTGGGCGTCGTAGGGGCTGACGAAGTTGGCCAGCATCTTCGAGCCGCAGGTGGTCAGCACGCCTTCGGTGCAGAACACGTCCTTGTGCGCGAGCGGGATGCCGGTGAGCGCGCCGGCCTGGCCGGCCGCAATGCGTTCGTCGGCCGCACGCGCGGCGGCGAGCGCACCCTCGCGGTCGACGGTGATGAAGGCGTTGAGCTCGGGGTTGAGCGCGTCGATGCGGTCGAGGAACAGGGTCGCGAGTTCGACGCTGGAGATCTGCCGCGCGTCGAGCGCGCGGCGCAGTTCCGGAAGGGATGCGTTGATCATGGGGTCTGCAGGCAGGAGAGGGGCTCGGGCAGGGGCTCGGGCAGGGCGCGCGGGCAACGCCCCGGCGCGGCGCTCATTCGATGACTTTCGGCACCAGGTAGAGGCCGGCTTCGGTCTGCGGCGCGATCTGCTGGAAGGCGTCGCGGCGGTCGGTGTCGGTGACGAGGTCGGCGCGCAGGCGGGTGCCGAATTCCTGCGCATGGCTCATCGGTTCGACGCCCGCGGTGTCGACCGCCTGCATCTGCTCGATGAGCGCGAAGATGTCGTTGAGCTTGGTCCGGGTGGCGTCGATTTCGGCGTCGGTCAGCGCGACCCGTGCGAGGCGGGCGATGTGGCCCACTTGTTCATTGGACAGCGACATGAGGTAACAAAACCTGCTGAATCCACAAAGGTTTGTAGGTTATCATAATCCTCTTTGCCCCGCCTGGGGCTACACCCCGTGGCGCCCGCGTCCGGGGCCATCGCGATGCGGCACGCGATCCACACAGTCCACCGGTTTCGGAAGGTTTCATGTTCGGTTTCCTGCGCTCCTATTTCTCCAGCGATCTCGCGATCGATCTCGGCACGGCCAACACGCTGATATACGTGCGCGGCAAAGGCATCGTCCTCGACGAGCCCTCCGTGGTGGCGATCCGCACCGAGGGCGGGCCCAATGCCAAGCGCTCGATCCAGGCCGTCGGCCACCAGGCCAAGCTGATGCTTGGCAAGACGCCCGGCAACATCACCGCCATCCGGCCGATGAAGGACGGCGTGATCGCCGACTTCGTCGTCACCGAGCAGATGATCAAGCAGTTCATCAAGAAGGTGCACGACTCGCGCCTGCTGTCGCCCTCCCCGCGCATCATCATCTGCGTGCCCTGCGGTTCGACCCAGGTCGAGCGCCGCGCGATCCGCGACGCCGCCCTGGCGGCCGGCGCCTCGCAGGTGTTCCTGATCGAGGAGCCGATGGCGGCCGCGATCGGCGCCGGCCTGCCGGTGTCGGATGCGACCGGCTCGATGGTGGTCGACATCGGCGGCGGCACCACCGAGGTTGGCGTCATCTCGCTCGGCGGCATCGTGTACTCGGGCAGCATCCGCGTCGGCGGCGACAAGTTCGACGAGTCCATCGTCAATTACATCCGCCGCAACTACGGCATGCTCATCGGCGAGACCACCGCCGAGAAGATCAAGAAGGAGATCGGCTCGGCCTTTCCCGGCTCCGAGGTGCGCGAGATGGAGGTCAAGGGCCGCAACCTGGCCGAGGGCATTCCGCGCAGCTTCACGATCTCGTCCAACGAGATCCTCGAGGCGCTCGCCGAGCCGATGAACCAGATCGTCTCCGCGGTCAAGATCGGTCTCGAGCAGACCCCGCCCGAGCTCGGTGCCGACATCGCCGAGCGCGGCATGATGCTGACCGGCGGCGGCGCCCTGGTGCGCGACCTCGACCGCCTGCTGATGGAAGAGACCGGCCTGCCGGTGGTGGTGGCCGAGGAACCGCTGACCTGCGTGGCGCGCGGCTGCGGCATGGCGCTCGACAAGATGGACCAGCTCGCCTCCATCTTCACCTCCGAGTGATGTCCCGCTCCGGCGCGCGCGCCGGGGCGTGGCGACACCGTGCAACCTGACGGCCCTGGTTTTTTCGGATGTCTTTCGTCGGCCATCAGCCCCCACCGATCTTCAAGCGCGGCCCGGCGCCGCTGGCGCGCCTGTTCATGTTTGTCGCCCTGTGCCTCGTGCTGCTGGTGGCGGACCTGCGCTTTCGCTACCTCGAGGTGCTGCGCAACGGCCTGTCGGTGATCACCTACCCGCTGCAGATGGCCGCGTCCACGCCGGCCGATGTGGTGCGCAACGCCACGCGCTACTTCGGCACCCTGATCGACGTCCAGCTCGAGAACGCCGAGCTGCGCCGCCACCAGCTCGACGTCGGCGAGCGCCTGCTGCGCTTCGACCATCTCGAGCGCGAGAACGCGCAGCTGCGCGCCTTGCTGGAGATGTCGCAGCGCATCGCGGTGCGCAGCGTGGCCGCCGACATCCTCTACAACGCCCCCGACCCTTTCGCACGCAAAGTCATCCTCGACCGCGGTGCGCAGCAGGGCGTGGAGGCCGGGCTGGCGGTGGTCGATGCGCGCGGCGTGATCGGCCAGATCACGCGCGTGCATCCGATCCAGTCCGAAGTGACCCTGCTCACCGACCGTCGGCAGTCGATTCCGGTCAGCGTGGTGCGCAACGGCGTGCGTGGCGTGCTCTACGGCACCGGGCGCGGCACCCTGGAGATGCGCCATGTGCTCGCCGATGTGGACATCCGCCCCGGCGACCAACTCGTGACCTCCGGCCTGGACGGCGTCTACGTGCCCGGCCTGCCGGTGGCGACGGTGCTCAGCGTCGATCGCGAGGCCGACGCCTTCGCCCGCATCGAGTGCGAGCCGCTGGCCGCCATCGAGCGCAGCGTGCAGGTGCTGGTGGTGGGCCGCGCCGCCTACCCGCCGCCACCACCCGCAGCCGAGGGAGGACGCTGACCCATGCAGCCGACCAATCGCTCCAGCCGCATCCTGCTGCCGGTCAAGCTCTGGTTCGTCTACCTGAGCCTGTTCGTCGCCCTCGGCCTGGAGTACATCCCCACCGGTCGTACCCCCGGCCTGCCCGACTGGGTGGCGCTGGTGCTGGTGTTCTGGTGCGTGCGCGAGCCGCTGCTGATCGGCATGGGGGCGGGCTTCGTGTTCGGCCTGCTGGTCGATGTCGGACTGGGCGCGGCGATGGGCCAGCATGCGCTCGCCTATGTGCTGCTCGCCTACCTCGGCAACACGCTGGCGCGTCGCATCCTGTGGTTCCCGTCCTGGCAGCAGGCGCTGCACGTGCTGCCGCTGCTGCTGCTCGCCCAGGTGCTGATGGTGGTGGTCCGCCTGCTGGCGGGCGGCGAGTTCCCGGGCTGGTCCTATTTCCTGTCGAGCCTCACCAGCGTGCTGCTGTGGGCCCCGCTGTCCTTCCTGCTGCTGCTGCCGCAGTACCAGCCGGTGGAGCGCGATGACAACCGCCCGATCTGAGGCCGGCGGCCGGTGACCGAGTTTCGCACGCCCGCGGTCGAACTCGCCCGCTTCCGCCGGCGGGTGGTGGTGGCAGCCCTGTTCGTGCTCGTGTGCCTCGGCCTGCTCGCGGCGCGCTTCCACTTCCTGCAGGTGCAGCGCCACGACTACTTCCTGACCCGCGCCGAGGACAACCGCATCGCGCTGCTGCCGGTCGTGCCGCATCGCGGCACCATCGTCGACCGCCAGGGCGTGGTGCTGGCACGCAACTACGCCACCTACACGCTCGAGATCATGCCTTCCGAGGTGCGCGACCTCGAGGGCACGCTGGCCGAGCTCGCCAGCCTGGTGCCGATCGAGCCGCGCGACCTGCGCCGTTTCCGCAAGCTGTTCGAGGAGAGCCGCAACTTCGAGAGCGTGCCGGTGCGCAGCCGCCTCACCGACGAGGAGGTGGCGCGCGTGGTCGCGCAGCGCTACCGCCTGCCGGGCGTCGACGTGCGCGCCCGCCTGCTGCGCGACTATCCGCAGGGCACGACCGCGTCCCACGTCATCGGCTACATCGGCCGCATCAACGAGCGCGACGTCGAGCGCATCGAGGAGCGCGGCGAGACCGCCAACTACCGCGGCACGCTGCACATGGGCAAGGCCGGGCTGGAGCAGTCCTACGAGGCCGAGCTGCATGGCACCACCGGCGTCGAGCAGGTCGAGGTCAATGCCAGCGGCCGTGCCGTGCGTGCGCTGTCGCACACCCCGGCCAGTTCGGGCAACGACCTCGAGCTCACCCTCGACATCGAACTGCAGCGTGTGGCGGAGACCGCCTTCGGCGAGCGCCGCGGCGCGCTGGTGGCGATCGAGCCGGAGACCGGCGGCGTGCTCGCCCTGGTGTCGATGCCGACCTACGACCCCAACCTGTTCGTCGATGGCATCTCGACCCAGGACTGGCGGGCGCTCAACGAGTCGCCCGACCATCCGCTGCTGCACCGGGCGATCTACTCCACCTATCCGCCGGGCTCCACCTACAAGCCCTTCATGGCGCTCGCCGGGCTCGAAACCGGCAAGCGCACCGCCCGCCAGGCGATCCGCGACATCGGCTACTTCAACTTCGGCGGTCACCGCTTCATGGACGACAAGATCGGCGGCCATGGCACGGTCGATCTGCACAAGTCCATCGTGGTGTCGTGCAACACCTATTACTACCAGCTTGCCAACGACCTCGGCATCGAGGGCATCGCCGGCTTCATGGCGCCCTTCGGGTTTGGCGATCGTACCGGCATCGATCTGCCGGGCGAGGCGGCCGGCGTGCTGCCCTCGCCCGAATGGAAGCGCAGCCGCTTTCGCAAGCCCGAGCAGCAGCGCTGGTACGCGGGCGAGACGATCTCGGTCGGCATCGGCCAGGGCTACAACGCTTTCACGCCGCTGCAGCTTGCCAACGCCATGGCCGCCCTGGTCAATGACGGCAAGCTGTTCCGCCCGCATGTGGTCAAGTACGTGGTCGATTCGCGCACCGGCGAGCGCCGTGCGGTCGAGCCCGAGCCGCTGCGCGAGATCCCGCTGCAGCAGGCGCACCTGAAGGCGGTGCTCGATGCGATGGTCGATGTGAACAAGAGCGGCACCGGCCGCCGAGCGTTCCAGGGCGCGCCCTACAGCGTCGGCGGCAAGACCGGCACCGCGCAGGTGTTCTCGCTGCGTGGCCAGCGCTATGTCGAGAAGAACGTGCGCGAACGCCTGCGCGACCACTCCTGGTTCGTCGCCTATGCACCGGCCGAGAAGCCCAAGATCGCGCTTGCGGTGCTGGTCGAGAACGGCGGCTTCGGTTCGCAGTCGGCGGCGCCGATCGCGCGCCAGGTGATCGACTACTACCTCCTCAACCAGCGCGCCGGCGCCCCTGCGCCCGAGGACGAGGACGCGAGCGAGTCGGAAGACGCCGTCAACGGCATCGAGGAGCCGGTGGCCACCGGCGCTGCGCTGCCGGCGCCGCCCCAGTCACCCCCCCAATCGCCCGTGCCCCCGGCGCAGCCCGCGGTCGCCACCACGGCGCCCGTCCCGCCGACCAGGAGCGCGCGATGAACGAGACCCGCTTCAATCCGCTGGCCCTGGCGCGCGCCTTCCTGCGCCCGATCGACCCCATCCTGCTGCTGCTGCTGGGCGTGCTGCTCGCGAGCGCACACGTGCTGATGCAGAGCGCCTCGCCCGAGCGCGTCGATTCGCAACTGACGCATTTCGCGGTTGCGCTTGCCGGCATGTGGATGCTGGCCTGGCTCAAGCCGCAGCGCCTGCTGTCGCTGGCGGTGCCGCTCTACGTGCTCGGCGTGCTGCTGCTGGTCGCGGTCGACCTGTTCGGCGAGGTGTCGAAGGGCGCCCAGCGCTGGCTCGATCTGGGCGTGACCCGAATCCAGCCCTCCGAGCTGATGAAGATCGCCATGCCGTTGATGCTGGCCTGGTTCTTCCAGCAGCGCGAGGGTCAGACGCGCTTTCTCGATTTCATCGTCGCCGGCCTGCTGCTCGTCGTCCCGATCGGGCTGATCCTGATCCAGCCCGACCTCGGCACCAGCCTGCTGGTGGCCGCCTCGGGCCTCTACGTGATCTTCTTTGCCGGGCTGTCGTGGAAGCTGATCATCCCGGTGGTGGTCGCCGGCGTGATCGGGCTGGGCTCGGTCGTCGCCTTCGGCGACACCCTGTGTCAACCCGAGGTCGATTGGCAGGTGCTGCGCGAATACCAGAAGCAGCGCGTGTGCACCCTGCTCGACCCCACCCGCGATCCACTCGGCAAGGGCTTTCACATCATCCAGTCGACGATCGCGATCGGTTCCGGCGGCGTGATGGGCAAGGGCTGGATGGACGGCACCCAGACCCACCTCGCCTTCCTGCCCGAGCGCCACACCGACTTCATCTTCGCCGTGCTGGCCGAGGAGTTCGGCCTGATCGGCGCTGTGGCCCTGCTGTGCGTGTATGCGCTGCTGCTGCTGCGCGGCTTCCACATCGCGGCCAATGCGCCCACCCATGCCTCGCGCCTGCTGGCGGGCGCGATCACGATGATCTTCTTCACCTATGCCTTCGTGAACATGGGCATGGTGAGCGGCATCCTGCCGGTGGTGGGGGTGCCGCTGCCCTTCATCAGCTACGGTGGAACTGCGCTCGTGACGCTCTGTCTGGGCATCGGCATCCTGATGAGCATCCAGCGCAGCCGATTTGCGGACAAGACCTGATTCCCGGATGAAACGATGAATCGAACGCCAACGATCAAACACACCGGGCGGCGCCACCGCCCCGGCGTCCTCGCCTTTGCGCTGGTGCTCGCCGCTGGCCTGCTGACGGCCTGCGGCTCGGCGCCCAAGCGTGACGCTGAGCCGGCCGCCAGCGCCCCCGCGGCCGAGACCCCCGCGCGCGCGCCCACGACGCGCGGGGGGGGCTACTATCTGGACGACGGCCCCGACGACGTGCTGCCCGAGCACCTCGACACCATCCCCGACGCCGAGCCGCGTGCCGAGCCGCTGCATCGCTTTGCCAACCGGCCCTATCACGTGATGGGGCAGAGCTTCGTGCCCGAGACGCAGCTGCGTGCCTTCCGTCAGCGCGGGCATGCGAGCTGGTACGGGCGGCGCTTCCATGGCCGGCCGACTTCGAGCGGCGAACCCTACGACATGTACGCGATGACCGCCGCGCACCCGACGCTGCCGATCCCGAGCTATGCGCGCGTCACCAACATCGCCAACGGCCGCTCGGTGGTGGTGCGCGTCAACGACCGCGGCCCCTTCCTGCGCGGCCGGGTGATCGACCTCTCGTATGCCGCCGCGCATCGCCTCGGCTACATCAATGCCGGCAGCGCACAGGTCGAGGTCGAGCAGATCCTGCCCGACGAGGCACCGCTGGTGGCCAGCGCGCGACCGGTGCCGCCGCTGCGTGGGCGCGGCAACGAGGGCGTGGTGGCGGCCGATGAGCCGCCGCTGCCCGCGCGCACACTGGAGCCGCTGCCCCCGCCGCCGGCGACCGTTGCCAGCGCGGCTCCCGCGGCTCCGGCCGCGCCGGTCGCCGATGCTGTCGCGCCGGATCGGGCGACGGCTGACACCGCGCTTGCTGTCGCGCCGGCGGCCGGCGCCGCCGAGGGCCTGGCGCCGCCGGTCGCATCGGCCAGCGGCGGCATCTTCCTGCAGCTGGGCGCTTTCGCCTCCTATGCCAACGCCGAGGGCTTTCGCGACACCGTGCAGGACCGCGCAGCCGCGCTGGCCGAGCGCTTCGAGCTGTTCGCCGACGGCGAGCGCTTCCGCCTGCACGCCGGCCCCTACGACTCGGTCGATGCGGCGCGCAGTGCGGCCGAGCGCATGGGCACGCTGCTCAAGCTCAAGCCCTTCGTGGTGGTGCGCTGAGCGATGTCGATGGCCGGGTTGCAACAAAGCCTTTCATTTTGGGGTTGTGCGGGGCCGGCGCCTATAATTGGGCGTTCGCGCCGGGCCGTGCGCCGTCCTCGGTCCTGTCCGCCCCCCGCTGGCGCGCCGCGCGCTGCTTCTTCTTCATTTCCCCGGGTTTCGTCATGCGTTTTCTGATCGCCGTTTTCGTCTCACTGTTTTCCCTGACTGCGCTCGCGCAGTCGGTGCCGCCGCCGGCGCTCGCCGCCAATGCCTGGGTGCTGGTCGACCACGCCACCGGCCAGACCCTGGTCGCCAAGGATGCCGACACGCGTATCGAGCCGGCCTCGCTGACCAAGCTGATGACGGCCTACCTGACCTTCTCCGCGCTGAAGGCGGGCACCATCACCGCCGACCAGGTGGTGCCGGTGTCCGAGCGTGCCTGGCGCATGGAAGGCTCGCGCATGTTCATCGAGCCGCGCAAGGAGGTCACCGTCGATGAGCTGATCAAGGGCATCATCGTGCAGTCGGGCAACGACGCCTGCGTGGCGATCGCCGAGCTCATCGCCGGCAGCGAGGAAGCCTTCGCCGCGCTGATGAATCGCGAGGCCCAGCGCCTGGGCATGCGCAACACCCATTTCACCAACTCCACCGGCCTGCCCGATCCGCAGCTCTACACCACCGCCAACGATCTCGCCCTGCTCGCCAGCGCGATCATCCGCGAGTTCCCCGAGTACTACAGCCTGTACTCGCTGCGCGAGTTCACCTACAACAACATCCGCCAGCCCAACCGCAACCGCCTGCTGTACATGGACCCGACGGTCGATGGCATGAAGACCGGCCACACCAGCACGGCGGGCTATTGCCTGGTGTCGACCGCCGAGCGCGGCCCGCGCCGCCTGATCTCGGTCGTGCTGGGCGCGGCCTCGGATACCGTGCGTGCGCAGGAGTCGCTGAAGCTGCTCAATTTCGGCTTTCAGTTCTACGACACGGTGAAGCTGTACGGCGCCGACGAGGCCTTGTCGCAGTTTCGGGTCTGGAAGGGCAAGGCGAACGAGCTGCCGGTCGGCTTCACCCGCGACTTCATGATGTCGCTGCCGCGCGAGGCGGCCGAGCGGATCCAGGTCACGCTCGAGAGCCGCCAGCCGCTGGTGGCGCCGATCGAGAAGGGTCAGCAAGTGGGCACGCTCGCCCTTGCCATCGACGGCCAGCCGCTCGGCCAGTACCCGGTGGTGGCCCTGCAGGACGTCCCCGTCGCCGGCTTCTTCGGTCGCCTGTGGGATGCGATCGTGATGTTGTTCAAGCGCCTGTGAGCCGGCGCGCACCCGAATCCGAGGAGGCCGACGTGACCACCGCGTTCGTCAATGGACAATACCTGCCGCTCGCCGAGGCGCGCGTGTCGCCGATGGACCGCGGCTTCCTGTTCGGCGATGGCGCCTACGAGGTCATCCCGGTGTACTCGCGGCGCCCCTTCCGCCTCGACGAGCACATCGCCCGCCTGGCCAGCACGCTGGCCGCGATGCGGCTGCACAACCCGCACAGCACGGCCGAATGGAAGGCCATCGTGGGCGAGGTCGTCGCCCGCAACCCCTGGGACGACCAGTCGGTATACCTGCAGGTCACGCGCGGTGCCGACAGCAAGCGCAACCATGCCTTCCCCGGCCCCGAGGTCATGCCCACGGTATTCCTGATGAGCGAGCCGCTGGTGACGCCGAGTGCGGAGCAACTCGCCAGCGGCGTGGCCGCGGTCAGTGCGGCCGACATCCGCTGGCTGCGCTGCGACCTCAAGACGGTGTCGATGCTCGCCAACTGCCTGCTGCGCCAGCACGCCATCGACCATGGCTGCGCTGAGACCGTGCTGTTCCGCGACAGCTTCCTGACCGAGGGCGCGGCGTCGAGCATCTTCGTGTGCAAGGACGGCGTGCTGCTGGTGCCGCCCAAGAGCCACCTGATGCTGCCCGGCATCACCTACGACGTGGTGCTCGAGCTCGCCCGCAGTCACGGCATGAAGCATGCGGTGCGCGAGGTGCTGGAAGCCGAGGTGCGCAGCGCCGACGAGCTGTGGATGACCTCGTCGACCAAGGAAGTGCTGCCGATCACCGCGCTCGACGGCCGTCCGGTAGGCGCTGGCAAGCCCGGCCCGATGGCACGGCAGATGGTCGCCTGGTACCAGGACTTCAAGCACACGGTGATGCGAAATGGCTGACACCCCCGGCGCGCCGACGCGCCAGACGCTGATCGAATACCCCTGCGATTTCCCGATCAAGGTCATGGGTGCGCGCGTCGATGGCTTTGCCCAGGCAGTCATCGAGGTGGTGCTGCGCCATGCGCCCGACTTCGACCCCGCCGGGGCGGAGATGCGCCCGTCGAGCAAGGGCAATTACCTTGCGGTGACCTGCACCTTCCGCGCCGTGTCGCAGGCGCAGGTCGACGCGCTGTACCGCGAGCTGACCTCGCATCCGATGGTGAAGGTGGTGCTGTGATCGTCAAGCGCCTCGGCATGGTCGACTACGCGCCCGCCCTCGAGGCGATGCGCGCCTTCACCGCCGGGCGCGGGGCGGACACGCCCGACGAGATCTGGCTGCTGCAGCACCCGCCGGTGTACACCCTCGGCCAGGCCGGCAAGCCCGAGCACCTGCTGCAGAACCCGGCCGCCATCCCGCTGGTGCACATCGACCGCGGCGGCCAGATCACCTACCACGGCCCCGGCCAGCTGGTGGTCTATCTGCTGCTGGACCTGCACCGGCGCCGACTCAAGGTGCGCGAACTGGTGCACCTGATGGAGCAGGCGATCATCGATACCCTGGCCGAGTATGGCCTGGATGCCGCACGCAAGGACGGCGCCCCCGGTGTCTATGTCGCCGGCGACAAGATCGCCGCCCTCGGCCTGCGGGTCAGGAACGGCTGCAGCTACCACGGGCTGGCGATCAACGTCGACGCCGACCTGGCCCCCTTCGGCTGGATCAACCCCTGCGGCTACGAGGGCCTCAAGACCATCCGCATGAAGGACTTCGGCATCGAGGCCGACGTCGAGCAGGTGGGCGAACGCCTGCTTGCGCATCTGCAGCACCTGCTGCCACCGGTTGCGGTCGACACGGATGCGGCACATCAGGTCGCACAGGCTGTCGAAGTGACGCGAGCCGGTTCATAATCCCCCATCCCCACCCGGAACCCACAGAGAACGCGACCATGGAAACCCCAGTGCGCAAGCAGCGCGGCGCCGACAAGACCGCCCGCATCCCGATCAAGATCGTCCCCGCCGAACGCCTCAAGAAGCCCGACTGGATCCGCATCAAGCTCGGCGCCGGTCAGGAGGCCGAGCGCTTCAACGAGATCAAGGCCACGCTGCGCGACCACAAGCTGCACACCGTGTGCGAGGAAGCCTCCTGCCCGAACATCCATGAATGCTTCGGCAAGGGCACGGCCACCTTCATGATCATGGGCGACATCTGTACCCGGCGCTGCCCCTTCTGCGACGTCGGCCATGGCCGACCCGACCCGCTCAACCCCAACGAGCCCGCCGACCTCGCCAAGACCATCGCCGCGATGCGGTTGAACTACGTGGTGATCACCTCGGTGGACCGCGACGACCTGCGCGACGGTGGCGCCCAGCACTTCGTCGACTGCATCCGCGAGACGCGCGCCGCCTCGCCCAAGACCAGCATCGAGGTGCTGGTGCCCGATTTCCGCGGGCGCATGGAGATCGCGCTCGACATCTTCGACGCCGCGCCGCCCGACGTCATGAACCACAACCTCGAGACCGTGCCGCGCCTGTACAAGCAGGCCCGTCCGGGGTCGGACTACGCCTATTCGCTGAAGCTGCTGAAGGAGTTCAAGGCGCGCCACCCCGAGGTGCCAACCAAGTCGGGCCTGATGGTGGGCCTGGGCGAGACCGACGAGGAGATCCTCGAGGTCATGCGCGACATGCGCGCGCACGACGTCGAGATGCTCACCATCGGCCAGTACCTGCAGCCCTCCGGCGGCCACCTGCCGGTGCTGCGCTACGTGCACCCGGACACCTTCAAGATGTTCGAGACCGAGGCGCTGAAGATGGGCTTCAAGAACGCCGCCTGTGGCCCGATGGTGCGCTCGAGCTACTGGGCCGACCAGCAGGCGCACGGCGCCGGGGTCGTCTGAGGGCGGCGTCCCGTCGCCCGCTGATGGGACGAGACGATGAACACCGCGGCCCCCGCGCGTGACGACATCGTCGATGCCGCGCTGCTGATCGCCGAGCGCATTGGCTGGGAGGCGGTGCGCCTGCACCAGGTCGCGGCGCAGCTCGGCATCACGCTCGACGACATCCGGCTGCACTTTCGCGAAAAGGAAGAACTCGTCGACGCCTGGTTCGATCGCGCCGACGCGGCGATGCTGCAGGCGGCCACGGTGCCCGGATTCACCGCGCAGCCCACACGGCTGCGCCTGCAGCAGCTCATGATGGCCTGGTTCGCCGCGCTGGCCCCGCATCGGCGCGTCACCCGCCAGATGATCCTCGGCAAGCTCGAACCGGGTCACCTGCATGTGCAGATCCCGGGCCTGCTGCGCGTCAGCCGGACCGTACAGTGGCTGCGCGAGGCGGCCGGGCGGGATGCCAGCTTCGTGCGCCGCGCGCTCGAGGAGACGGCGCTGACCACGATCTATCTGGCGAGCTTCGCTCACTGGCTGAACGACGAATCGGTCGACGCCGAGCGCACCCGACGCTTCGTCGAGCACCGCCTCACCGAGGCCGAGCGCCTCGATCACCTCGTCTTCCGCAGCGCCTCGCCAGCGCGGGCGGACGAGGCGCCGACGCGCAAGCCCCGCGCCGACGAGACGCCCCGCCCCTGAGCGTGGCGTCGGTGCGCGCATGGACCCCTTCACCCACCTGCTGAGCGGTGCGCTCGCCGCACGCGCCACGGCGCCTGCGCGGCCGAGCGCTGCGGCGCTGCCGCTGCGCCTGCGCCTGTTCGCCGGCGGCGCGGCGGCGGCCTTTCCCGATATCGACCTCGCGCTGCGGCTGGTCGACACACTGACCTCTCTGAACTGGCACCAGGGGCCGACCCATGCGCCGCTGCTGCTGCCGGCCTGGGCGGCCCTGCTGGCTTGGCTGTTGGCGCGCGCCAGCGGCGGACGTCATCACTGGACGGCTTTCTACGGCCCCGCCTGCTTAGGGATCGCGATCCATATCGTGGGCGACCTGATCACGGCCTACGGCCTGATGCTGTATGCGCCGCTGTCGACCGAACGGGTCGCGCTGAACCTCGCCTTCGTCATCGATCCCTGGATCAGCGCGATCCTGCTTGTCGGCCTGGCCCTCTCCCTGGGCCACGGCCGGGGCCGGCGCGCTGCGGCGCTGGCGCTGCTGCTGTGCGCGGCTTATCTCGGGCTGCTGCTGGGGCAGCAGCAACGCGCACTGGCGATCGGCGGGGCTTTCGCCAGCGCCCAGGGGATGCAGGCGCCGGCGGTGCACGCCCTGCCGCAGCCGCTGTCGCCTGCACACTGGATGCTGATTGTCGAGGACGCCGGCCGACTGCATGTCGCCCATGTCCGTGTCGGCGCCGATGCGGCCGAGGCCCTCAGCGCCGCAGCGGCGGCCGAGCCTGCCGAGGCCGGGCCCCTGGCCGCTGTCCTCGGTCCGCTGGTCCGCCTGCGCGATGCCTATCGGCCCGCGCCGCAGGCCGACTGGCAAACGCGCGGTGTCGCAGGCACCGACCGCGACCAGGCCGACTTTGCCCGTGCCGCATGGGCCCAGCCGGTGGCTGCCGATCTGCGCCGCTTCGCCCGCTTTCCGGTGCTCGATGCGGTCGAGCCGGGGCCGCCCGCCTGTGCCTGGTTCGTCGACCTGCGCTTCGCCCTGCCGACCCTGCCGCCATCGTTTCGCTATGGCGTCTGTCGTGCCGAGGGTGGCGTCGATGAGGATCGCGAGGCGGCGTGGACGCTGCGGCGCGCGCGCGGCGCGTTCTGGATCGACTGAGTAAGGGCACGCCGGGCCGGGCCTATTGCCGCATGGGCTCAGGGACAGCCCTTGCAGCCCTCGGTCTGCGCGTTCAGGAAGATCGCCTGCTCGATGTTGGCGCCGGTCAGGTCGGCATCGGTGAGCTGGGCGCGGGTGAAGTTCGCCCCCTGCAGGTTGGCGCCGACGAAGGACGCCCCCGACAGCTTGGCGGCGCGCAGGTTGGCGCGTTGCAGGTCGGCCTCGTCGAAGCGGGCGCGCTCGGCGCGCGCGTTGGTGAGGTCGGCGCCGCCGAGCTGGGTCGCGGAGAAGTCGGCGTCGTGCACATCGGCATTTTGCAGGATCGCGTTGCGCAGGTTGGCGCCCTTCAGGCTGGCGCCGGTCAGGCGCGTGCCACGCAGGTTGGTGCGCAGCATCGAGGCTTCATCCAGCGTGGTGCCGACCATCTCGGCCTGCGAGAAGTTGGCCTCGTTCAAGGTGGCGCCGCGCAGGTTGGCGCCGGACAGGTCGGAGCGGGTGAACTGCGAGTTGGCCAGGTTCACCCCCGCCAGCTCGGCGCCGTTGAGGTTCATGTTGGTGCACAAGGTCCCGCGCCGGATGTCGCAGCCGCCGACATTGCCCGCGCGTTGCGCCTGGGCGAGCAGCGGCAGCGTGAGGAGAGCGGTGGCGGCCAGGGTGGCGAGCAGCGCAGCGGGGGTCTTGGGCATGGGGACGGGGTGTGAGTGGAGTCGATGATCCGACAGGCGCGATTCAGGTCGGTTCGGTGAGCAGCTCGTCGATCAGCGCATGCAGCTTGTCGAAGTCGGGTTGGCCGACGATCTTGTGCACGATCTCGCCGCGCCGATTGAGGAGGAAGCTGGTCGGCGTCAGCCGTACGTCGCCGAAACTACGGGCGATGTGGCCGTTATGGTCGAGCACGAAGGTGAAGGGCAGGTCGCCGCGCACCATGAGGGCGGCGACCCGGGCGGGCGGGTCGTACTCCATGGCCACCGCGACCGTCTGATAGCCCCGCGCCTGGAAGGTCTGCTGCATGCGCCGCAGCGCCGGCATCTCCTTGATGCAACTGCTGCAGCTCGTCGCCCAGAAGTTGACCAGCACCACCTGGCCGCGCAGGTCGGCGGTGCGAAAGGTCTGCCCCCCCAGCGTGGTGAATGCCACATCGGGTGCCGCCGTCCTCTGCGCAAACAGGAAAGCGCCGGCGAGGGCGAGGACGAGGGCGAGGACCGCGGCAGCGGCGACGATCTTCAGCTTCATGACGAGAACCGGGCTGGACTGTAGTACGCACGAATGCCTTCGCATGCGCATCGATTGTGCGGCAGGCGCCCCCGCTTGTCACCCGCGGGGCGTGGCAGCGGCAGCCGCCGGGGCGCGATCTGTAACGGTGGCGGACCCGGCGCGGTCGATCGGCTAGAATTGCAGCCCGCCACCCACCCGGGTGGCTTCGTTTTTGCCGTACCGCCACGATGTCCGCCCTCCTCAACGCGCCCCAGCGCGAAGCCATCCGCTATCTCGACGGCCCCTGCCTGGTGCTGGCCGGCGCCGGCAGCGGCAAGACGCGGGTGATCACGCACAAGATCGCGCACCTGATCAACGAGTGCGGCATCAGCGCGGCCAACATCGCCGCCATCACCTTCACCAACAAGGCCGCCAAGGAGATGCAGGAGCGTGTCGCCCACATCATGGGTGGGCGCGTGCCGGGCGGGCTCACGGTGTGCACCTTCCACGCACTGGGCGTGCGCATCATCCGTCAGGAGGCCAAGCACTGTGGCCTGAAGCCGCAGTTCTCCATCCTCGATGCGTCCGACACCGTGCAGATCGTGTCGGATGTCGCCGGCGACAGCGACAAGGGCATCGCCAAGCAGATGCAGTGGCAGATCTCGTCGTGGAAGAACGCGATGATCACGCCCGAGGAGGCCGCCCAGCTCGCCGACAACGAGATCGCCTCGGTCGCCGCCAAGCTCTACAAGGAATACGAGCGCACCCTGCGCGCCTACCAGGCGGTGGATTTCGACGACCTCATCTCACTGCCGGTGCGCCTGTTCGACGAACACCCCGAGGTGCGCGAGCGCTGGCAGAACAAGCTGCGCTATCTGTTGGTGGACGAATATCAGGACACCAACCGCGCCCAGTACCGGCTGCTCAAGCTGCTGTCGGGCGTGCGCGGCGCCTTCACCGCGGTCGGCGACGACGACCAGGCGATCTACGCCTGGCGCGGCGCGGATGTGGAGAACCTGAAGCTGCTGCAGCAGGATTACCCCAAGCTCAAGGTCATCAAGCTCGAGCAGAACTACCGCTCCTCGCGCCGCATCCTGGAAGCCGCCAACACCGTCATCGCCAACAACGAGAAGCTGTTCGACAAGCGCCTGTGGTCCGAGCACGGCCAGGGCGAGCAGATCGTCGTCACCAACTGCCGCGACGCCGAGCACGAGGCCGAATGGGTGGCCACCAAGATCGCCGCGCACAAGTTCGAGCACCGTACCCGCTTCAAGGACTACGCCATCCTCTACCGCGGCAACCACCAGGCCCGCCTCATCGAGCAGCAACTGCGCAACCACCGCATCCCCTACGTGATGTCGGGCGGGCAGAGCTTTTTCGACAAGGCCGAGATCCGCGACCTCATCGCCTGGCTGCGCCTGCTGGTCAATGAGGACGACGACCTCGCCTTCATCCGCGCCATCACCACCCCGCGCCGCGGCATCGGCGCCGCCACCATCGAGGCGCTCGGCGCCTACGCCGGCCACCGCCACAGCAGCCTGTTCGCCGCGGTGTTCGAGGAAGGCCTGACCCAGCACCTGAATGCCAAGCAACTGCAGGGCGTGCAGGAGTTCGCCGCCTACATCAACCGCCTGCAGTACCGCGCCCCGCGCGAACCCGCCGCGCAGCTGCTGGAGGACCTGCTCGCCGCGATCCGCTACGAAGCGTGGCTGTTCGAGCACTGCGACACGCGCGAGGCCGAATCCAAGTGGAGCAACGTGCGCGACTTCGTCGGCTGGCTGGGCCGCAAGGGCGAGGAGGACGGCAAGAACCTGCTCGAGCTCACCCAGACCATCGCGCTGATGTCCATGCTCGACAAGGAAGACCCCGACTTCGACGGCGTGCAGATGGCCACCCTGCACGCCTCCAAGGGGCTGGAGTTTCCCCACGTCTTCCTGGTCGGCGTCGAGGAGGGCCTGCTGCCGCACCAGAGCAGCATCGACGAGGACAAGGTCGAGGAGGAGCGCCGCCTGATGTATGTCGGCATCACCCGCGCCCAGCGCAGCCTCAACCTTACCTGGTGCGAGCGGCGCAAGTCGGGCAAGGAGTTCCGCCCCTGCGAGCCGAGCCGCTTCATCGCCGAGATGGGCGGCGACATCCGCATGAACGACCGCAAGACCGCGCAGCCGGTGTCGAAGGAGGAAGGTAAGGCGCGGCTGGCCAACCTGATGGCGATGTTCGAGAACCGCGACGGCAAGCCTTGATGCAGCGTGCGGACGCGTGGCCTGCGGGCAGCCCCGCATCGTGATGGCGCGCCACGCGCAGACGGAGGCCCCGGATGCAAGAAGGGCAGCACGCGGCTGCCCTTCCAGGTGTTCGGGCGAGCGCTCCGGCCCGGGCGGCGCTCGCCTTGAGGCGTCTTACTCTTCGACCGGCGGTTCGGTGTAGCCGGCACCCACGGTGTTGGCCAGGAAGGCTACCGCGCGCTTGACTTCGGTATCGGTCAGGTCGCTGCCGCCGCCGCGCGGGGGCATTGCATTCTTGCCGGCGATCGCGGAGGCGGTCAGGCCATCGAGACCGAGCGGCAGGCGGGCCGACCAGGCCCCCGCGTCACCGCTCTTCGGGGCGCCGACCGCGCCGGAGTCGTGGCACGCGGCGCAGATCGAGGTGTAGATCTGTTCGCCGGTGCGCGAGCCCGGAGCGATCGTGACCGCCTGGATCTCGACGCGTGCGACGGGCTGGATCAGCGTGGCCGTCAGTTCCGGATCGACGGCGCTCTGCTTGCCACAGCCAGCCAGCAGCGCGGCTGCGACCATGGCGACGACAGGCATTGCGAGGCGGACGGGGCGCTGGTTGCGTTGGTTCGACATGCTTGGGTCCTTTGACTGGTGGCGCAAGACGAGATCTAAAGCCGCGATTATAGCGATGTAAAAACCATTGTGGCAGTGCGGCATGGACTTTGCGTGCGATCGCAGCTATGCTTGCCGGCCTTGTGCGGGTGTCTTCCCGTGCACGCCGCGCGCCCGTAGCTCAGCTGGATAGAGTACTGCCCTCCGAAGGCAGGGGTCGGACGTTCGAATCGTCTCGGGCGCGCCAAAGAATTCAATGGGTTGGGTCTTCGCGGGCCTGGCCCATTTTCTTTTGTGGCGATCCCTACGGATTGTGTGCCGTCTGAGCGCTGCACGCCGTAAGGCAATCGCACGGGCGATCTCCCGTCTTGAAGGTCTGCTTGTGGCCCGATCGTTGCTTCGTGCTGGTGGCATGGCACCCCTGCCAGCAAGCGGAGCACCGCTCAATTCATTCAGGACACACAATGCGTTCCCTCAACTTCATCGGTGGCGAAAAAGGCGGCGTGGGCAAATCGGTTGTTGCCCGGGCCCTGGCCCAGTACTACATCGACAAGGGCCGGCCCTTTACGGGCTTCGACACCGACCGCTCCCACACGACCTTCGCCCGCTTCTATACGGACTATGCCGCGCCCGTGGTGGTGGACCGCTACGACGGGCTGGACCAGATCGCCTTGCCATTCGAGGATGCACCAGAAGAGGGCATCGGGCACAGCGTGATTGTCGATCTTGCAGCACAGACGGCGGCGCCGCTGGCGCTCTGGATCAAGGAATCCGAGCTGCTGGGCCTGCTTGGCGAACTCGGGGTGCAGGTCAATTTCTGGCATCTGGCCGATGCCGGCAAGGATTCGGTCGAGCTGCTGGGCAAGCTGCTCGAGACCTATGGCGAAGGGCCGAGCTATGTGGTGGTGAAGAACCATGGCCGCGGCACTGACTTTTCCCAGCTCGAGGCGTCAGCCGAGCTGGCTGCGGCACAGGCCCTGGGTGCTAGCGTGATCAGCCTGCCGGCACTGCACGAAGCAAGCATGCGCAAGATCGATCGCCAGGATGCCAGCTTCTGGGCGGCGGTGAATCAGCGTAGCGGTGACGATGCACTGGGCATGCTCGAACGCCAGCGCGTGAAAAGCTGGCTGAAGTCCGTCTATGCGGCCTTCGACGGGCTGGCCGTGTAAGCAGCTTGAGTCGCGCCGCCGCCGCGCCACAATGCACGGTGTGAGCACCTCCGAACATTCCGCAGCCTCCTCGCTTGGCGCCGACCTGCGCGCGGCGCTGCGCGGCACCGACGCCGACTACACGCGCATCCCGCTCAAGCGCGCGGTGTTCCTGCTCGCGGTGCCGATGATGCTGGAGCTGGTGCTCGAATCGACCTTCGCGGTGGTCGACATCTTCTTCGTCGCCAAGCTCGGGTCGTCCGCGGTGGCCACCGTCGGCCTGACCGAGACTTACCTGTTCCTGCTGTACTCGATCGCGATGGGGCTGGCGATGGCGGTCACCGCGATCGTCGCCCGCCGCATCGGCGAGCATCGCGGCGAGGAGGCTGCGCTGTCGGCGGTGCAGGCCATCGTGGTGGCGGTGCTGGTCTCGCTGCCCTTTGCCGTGGCGGGCATCGTGTGGGCGCAGGCGCTGCTGCGCCTGATGGGTGCGGACGCCTGGGCGATCGAGCACGGCTATCGCTACACCCAGTGGATGCTCGGCGGCAATGTGGTGATCCTGCTGCTCTTCGTCATCAACGCCATCTTTCGCGGCGCGGGCGATGCGGCAGCGGCGATGCGCGTGCTATGGGTCGCCAATGCGCTCAATATCGTGCTCGATCCGATCCTGATCTTCGGCCTCGGGCCGATCCCGGCGCTCGGCATCGAGGGCGCGGCGATCGCGACCAACATCGGTCGCGGCGCGGGTGTGATGATGCAGGTGTGGATCCTGGTTCGCGGCAGCGAGCACCTGCGCATCCGCCGCGCCAGCCTGCGCTGGCATGGTGCGACGCTGCTGCAGATCGTGCGTACCTCGCTCGGCGGCATCGGCCAGATGATCGTGTCGATGACCGCCTGGATCTTCCTGATGCGCATCCTCGCCAGCGTGTCGACCGAGGCCGTTGCCGGGGCGACGATCACGATCCGCATCATGATGTTCACGCTGATGCCCGCCTGGGGGATGTCCAACGCCGCCGCCACGCTCGTCGGGCAGAACCTCGGCGCCGGCCAGCCTGCGCGCGCCGAGGCCGCCGTGTGGCGCATCGGCTGGATGAACATGGGCTTCACACTCGCCGTGTCGGTGGTGTTCTTCTTCCTGCACGACGCGCTCGTCGCCCTGTTCACCGACGACGCGCAGGTGATCGCCATCGGCGGCGAGTGGCTCGCCATCCTGTCGTATTCCTACTTTGTCTACGGCTGGTGGATGGTGTCGGTGCAGGCCTTCAACGGCGCTGGCGACACGATGACGCCAACCTGGATCAACCTGGTGTTCTTCTGGCTGATCCAGATCCCGCTCGCCTGGGCGCTTGCGCTGCCCCTGGGCTGGGCGCACTCGGGCGTGTTCTGGGGCGTATTCATCTCCGAGACCGCGGTCGGCCTGTTCACCCTGTGGCTGTTCAGCCGCGGGCGCTGGAAGACGAAACGGCTTTGAGGGCGACGCCGCGCCCCCGAATCCCGCGGGCGGGGCTCAGCGAGATTGCGCTCCGCCGTCCACCGGCGAACAGAACCACAGCTTGTTGCCTTCGCTGTCGAGGAAGCTGCCGACCAGAAAGTCACCGTAGGCCTGCACCGCGTCGGCGATCACCACCCCGCGCAGGCGCAAGGCCTCCTGCGTGGCCCTGGCATCCACGGTGGCCAGGGTGATGCGCGGATTGGGCGCCGCGGTCGGGGTCGCCCAGTCCGGCTTGAGCATCAGGATGAGCGGGCCCAGTTGCCAGCCGACCTGCTCCGTGCCCTCGAAGGCCGGCTCGAGCCCGAGGATTTCCTCGTAGAAGCGGTTTGCCCGCGCGAGCGATGTGACTGCCAGGGCAATCACCTTGACGCGCTGGATGCCCAGCGCCGGCAGCGTGTCAGTCATGGCGCACCTCCTTGTCCGGCGCGGCGGCCCCTGGCGCAGGCTCGACGCCGGAAGAGTGTCGAACCGAAGGTGCAGGGCCAGCCTGCCGGTACCTGCTTTGACTGTGCCGGCGCAAGCGCATTCCCCGCGCGGACGCACGCACGCCCCGGGCACGTTTCGGGCCAATCCCCTTTCAAAAAATATGATCGTTCCATCAATGAGACGATGAAGCCCGGTTTGGCCCCTGTTTCCGCGGCGGCGGCCTGCCTATAGTGGTCTCAGCCCGGCGCCGAGTCTGCCTTCCCCCAGCGCGTCGCAAGGGCTGGCGTGCCGCCTTCGCGGCGTGCCAATCAAGGCGGTGCGCGGCCCCCTGCTGGGGAAGCCGGCCCCGCTTGCCGACAGAGAAGAAGGAGACACACCATGAGCAAGCCCTACGTCCGCCTCGACAAGAACAACGCCGCCGTGTTGCTGGTCGATCACCAGGCCGGCCTGTTGTCGCTGGTGCGCGACATCGATCCCGACCGCTTCAAGAACAACGTGCTCGCGCTCGCCGATCTGGCCAAGTATTTCGGCCTGCCCACCATCCTCACCACCAGCTTCGAAGAAGGCCCCAATGGCCCGCTCGTGCCCGAGCTGAAGGAGACCTTTCCGGAGGCGCCCTACATCGCCCGCCCGGGTCAGATCAACGCCTGGGACAACGCGGACTTCGTTCAGGCGGTCAAAGCCACCGGCAAGAAGCAGCTCATCATCGCCGGCGTCGTCACCGAGGTCTGCGTCGCCTTCCCGGCGCTGTCCGCGCTCGAGGAAGGCTTCGAGGTCTTCGTGGTCACCGATGCCTCGGGCACCTTCAATGAACTGACCCGCGACTCGGCCTGGGATCGCATGTCGGCCGCCGGCGCCCAGCTCATGACCTGGTTCGCGGTCGCCTGCGAACTGCACCGTGACTGGCGCAACGACATCGAGGGCCTGGGCACGCTGTTCTCGAACCATATCCCCGACTATCGCAACCTCATCACCAGCTACACCACGCTGACCGGCGGCAAGTAAGGCGCGGGCCGTCGCGGCGGCCCCGAGCCGCCGCCTGCCCAACGGCCGGTTCGCGCTGCTGCGCACCGGCCGCATCCCACGGAGGAGTTTGCGATGGATCACAACAAACAGACGGACGCGGCCGCTGCAGGCCCGGTCACCGGCATCATCGTCCACCATCCGCGCGTCGAGGCGCGCGCGGCCTACGAAAGCTGGCTGCTCGAGATCCGTGAGGCCTGCCGTCAGTTTCCCGGCTATCTCAGCACCGACGTGGTGCGTCCGGCGTGCGAGGATGATGGCTACACCGTCATCATCCGCTTCGCAGGGGTCGAGCAGCTCAAGGCCTGGATCGAGTCGGATGTGCGGCGCGAGTTCATGCAGCGCATCGAGCCCGCGCTGGAGAAGGGCGACCGCTACGTGATCCGCACCGGGCTCGACTTCTGGTTCGCGCAGCCGGCCACGGTCACCCCGCCCAAGCGCCACAAGCAGTTCCTGCTCACGCTGTCGGCGATCTTTCCGCTCACCATCGTCGTACCCTGGGTGCTCGGCCCGCTGCTGCGGCTGCTCGACGGGCCGGGCGGCTTCGTGCTCGGCAAGCTGATCGTCGCGACAGCGATCGTGTTCCTGATGGTGTTCGCGATCATGCCCCACTACACCCGGCTGGTGGCAAAGTGGCTGTACCGTTGAACCGCCCGCAGCCATTACGCTGCCATCTAGACAACACATCACGAGGTCATCACATGTCGGATCCGTCGCAATACACCCCGCCCAAGGTCTGGACCTGGAACAAGGCCAACGGCGGCCGCTTCGCCAACATCAACCGTCCGCTCGCCGGCGCCACGCACGAGCGCGCGCTGGCGCGCGGCAGGCATCCGCTGCAGTTGTATTCGCTCGCCACGCCCAATGGCGTCAAGGTCACGGTGATGCTCGAGGAGCTGCTCGCGCTCGGCCATGCGGGCGCCGAATACGATGCCTGGCTGATCCGCATCGGCGATGGCGACCAGTTCGGCAGCGGCTTCGTCGACGTGAACCCGAACTCCAAGATCCCCGCGCTGCTCGACTGCAGCGGACCGGTGCCGCTGCGGGTGTTCGAATCCGGCGCGATCCTGCTCTACCTGGCGGAGAAGTTCGGCGCCTTCCTGCCGACCGATCCGGCGCGACGCGCGGAATGCCTGTCGTGGCTGTTCTGGCAGATGGGCAGTGCACCCTACCTCGGGGGCGGCTTCGGCCATTTCTATGCCTACGCGCCGAGCAAGATCGAGTACGCCATCGACCGCTTCGCGATGGAGGCGAAGCGCCAGATGGACGTGCTCGATCGCCGCCTCGCCGAAAGCCGCTACATGGCCGGCGACACATACACGATCGCCGACATCGCCATCTGGCCGTGGTACGGCGGCCTGGCGCTGGGTCAGCTCTACGACGCCGCCGAGTTCCTGCAGGTCGCTGACTACAAGCATGTGCTGCGCTGGGCGACCGAGATCGCCGAGCGTCCGGCGGTGAAGCGCGGGCGCATGGTCAATCGCACCTTTGGGCCGCTGGAGCAGCAGTTGCACGAGCGCCACGACGCGAGCGATTTCGTCACCCGCACCGAGGACAAGCTGCAAGCGCAAGGATGACGGCGGTCTCGGCGGGCCGGCATTCGGGCGCTCGGGCAATATCTTTGCAGAGGAAAAAATGATGGTCTAAAATTTCTAAGGAAAGGAGGCTCGTCATGCCTGAAATCGTTCGCGCCACCGCCCAGACCGCCAATGCCGCCGCCGTGCTGTCGAAGGCTGTCGCCCGCGCGGCAGAACGGCTCAATGTCTCGCGCGGGCTGCTGGCAAAGGTGCTGGGCGTCAGCCCGTCGACCATCACGCGGCTCTATGCCGGCGACTACCAGCTCGAGCAGCGCCGCAAGGAGTGGGAGTTCGCGTTGTTGTTCGTGCGCCTGTTCCGCTCCCTCGACTCCATCGTCGGTGACGAGCGCAACGCGCGTGCATGGCTCAACAGTGACAACAAGGGACTCAACGGTCGCCCCATCGAGCTCATCGGCCAGACGGAAGGACTTGTTCGTGTCGTTCACTACCTGGACGCCGCTCGCGGTCTCGTCTGAGGCGCGCCCATGGGCGGCGCCGGCCTGGCGCATCGTCGAAGCCCAGCATGTCGCCTCGACCATGAAGATCGTCGATGACGCCGCCGAGCAGGACGTGCTGGAACGGCTGCTCGAGGCCAGCAAGCCACCGCAGCCTGCCAGCGTCGCCCGCCTCGACTATCTTCTGGCCGCACCCTTTCGCCATGACCCACGGCGTGGCGGTTCGCGCTTCCGGGGCGCCACCGATCCTGGCGTCTTCTACGGTGCTCAGCGGGTGCGCACGGCCTGTGCCGAACTGGGGTACTGGCGTTGGCGATTCCTGCAGGACGCGGTCGACCTGGAGCGGATCGATCCCGTGGCCCACACCGCCTTTCGGGTCCGGCTCGCCACGGATGTCGTCGATCTGCGCGAGCACGCCTTTGCTGCCGACCTCAGCGCCTGGACGCATCCCAGCGATTACCGCGCCACCCAGTCCTTTGCCCGCATCGCGCGCGAAGCCCGCATCGGCGCCATCATCTACGCCTCGGTCCGTGACCCCGAGCCGGCGTGGTGCGTCGCCGTCCTCGATCCCGCGGCGTTCGCCGCACCCAGGCCCGATCCCGCCATGCAGACCTGGTGGCTGGCCGTGCAGCAGGACGCGGTGGTGTGGCGACGTGACAACGAGCGCCTGATGTTTGCTGCCAGCCACTGGCTGGCCTGACACGCCGCGTATATGCCGCCGCGCCGCATGACGCAGGCGGCATGTTGAGGGCCGTGGCATCATTGCGGCAGCGGCGCGGCCGCTTGCCGTCGCCCGATTTCCCGTCGTCGAATCCAGATACGGAATGCCTGCATGCGTTTCCTGATGCTCTCGCTCATGCTCGGCGCGTGCGCGCTGGCCGGTTGCGAACGCGCTGCGGCGCCCCAGCAGGACAGGCCGCCGCCCTTCGTCAAGACCATCGCGGTGCACACGAGCAGCGAGGGACAGCTCGGCCTGTCGGGCACCGTGCGGGCCCGCGTCGAGACGCCGCTCGCCTTCCAGGTCGGCGGCCAGATCGCCGCGCGCCGGGTCGATGCCGGCCACCGGGTCGCGCCCGGGCAGGCCTTGTTCGAGCTCGACCGCCGCGACCTCGAGCAGGGCGTGCGCGCGGCGGCGGCCGACCTCGCCGCGGCCGATGCGGCGCTCGCCACAGCGCTTGCCGACCTTGCGCGCGCCCGCGTGTTGCAGCAACAGCGCTTCACCAGCGCGCAGGCGCTGGAGCGCTTCGAGCTGGCGCAGCGCGAGGCGCAGACGCGCCGCGATGCGGCCGCGGCGCGTCTGGCTCAGGCGCGCAACGCGCTCGGTTACGGCCAGTTGCTGGCGCCGGCCGCGGGCGTGCTGATCGACGTCATCGGCGAACGCGGTCAGGTGGTGTTGGCCGGGCAGATGGTGGCCACGCTCGCGCAGGACGGCGAGCGCGAGCTGGAGCTGCATTTCCCCCAGGGTGTGCTGCCACCGGCGAGCGGTGACGCGGTGCTGGCCGACGGCACGACGCTGCCGCTGCGCCTGCGCGAGATCGCCGGCGCGGTGGACCCGCAGGGCCGCACCCGGCGCGCACGCTACACCGTGCAGGCACCGCAGGAGGCGCTGGTGCTGGGCATGGTGCTGCGCGCACGCTTCGCCGCAATGGCACAGGAGGCGGGCGAGTTCGCGGTGCCGCTCGGCGCCCTCAATGAGCGCGGTGAAGGGCCGCGCCTGTGGCGGGTGGAAGAGGGCCGCGTGCGGGCGGTGCCGGTCACCGTGCTCGGCACCGACGGCGAGACGGCGCGCGTGCGCGGTCCGCTCGCCGCGGGCGACCGCATCGTCGCGCTCGGCACCCATCTGCTGGGCGAGGGCATGGCCGTGCGGGAGCTTGACCAATGAGCGATCGATGAGCTTTCCCAACCTGTCCGCGCTCGCCGTGCGCGAGCGCGCGATCACCCTGTTCTTCCTGATGCTGGCCGTGCTCGGCGGCGTGTATGCCTTCCTGGCGCTGGGGCGGGCCGAGGACCCGGCGTTCACGATGCGGGTGATGCTGGTCAATGCGGTGTGGCCCGGGGCGACGCCCGAGGAGATGCAGGAGCAGGTGGTCGACCGCCTGGAAAAGCGCATCCAGGAGGTCGAGCACCTGTACCGCATCATCACCACCATCCGCCCCGGCTCGGCCAACCTGCAGATCGAGTTCCAGGAGCACACCCGGCCGGATGTGGTGCCCCGGCTCAAGTACGACGTGCGCCGGCGCATGCAGGACGAGGCCGGCAACCTGCCCGCCGGGGTGATCGGGCCGATCGTCAACGAGGATTTCGCCGACGTCTATTTCAAGCTCATCGCGCTCACCGCGCCCGGGCTGCCGCTGCGCGAGCTGGTGCGCGAGGCCGAGGCGATGCGCGACCGCATGCAGCGCGTCGCGGGGGTGCACAAGGTGCTGGTGCTGGGCGAGCGCCCCGAGCGCGTCTATGTGGAGTTCGACAACGCGCGCCTGGCCAACCTCGGCATCGCGCCGCAGGCGGTGTTCGATGCCATCAATGCCGGCAACCGCCTGCTGCCCGCCGGCCGCCTCGAGACCGAGGGGCCGCGCCTCTATCTGCGCCTGGATGCCGACCTGTCCGAGCCCGCGCAGCTGGCGGCAGTGCCGATCCGCGTCGCCGACCGCGTGCTGCGCCTGGGCGACATCGCCCACGTTCACCGCGGCTACGAGGAGCCCCCCGCACAGCTGGTGCGCTCGCGTGGCGAGGATGCGGTGCTGCTCGGCGTGGTCATGAACAAGGGCGAGAACGGCCTGGTGCTGGGCGAGCGTCTCGACCACTTCGTCGATGCCGAGCGGGAACGCCTGCCGCTGGGCATCACGCTCGAGGTGCTGACCAACCAGGCCGAGGCCATCGCCGCCGCGGTCGAGCTGTTCCAGGCCAAGTTCCTGGTGGCGGTGGTCGTGGTGGTGGGCGTGAGCATGCTGGCCATCGGCTGGCGTGCCGGGCTGGTGGTCGGCATCGCGGTGCCGGTCACGCTGGGCATCACCTTCCTGCTGATGAAGCTGATGGGCATCAACCTTGACCGCATCACGCTGGGCGCGCTGATCATCGGCCTCGGCCTGCTGGTGGACGACGCCATCATCGCGGTCGAGATGATGCTGGTGAAGATGGAGGAGGGCTGGGACCGCATCCGCGCCGCGGCGCACGCGTGGACGGTGACGGCCGCGCCGATGCTGTTCGGCACCCTGGTGACGGTCGCCGGCTTCCTGCCCATCGGCTTCGCGCGCTCGGCCGTCGGCGAGTACGCCGGCAACATCTTCTGGGTGCTGGCGATCTCGCTGCTGGTGTCCTGGCTGGTGGCGGTGGTGTTCGCGCCCTACCTCGGCGTCAAGATGCTGCCCGCGGTGGCGCCGGAGCATGTCCACAGCCACGAGAGCGTGTACCAGACGCCGATGTTCCGCCGCCTGCGTGCCCTCATCACCGGCTGCGTGCGCTGGCGCAAGTCGGTGGTCTTCGGCACCCTGGGCCTGCTCGTGCTGGCGGTGCTGGGCATGGCGACCGCGGTACAGAAGCAGTTCTTCCCCAGCTCGGACCGCCCCGAGGTGCTGCTCAGCGTGTACCTGCCGCAGGGCAGCAGCATCGCCGCGTCGGACGCGACGGTGCGCCGGCTCGAGGCCATCCTCGCCAGCGCGGAGGGCATCCGCTCGAGCTCGGCCTACGTCGGCGCGGGCGCACCGCGCTTCTTCCTGTCCGCCAACCCGGAGCCGCCCGACCCGGCCTTTGCCAAGCTGCTCGTGGTCACCGAGGGCGTGGCGGCGCGCGACGCACTGATCGCCAAGCTGCAGCGCCACATCGACGATGGCGAATTTCCCGAGGCCAGGCTGCGGGTGTCGCGCCTGCTCTACGGGCCGCCGGTGGTGTGGCCGGTGGCCTATCGCGTGCTGGGGCCGGACCTGCTCGAGCTGCGCCGCATCGCCCACCAGGTGCGCGAGGTCATGGCGGCCAACCCGCACATCGTCGATCCTCATCTCGAATGGGACGAGCGCGCGCCGGTGTTGCACCTGGCGATGGAGCCCGAGCGCCTGCGCCTGCTCGGGCTCACGCCGCAGGACGTGGCGCAGCAGCTGCAGTTCCACCTCGAGGGCACGCGCATCGCCCAGGTGCGCCAGGACATCCGCACGGTGGACGTGATCGCGCGCGGCGCCAGCGGCGGCGCGCGCCTGGACGCGGAGAGCCTGGCCATGCTCGAGGTCCTCACCCCGGATGGACGCAAGCTGCCGGCGAGCCAGCTCGGCCACCTCGAGGTGCGCTTCGAGGAGCCGGTCATCAAGCGCTACAACCGCGAGCCCGAGCTGCTGGTGCAGGCCGACGTCGCCGGTGCCCAGCCCAACGACGTCACCGCGGCGGTGTGGAAGGCGCTCGAGGGCGTACGCAGCGCGCTGCCGCCCGGCTACAGCATCATGATCTCGGGCGCGGTCGAGCAGTCGGGCAAGGCCGACGCCTCCATCCAGGCGCTGCAGCCGCTGATGGTGGCTGCGATGCTGGTCTTCATCATGTTGCAGATGCGCTCCTTCACCGGCACCTTCGTGGTGCTGGCGACCGCGCCGCTGGGGCTGATCGGTGCGGTGCTCGCCCTGCTGCTGTTCGACCAGCCCTTCGGCTTCGTCGCCCTGCTGGGGCTGACCGGGCTGGCCGGGATCCTGATGCGCAACACCCTGATCCTGACCCAGCAGGTGGCAGACAACTTCGACGAGGGCATGGCGCCCTTCGAGGGCGTGGTCGAGGCCGCGGTGCAGCGCGCCCGGCCGGTGGTGCTCACCGCGGTCGCCGCCGCCTTCGCCTTCATCCCGCTGACGCTGGACACCTTCTGGGGGCCGCTCGCCTACGTGCTAATCGGCGGCGTGGCGGTGGGTACCGCGATCACCCTGCTGTTCGTGCCGGCGCTGTATGCGCTGTTGTTCCGCCTTGAGTCGGCGGCGCCGACAGGGCCATCCGCCTGACAGGTCTGAATGAAACCTCCGCCTACCGGCGCAGGAAGCGCAGCCAGGCGGCGACGTTGAGCAAGGCCATCAGCGACTGGCCGACGTAGGTCAGCGCGGCGGCCTCGAGGATGCGCCGGGCGTGGGGGAGGTCGGCCTCGTGCAGGTAGCCGCCCCGTTGCAGCAGGGGCAGGGCGCGGCGGAAGCTGGCATCGAACTCGGTCGGCAGCGTCACCAGGTGGACGATCGCGGCCAGGCCCATCGACAGCAGGCCGGCGACGACCAGGAACAGGCCGGGCGCGGGGTGGCGGGTGAGCAGGGTGATCAGCGGCACTGCGACCATCATCATCGCCCCCAGGCGCTGGCCGGTGATGGCGAAGCGCACCAGACGCTCGCGCAAGGCGAGCGGCGCGTAGCCTTCGGCGTGCTGGATCGCATGGCCGACCTCGTGCGCGGCCACGGTGACCGCGGTCAGCGAGCGCTGGTGGTAGTTGTGCGCCGACAGACGCACGGCGCGCGCCTGCGGGTCGTAGTGGTCGCCGATCTCGGTCGGCTCCACCGCCACGTCCTGCAGGCCATGCTTGTCGAGCAGCAGGCGTGCGAGCATCGCGCCGCTGCCGTAATAGCGGTCGGCGGGTTCGCTGTAGCGGGCAAAGGTCCGGCGCACCCACCAGCCCGGCAGCCAGACGGTGAGCAGCAGCAGCGGAACCAGGATGAACAGCAGCGGGGTCATGGGCTTCTCGTCTGCATCGATGCCTGTCTGACCGCGCCCCGGCGCGTGCGTTTCCCGCCCGCGCGCCGCGCGCTACAGGCCGCCGAAGGCACCCACCAGCGCACCGACCACGATCATCCAGATCGGCGCCAGCCGGGTCTTCAGTGTCACCACGATGGTGAGCCCGATCAGGATGAGCGCCCCAGCGCGATGAGCCCCATCGCCGATGAAGGGCAGCGCCAGCAGCCAGCCGGTGGCGAACACCAGGCCCACCGTGACCGGCGCCAGGCCGGCGGTGAAGGCACGCACCAGCGGCGTGTCGCGGCGGGTCGCGCCCCAGCGGCTGACGCCCAGCGACAGCAGCGTCGACGGCAGCAGGATGCCGAGCAGCGCCGCCGCCGCGCCGGTCAGGCCGGCGACCTGGAAGCCCAACACCGGCACGAACAGCACGTTGGGCCCGGGCGCAGCCTGGGCGAGCGCGATCGCGGTGGTGAAGTCGCCCTCGCCCAGCCAGCCGCGCTCGACCACCAGGTAGCGGTGCATCTCGGGCGCGGTGGACATCGCGCCGCCGATCGACAGCAGCGACAGCACCAGAAAGCGCAGGAAGAGTTCGAGCAGGTCGCCCGCGGGCAGGGTGCTCAGCATCGCTCGTCCTCCTCGCGTGCCCGCGCTTGCGCGATCGCGATGCGCCAGCGCGCCAGCCCCCAGCCGGTGAGGCCGAGCCCGATCACCACCCAGGCCAGCGGCAGGCGCAACACCGCGATCGTCACCAGCGTGCCGAGGCCGAGCAGGGTGCACAGCGCCGGGCCGAGCGCGTTGCCGCGCAGGGTGGCGAGCATCTTCAGCGCCATCGCCAGGATGAGCCCGGCGGCGACCGCGCCCATGCCGCGCAGCGCGCCGGCCACCGCCGGGTGCTGGGCGAGCTGCTGGTAGCTCGCGGCCAGCACCAGTACCAGCACGATCGGTGCGAGCAGCATGCCGGCGATCGCCGCGAAGGCGCCACGGCCGCCGAAGTAGCGGTCGCCCACCATCAGCGACAGGTTCACCACGTTGGGGCCGGGCAGCAGCTGCGCCACTGCGTAAAGTTCGATGAATTCATGCCGGCTGAGCCAGCCGCGGCGGTCCACCAGCTCGCGCTGCGCGACCGCGAGCACGCCGCCGAAGCCCTGCAGCGCGAGCAGGCTGAAAGCGATGAAGAGCGCGAACGGGGAGGCGGGGCGGGCGCTGGCCTCGATCGCGGTGGCCGCGTCGGCGGGGCCGGAGCGGGCGTCGGCCGCGCTGGTCGGGGCACGGGAATCTGGTGAGGGCGTGGCCGGCGAGGGCCTGGCGTCGGGCTTCACGAGACCTCCGCGCCGTGGTGGTCGGCCCGCGCCGCTGCGGTGGGGAGGGCCTGCGGCGAGGCGGCCTCCGCGTCCGACGGCAGGGTGCCGAGGCAGGCCGCGGCCGCGGCGTGCCAGTGCAGGCGGCCGCTGTCGAGGCGGTAGTCGGCCAGGGTGAACAGGGCACCGCCGATCTCCGCCGCGACATAGCCCATCAGGCTCAGGCGGGTGATGCGGCAGCGGATGCCCGGTGCCGCGTCGAGCGCGGCGAAGCGTCGCGCCACCTCCGCCGTGGGCCAGGCATCGGCATACAGGCCGACGGTGACGTGCGGCACATAGCGGCCCTGCGGATGCGGGCCGTCGAGGTGCAGGCAGCGGCGCAGCGTGGCGAGCGCATCGCCGTCGTCCTGCACGGACAGGAAGGGGGCGGAGGAAAAGCTCTCCAGCCCGCCGATGGCAATGTCGAAGGCGCCGACGCCGGCGGCGGTGAGCGCCCCGGCCTGGCGGACGATGAGGCGGGGGTCGAACTCGTCCGCCGCCGGTGTCCGGTCGCGCGCGGGGAAGCCGCACAGCGCCACGGTGACATGCAGCTGGCGCCGGTAGCCGCCGAGCAGCAGGCCATCGAGGGCGTCCTGCGCCATCGCCACGCGCTCGCGCAGGGCAGGCGTGTCGACGTCGAGCGCCCACAGCAGGTAATGCGGACGGCCGCGATGCCAATCGGGGAAATCGCGGCGCTCGTTGCGCACGGTGAGGGGCTCGGCAAGGAAGTGCCGGCGCAGGGTCGAGGTGTCGCTCATCGGGGCGTGCGGCAGTTGCGCTGCGAAGGGTGGCGGCGGACAGCTAGAATCGGCTCATGAACAAGAACGCGATTGTCCCGGAAAACGACGCCGCCCGCATCGACGGGCGTGCTTTCACCCACCTGCCCGGCAGCGGCGCCGATGGCGTCGCGCATGTGCCATCCACGCTCGACCGCGTGCCGGTGCGCGGTCTCGACTACAGCGTGCGGCGCTGGGGGCCGGCCGACGCGCCCGTCCTGTTCCTGCTGCACGGCTGGATGGATTCCTCACCCACCTTCCAGTTCGTGGTCGATGCGCTGGGTAAGGACTGGCAGCTCATCGCGCCCGACTGGCGCGGCTTCGGCGGCAGCACCTGGCTCGGCCATGGCTACTGGTTCCCCGACTACTACGCCGACCTCGAGGTCTTACTCGATCACTATGCCCCCGGGCAGGCGGTGCGCTTGGTCGGCCACAGCATGGGCGCCGCGGTCGCCGGGGTGTATGCCGGCCTGCGCCCGGCGCGCGTGGCGCAGCTGGTGATGATGGATTTTCTCGGCCTCAAGCCGCCGCCCGATGCCGCCTCGCCCGTGCTGCTGCGCAAGTGGCTCGACGCCCAGGCCCAGCCGCCGCGGCTGCCGGTGCATGAGGACTCTGCCGCGCTCGCACGCCGCCTGCAGACGGTGAATCCGCGCCTCAGCGCGGCGCGCGCGGCCTTCCTCGCCCGCCACGTCGGCCGCATCGGCGCCGACGGCCGGGTGGAGATGGCCTGCGACCCCTGGCACAAGCTGCCATCGCCCTTCGTCTATCGGATCGAGGACGTGATGGCCTGCTGGCGCCAGGTGACGGCACCGACGCTGATGCTGTTCGCCGAGCACGGCTATGTGAACGAGCGCTTCGCCACCGAACCGGAGGCCTTGCGCCAGCGCCTCGCGTGCTTTGCCGACCATCGCGTGCTCACCATCGCCGACGCCGGCCACAACCTGCAGCACGATCAGCCCGAGGCCGTGGCGGCCGCGCTAGAGGCCTTTCTGCAGCGGGACTGAGGCCCACGCGGCGGCCGCGCCTCAGTCTGCGGGGACGAGGATGTCGGCGGCCGGCATCGGGCGGCCGAGCAGGTAGCCCTGGTACTCGTCGCACTGCGCCGCAGTCAGGTGCGTCAGCTGGTCCTGCGTCTCCACGCCTTCGGCGATCACCGCCAGGCCGAGGTTGCGCGCCATCGCCAGGATGGTGGCGACGATCGCGACATCGTCGTGATCGGCCGGCACGCCCTCGACGAAGCTGCGATCGATCTTCAGCCGGTCCACCGGCAGGCGCTTGAGGTAGCTCAGCGAGGAGTAGCCGGTGCCGAAGTCGTCGATCGCCAGCGTGATGCCGAGCGCCTTGAGCTGGTGCAAGGTGTCGATGCAGTGCTCGACCCGCTTCAGGATGTGGCCCTCGGTGACCTCGAGCTCGAGCAGCCGCGGCGACACGCCGGACGTGCTCAGCGCGGTGCGGACCACCTCCACCAGGCCGTCGGCCGAGACCTGCTGCCCCGACAGGTTGACTGCCACGCGCAACGGATGCCCGGCGAGCTCCCAGGCCCGCGCCTGGGCGCAGGCGGTGTCGAGCACCCACTGGCCGATGTGGCCGATGAGGCCGATCTCCTCCGCGAGCGGGATGAAGCGGTCGGGCGGCACCACGCCGCGCTCGGGGTGGTGCCAGCGCAGCAGGGCCTCCACGCCGATGATGGCGCCGCTGCGGCAGTCGGCCTGGGGCTGGTAGAGCAGGCGCAGCTCGCCGCGCTCGACGGCGTGGCGCAGGCCGTGCTCGAGGTCGAAGCGCTCGCGGCTCTGGGTAGCTTGCTCGCGGGTGTGGAAGCGGTAGGTGTTGCGCCCGGCCTCCTTGGCGCGGTACATCGCCGAATCGGCGCAGCGCACCAGGGCCTCGATGCTGTCGCCGTCCTTTGGAAACAGGCTGATGCCGATGCTGCCGCCGATGAAGAGCTCATGGCCGTCCAGCAGCACCGGCGCCTGCAGCGCCGCCAGCAGCTTCTGCGCCACCCGCTCGGCATCCTCGGCGGCGTTGAGGCTCTCGACCAGCACCACGAACTCGTCGCCGCCGAGGCGGGCGAGCGTGTCGCCGTCACGCAGCACCGCCTGCAGGCGTCGTGCCACCGTCTGCAGCAGGCGGTCGCCCACCGGATGCCCCAGGCTGTCATTCACATACTTGAAGCGATCGAGGTCGATGAACAACAGCGCCAGGGGCCGGCCACTGCGTCGCGCGTGGCCCATGGCGACGCCGAGGCGGTCGCTGAGCAGGCTGCGGTTGGGGAGATCGGTGAGCGCATCGTGATGCGCGAGATGGCGCAGGCGCTCCTCGGCCAGTTGTTGCGCGCTGATGGCGCGGCGCTGCGCCTCGCTGAGCTCGATCAGGCGGCGCGACTGGGCGAGCGCACGCTGCGTCAGCGGGCGGATGGCGTGCGTGGTCAGCAAGGCGCCGAGCAGCACGAGCAAGGCGATGGTCGCGAGCGGAAACAGCAGCTGGGCCCAGATCGGCTGCGAGAACGCGCGTGCCGGCGTGACGAGCGCATAGGCCCAGTCGGGCGCCTCGTCCACCGGCAGGAACACCACCACCTCGTCGCCGTCGGCGCCGGCCCGGCGCAACAAGCCGGATTGACCCTCCATGGCCTGACGGATGGACGCCGGCGCGCCGGCGCCAAAGGCGACGATTGCAGCCTGCCCGGCCTGCGGCAGCCATTCCAGCGCGGTCGCGCTGCCGGCGTGGTAGAGCAGCTGGCGCGCGGCTGGCGCGCCGTCCGCCGAGTGCATCGACAGCATCTTCTCCAGCGGCGCGAGCTCGAAGGCGAGCACGTCGCTGCCGATCCAGTCGCCCTCGCGCGACAGGATCGGCGCGCCGACCAGCAGGTAGCGGCCGCTGGCCGACTCGACTGCGCCAAGGAAGACCGCGTCGCTGGGGCCGTTCGCCAGCCGCAGCTGCGCGGCCCACGGCAGCGGCAGACCGAGCTGGAGGACCGGATCGCCGTCGCGGTCGAAGCGCACCATGCCGGCGATATGCCCCGCCTGGTCGAGCGCATCGCGGATGCGGCTGGCGGAGAAGTCGACCAGCTCCGCGAGGCTGATCTCCCAGCGGTTGTACTGCGCGAGCTTGTCGCGCACCGCGCTGCGGCTGGCGATCTGACGCGCAATGTCGGCGCTCTTGGCGAGGAACTGGCCGGCGGCGCGCGCCTGGCCGCGTGCCGCATCGGCCAGCGCGCGCTCGGCCAGCGCATGCACGTGCTGGTACATCGGTATGGCGGTCGCCAGGGCGACGAGCAGGCCCGTGAGCAGGATGCCGGTGAGGGCGAAGGACTGGATCCGCTGCTGTAATCGAACGCTTTGATCCAGGTTCATGCTTGGGGGCAAGGCGCTTGCAAGGGGGAGTAAGCCCGAATGCTGCCATGGATCGTTCCCCCTCTGCACGCCTTGGCCGTCCCCGGCGGGCGCCGCTCGGCCCGCCGGGCTCCTGTGTGGCGGCACATCCTGGCGCGGGCTTGCCGCGGGTGCGGCCGTGCCCGGCTTCAGTCCACCCAGGGCGCGACCAGGGCGCTCACATCGACGCGGGCCTTCAGCCTTGCGGCGAGCAGGTACAGCCCGCCCAGCTTGCGATGCAGGAACAGTGCATCGGCGGGCGGTGTGTGCCAGAAGTCGCGCTCCATGCTCAGCCTGAGGCCGGCGTCGCGGATGCGGCGGGCGAGGTCGCTGGCGCCGAAGTCGTAGGTGCCGTGGTGGCGCAGCGGCTCGCAGGCCTCGGCAAACAGCGCGATCACCGCCTCGCGCTGGTGGGCGTGAATGTGGTTCTGGAAGTAGCCGATCGTCTGCGCCGCCTCGCTCATGGCGGCGCGGTCGTCGTGGAGCGCGCCCGCCAGCAGGCGGCGGTAGGCCTCGACCACGGCTGCGGGGTAGGCCCGCGTGGCGCCGAAGTCGAGCAGCACGAGGCGCTCGCCGGTGGGGTCGTAGCGGTAATTGGCGAAGTTGGGGTCGGTCTGGATGAGGCGGAACTCGAACAGCTCGCGAAACAGCAGCCCAATCAGCAAGGTGGCGATGCGGTCGCGCAGCGGCTGCGTGGCGTCGTCGAGCGACTCCACCGCCACGCCCTCCACCCAGTGCATGGCGAGGATGTCGCTGCGGGTGAGCGCCGCGACCGGCTGCGGCAGCACGAAGTCGGCCTCGCCTTCGAGCAGCGCGGCGAAGCGCTGCAGGCACTCGGCCTCGCGCCGGTAGTCGGCCTCCTCGTGCAGCTGGCGCTTGGCTTCGGCGAGCAAGGGCGCGAGGTCGAGCGCCTTCGGCAGCAGGCCCGACACGCGCAGCAGGGTGGCGACGTTGTCCACGTCGCTGTCGATGCTGCGGCGCACGCCGGGATACTGCAGCTTGATCGCCAGTTCCTGGCCGTCGACGCTGCGCGCGCGATGCACCTGGCCGATCGAGGCCGCCGCCGCCGGCGTGAAGGAAAAGCGCTCGAAACCCTGCTCCCAGCCCTTGCCCCAGTGCGTCTCCAGCACCTGCACCACCTGGCTCATCGGCATCGTGCGCGCGTCCTCGCGCAGTCGGGAGAGGATGTCGGCCAGCTCGGGCGGCAGCAGGTTGCCGGCGTCCATCGACATCAGCTGGCCCACCTTCATCGCCGCGCCGCGCAATTGGGCGAGCTGGTCGGCGACGCGGCGTGCATTGGCCGGGGTCAGCATCAGTTCGCTCACCGTCGGCCGCTTGCCGGCGGCGAGCTGGCGCGCGCCCTCGGCGAGCATGCCGCCGGCCACGCCGGTGGCGAGCGAACTCAGGCGGGCGAGGCGCGACAGGCGGCCGCCGGGGACGGCGCTGGCGCGCGCGTCGGTGTGGCTGGTGTGAGCGTCGCTGTGCATGGGCCCGGTCTCCTTGGCGTGGATGCAGCGTGGGACTTCAGTACGGCAGCGGGACGAAGGCGCCGGCGATCAGGCTGAGGCAGGCGACCGTGGTGAGTTGCAGGCGCAGCGGCAGATACCAGGCCGGCAGCGCGGCGTGGCGGGCGAGGCGGCGGTCCTGAACGTAATGCAGCACGAAGCCGGTCACCAGCAGCACCGCGGCCTCCATCGGCACCAGCAGCAGGGACGGCCAGGCGATCAGCGAGGGCACCACGCTCCATGCCATCGTGCGCACGCGGCGGGCGTCGTCGAGGCCGGGCAGCGCCATCGCGAAGCCCCAGTGCAGGGCGCACACGAAGCTCAGGATCACCGCGCCGTAGGCGTACAGCGCATCGCTCCAGGTGAAGCCATGGTGGACGTCGAGCAGGCTGGCCGGGGCGAGGACGAGGAAGGGGATCAGGCCGCCATAGCCAAGCCACTGGGCGGTGCGGCGGAGGGCGTCGGGGTGCGCAGGGTTCATCATGCGTTGCGTGACAGCTCCGGGTGGGAATTGAGCTGGATGGCAGATAAATGTCCAGGACGAGTTGATGAGTCTTCCGGCGTAAAGCCGAATAGAAAGCCTTCAGGATGAGGTGATGCTAGTAATGGAAACCTATTTTGTCCAGGACAAAAAGAGTATATTCGGCGCATCGCCCGGATGCTCGTCCTTGCCGCCCGCACGTTCCACGCCCCTCGCCCCCTCGTCCGCCCGCCATGGATGCCACCATGAAGCCTCCTCTCCATTACGCCGTCGTGGGCGCCGGGATCGCCGGCCTGAGCTGCGCGCGTGCGCTCGCCGACGCGGGTGTGCAGGTCACCGTCTTCGACAAGAGCCGCGGCCCCGCCGGCCGTATGAGCACACGCCGCGGCGAAGGCTGGGCATGTGACCACGGCGCACAATACTTCACCGCGCGCGACCCGCTGTTCCAGGCCGAGCTCGCGCGCTGGCAGGCGGCGGGGGTGGCGGCGCGCTGGCAGCCGCGGTTGGCGGTGGTCGACGCCGACGGGCGGCGCGCGGGCGGCAGCGAGGAGGCGCGCTACGTCGGCACGCCGCGCATGACGGCGCCGGCACGTCTGGTCGCCGACGGGCTGGGCCTGCGCGTGCAGACCACGGTGAGCGCGCTGCACGCTTACGAACATGGCTGGGAGCTGGCGACCGTCGAGCGTGGCGTGCTGGCCGAGGCCTTCGACGGCGTGCTGCTGGCCACCCCGGCGCCACAGGCCGTGCCCCTGCTGCAACCGGTGTCGCCGGCCCTGGCTGCGGTGGCGGCGGGCGCGCGCATGCAGGGCTGCTGGGCGCTGATGCTGCGTTTCGAGGTGCCGCTGGCGCTCGACTTCGACGCCGCCTTCGTCAATCACGGGCCCTTGCGCTGGATCGCGCGCGACACCAGCAAGCCCGGGCGCGAGGGCATGGAGACCTGGACCCTGCATGCCAGCGCGGCGTGGAGCGAGGCCCACCTCGAGGACGGGCCCGACCAGATCGCCGCGGCGCTGATCGCGGCCTTCTGTGAGCTGGGCGGCGCCGCGCCACTGGCGTGGGCGGCGCACCGCTGGCGCTATGCGATCACCGACTCGGGCGTCGAGGGCGGTTGCGTCTGGCATGGCGGCGCCGGCCTCGGGCTGTGCGGCGACTGGCTCAACGGCGGCCGGGTCGAAGGCGCCTGGCTCAGCGGTCATGCGCTGGCGCAGAAGGTGCTGGCGAGCGTGCGCGATGAGTTACGGCCTGGTCTGGTTCAAGCGTGACTTCCGCCTCGCCGACCATGGCGCGCTGGCCGCGGCGGCGCGCCATGGGCCGGTGCTGTGCGTGGCGATCGTCGAGCCGAGCCTGTGGGCGCAGCCCGACGCCGCACGTCAGCACTACGCGTTCATGCTCGAGAGCGCGCGCGAGCTGCATGCGGCGCTGCGCCGCCTCGGGGGCCGGCTGCACCTGATGGTGGGCGAGGCGGTCGCGGTGCTCGACCGCCTGCACGCCGCCGCGCCCTTCGCCGCGCTGTATTCGCACGAGGAGACCGGCAACGGCGCGAGCTACGCCCGCGACCGCGCGGTGGCGGCGTGGTGTCGCGCGCGCGGCGTGCGCTGGCACGAAGTGCCGCAGTTCGGCGTGGTGCGCCGGCTCGCCGACCGCGACCGCTGGCAGGCGGCGTGGGAGGCGCAGGTGGCCGCACCGCAGGCCTTGCTGCCGGCGGGGTTGAGCTTCGCCATGTTGCCCGCGGCGCTGCAGCCGGCCGATGCCGCCGCGGGGCCGACGGACTGCGTGGCGGAAGGGGCGATCGTCGCCGTGCGTGCGCCCGAGGCGATCGTGCTCGGGCTCGATCCCTTCCAGCCGCCGCGGCGCCAGCAGGGTGGCCGGCGCGCGGCGCTCGATGCGCTGGCGAGCTTTCTCGATGCGCGCAGCGGGCAGTACCGCGGCGGCATCTCGTCGCCGCTGAAGGCGCCGACCGCCTGCTCGCGGCTGTCGCCCTATCTCGCCTGGGGCTGCCTGAGCCTGCGCGAGCTGGTGCAGGCCACCCGCGCGCGCATCGCCGAGTTGCCCGAAGGCGACCGCCGGCGCGCGGGCCTGTCGGCCTTCGTCAGCCGCTTGTACTGGCATTGCCACTTCATCCAGAAGCTGGAGAGCGAGCCGGCGCTCGAGTTCCGCAACCTGCACCGCGGCTACGACGGGCTGCGCGAGGCGGAATGGAATCCGGCGCACTTCGCCGCGCTGGTCGCCGGCCGCAGCGGCTGGCCGCTGGTCGACGCCTGCGTGGCGATGCTGCGCGAGACGGGCTGGATCAACTTTCGCATGCGCGCGATGCTGGTGTCGGTGGCGGCCTATCCGCTGTGGCTGCACTGGTGCGAGGTCGGGCTGTGGCTGGCGCGCGCCTTCCTCGACTATGAGCCGGGCATCCACTGGAGCCAGATGCAGATGCAGTCGGGCACCACCGGCATCAACACGACGCGGGTGTACAACCCGATCAAGCAGGCGCGCGACCACGATCCGCAGGGCGTGTTCGTGCGCCGCTGGCTGCCGGCGCTGCGCCGGCTGCCGGATGAGTGGCTGTTCGAGCCCTGGCGCATGCCGCCATCCCTGCAGGCGCGCTATGGGGTGCGCGTCGGCGAGGACATTGCGGAGCCGCTGGTCGATCTGGAGACGGCGACCCGCCTGGCCAAGGCCCGCGTGCATGCGCTGCGGGCGCGGCCCGAGGTGCACGCGGCGAAGGCGGCGATCGTCGAGCGCCACGGCTCGCGCAAGCGCCCGGAAGGCCGCCGCGGTCGCGGCCGGGGCGATGCCGGGCCGGCCGCGATACAGCTCGATCTCGGGTTCTGAGGGCGACGGCGATGGGCATGCGACGCAAGGCCGATCTGCCGACCAAGCTGTGCGCCGGCTGCGGGCGGCCGTTTGCGTGCCGGAAGCGCTGGAAGAAGGTGTGGAACGAGGTGCGCTATTGCTCGGAGCGCTGCCGGCGGAGTCGTGGCAAGTTGGGGCCTTCGGGGTGAGGGGGCGTGTCTTTGATCGGTGATGGACACCCTCTCTGTTGGGTGGTCGTGCCGGGGGACGCGCACGGGGTGTTCCTTCCGGGGCTGCACCGCTGCGCGGTGCTTTGCGGAGAGTACGCAAATGAGCGCCCTTCAGGATCCGACAGTCTTCGGCTTTCCGGGAGCCTCCCGCACGCATCCGGGATGCGTGCGGGAGGCTCGATGCAAAGGCAGAGGCGAAGAAAAGAGGCCATGAGGATCGGGGTGTCGGGATGACTTCCGGGATCGTGATCCAGTGGTTCCGCAACGATTTGCGCCTGGGCGACAACCTGGCGCTGGGCGAGGCGGCTGCAGACACCGGGCGCTTGTTGCCGGTGTATTGCCACGACCCTGCGGAGGACGAGATCACGCGCTGGGGCTTCGTGCGCCGCGGTGCTCACCGGCAGGCCTTCCTGAGCGCCGCATTGGCCGATCTGGACGCGCAACTGCGCGAGCGTGGCAGTCGGCTGCTGCAGCTTCACGGCGCGCCGGCCGAGGTGCTGCCGGCGCTGGCGCGGGCGATCGGCGCCGACGCCGTGGTGTGCGAGGCCATCGCCGCGCCCGAGGAAGCCGATCAGGTCGCGGCATTGCGTGCGGCCGGGCTGGAGGTGCGGACCGTGTGGCAGTCCAGCCTGCTTGCGCCGGCGGCGCTGCCCTTTGCGGTCGCGCGTCTGCCGAAGGTGTTTACCGATTTCCGGCGCGCGGTCGAGGCCGCCGGGCTGCAGCCGCAGGCGCCGCTCCTGACGCCAGTGGATTTGCCGCCGCTGCCCGAGATTGCCGTCTTGCCTTGGGCGCATCCGTCAGCGGCTGCGCAGGCTGATGCTGATGGCGGGGATGCAGCGGAGCACGCTCGCGGGCCGCTGCTCGACTGCCGCCCGCAGGGAAGACCGGTCGCGGCCGAGAGGATCGACGAGCAGGCGCGGTCCAAGGCGTCCTTCCCCTGGTGGCGCGCTGAATTCGCCGGCGGAGAACGGGCGGCGCTCGCCCATCTGGCGCGTTACTTCGCCGGCGATGCGGCGCAGCGCTACAAGGCCACCCGCAATGGCCTGAGCGGGATCGACTTCTCCAGCAAGTTCTCGCCCTGGCTGGCGCAGGGGGCCTTGTCGGCGCGGGTGGCGTTCGCCGCGCTGCGTCGCCACGAGGCCGAGCGTGGCGCCAACGACAGCACCTACTGGCTGTGGTTCGAGCTGCTGTGGCGCGACTACTTCCGCTTTCTGCACCTGCAGCATGGGCGCCGCCTGTACCGGGCGCGCGGCCTGGCGGAGACCGCGCCCGCGCCTGGCCACGACCCCGAGGCCTTCGCGCGCTGGTGCGCCGGCCGCAGCGGCCACGCCTTCATCGACGCCGGCATGCGCGAGCTGGCCGCCACCGGCTGGTTGTCGAACCGCATGCGCCAAGTCGTCGCCAGCTACCTGGTGCACGACCTCGGCTGCGACTGGCGCGCCGGCGCGGCGTGGTTCGAGGCCCAACTGGTGGATTACGACGTGTACAGCAACCAGGGCAACTGGCTCTACATCGCTGGTCGCGGCACCGACCCGCGCGGCGGGCGGCGCTTCGACCCCGACAAGCAGGCCCGCGAGCACGACCCACAGGGCGTTTTCGTGCGGCGCTGGATGAGGTGATCATACGATTCAGGCTTGGCGTGCCTTACGCGAACGACTAGTTTGAAGAAGGCCACCCTATTGCTTGGAGGAGCAGGGCATGAGTCGGTCGTTCCGGTACGTGGTGAGGACTTTGTTTGCCATCGCGATTGCCTTTCCCGGCGTTGTGCACGCATGGAAGCCGGAGATCGACGAGATCCCGGGGGAAATCGAAACCTTCGAATACCTTGACGGCACACCGCTCTCCGTCGAGGCGTTGCGAGGCAAACCAGTCCTGCTCTATTTTGGCGCCGACTGGTGTCCGCCTTGCCATCGGGCGCGGCCGGAGGTGCTTCGTGTCGCCCGGGCGTTCCGGGATGAAGGGCTTGAAGTGGTCTTCCTGAGCTTTGACGATAACGCCGAGCGTGACCTCAAACGCGGCTTCGAGGCCTCCATGGGTGTGCGTGTCGCGATGCCAAGGCTAGATTCGTGCCCTCCGAAGCACTGTTCGACGCGAACGACTTTCCAGTTGGGCGCATTCGGTCGCTTGTTCGGGCTTCCGCTTGCGGTTGTGATTGATGCCCAAGGCGTTGTGAGGGCGAAACTTGACCGCGGCCAGCGCATTCTCCGGGAGTTGGCCCCGGAGGTGGCCGCAGTGATGCCGGCGGCGCGCTGAATGTCGCTGGCTGACTTGAGCGGCGATCAGCCCGCCTTGTTGCGCATGAAGTCCGCGGTCTTGAAGAAGCTCTGCAGCAGGCGCTCGCGCATGCCCTCCTCGATGCCGACCTCTTCCATCGTCAGCAGCATGCAGGCGACCCACTGGTCGCGCTCCTGCGTGCCGATCGCGAACGGCATGTGGCGGGCGCGCAGGCGTGGGTGGCCGAACTGCTGCACGAACAGGTCCGGGCCGCCGAGCCAGCCGGACAGGAACATGAAGAGCTTGTCGCGCGCGCCCTGCAGGTCCTGCGGGTGGAGCGCGCGCAGTTGCTTGAACTGCGGCGTGCTGTCCATCAGCGCGTAGAAGCGGTCGCTGAGCGCGGCGACGGTGGCTTCGCCGCCGATGGCATCGTAGGGGGTGGTCCGTTCCATGCGTTTCCAGTCGGGGAGGGGCGGCGGGGCAGGCTGTGGATTGTGTCAGACTCGCGCGGCTTTCACAGCCTCACCACCGGCAGGCGCTGCACCGCCTTCACCAGGATCTTGTAGATGTCGAGGTCGAAGGCCGGGCGGCCCGACTCCAGGAGCTCGGCGAGCCTGGCCTCGTCGGTGGCGGTGCCGAGCCAGCGCCAGCCGTCGACGACGTGGATCGCCTCGCCCTCGCGCAGGCCGACCGCGCCCGGCCACGGCCAGTGCCGCACCTTCATCGCGTGCAGGGCCTCGATCAGGCGCAGGCCGTGGGCCTGGGGGGATTCGCCGCCATGGCAGGCGCCGCGGCAGCGCTTCAGCTGGAAGTCGAAGCAGCGCGTGCCCTGCGGGTGCTTGTCCAGGCCGAGCAGCGGCGGGCACAGGGCGTGGTCGCGGGCGAGCGCGCGCAGGCGGTGGGTGGCCTCGCGCCGGCTGCGGAACAAGCCATAGAGGTCGTCGCGACGGCCGAAGTCGAGCTCGGCGGCATGCACCAGCTCGAGCTGCCAGTCGCCGATCATGTCGGTCGACAGGCGCCACGCGCACAGGTCGCGGTTGCGGCGCAGCAGGCGGTTGTGGGTGGGCTGCAGGCGCTTGACCAGCTCGGCCTCCTTGAGCAGGGCGCCGATCTCGCCGGCCGTTTCGATCCATTCGATGCGGCGCACCTGCTGGGACAGGCTCAGCTCGCGATCGCTCTGGTGGTCGGCGGCAAAGTGCGACAGCACGCGGCTGCGCAGGCGCGTGCTCTTGCCGATGTAGAGCGGCAGGCTGTCGGCATCGGGTTCGGTGCCGGTGCCGGCGCCGGCCTCCGTCCCGGCGCCGCGCGCACCGTAGAACAGATAGACGCCCGGGCTGTCGGGCAGGCCGGCGATCTGCTCAGGGTCGAGCTGCGGCGGCAGGCTGGGGTGGCCGATCAGCTCGCGCACGACCGCCGCGATGTGGCCGGGCGGGAAGCGCTCGTGGATCTTTTGCCAGAACTGCCACAGCAGATGGGCGTCGCCGAGCGCGCGGTGGCGCTCGGCGACCGCGAGGCCGTGGCGCTCGATCAGGTGGTCGAGGCCGTGGCGGCGATGATCGGGAAACAGCCGGCGCGACAGCTTGACGGTGCACAGCACCTGCGGCCGGATGTCGAGCCCGGCGCGGCGCAAGGCGGCCCGCAGGTGGCCGTGGTCGAAGCGCGCGTTGTGGGCGATGAAGAGGCGGCCATCGAGGCGGTCGAAGACCGCGTCGGCGATCTCGGCAAAGGCTGGCGCATGGGCCACCATGTCGTCGTCGATGCCGGTGAGGCGCTGGATGTAGTCGGGGATGCGCGACTCGGGGCGCACCAGCGTCGACCATTCGCGCACGCCGTCCTCGTCGACCTGGACGATGCCGATCTCGGTGATGGATTCGCGCTGGGACGGGCCGCCGGTGGTCTCGATGTCCACGAAGGCGAGGCCGCCTGGCGGCAGGCGGAGGGCAGCGTTCAAGGCGGCAGGCTTGCGGGTGCGGTGGGGCCTGCTTCGACCGTGCGTGCCGGCAGCGGTTTCCGACGTGCCCTTCAGCGGGCGCTGAAGCCGGCGTCCTCGATCGCCTGGTAGATGTCGGCCGCCGACACGAAGGCGCCGTGTTCGATCGTCGCGGCGCCGGTGTCGAGCGAGATCTCGAGGTAGCCGATGCCGGGCAGGTCCTGGATGGCGTTGGTCACCAGGCGCAGGCAGTGCTCGTCGCGCATGCCGGTGATGGTCAGGGTGGTGGTCTGCATGGGGGGCGGTCCTGAAGGGGAGAGCCGCATCTTGTCCGCGCTGGCAGCGCGGCGCAAGCGGGCGCCTTCAGCGGCGGCCGTCGAGACGCTGCCGGTAGAGCGCGGCGAGGCGGGCCGCCATCTGCGTATCGCTCCATTGCGCGGCATGGTGGCGGGCGGCATGGGCAAGGCGGGTGCGCTGGCCGTCGTCGCCGAGCACCTGATCGACGATGGCGGCGAAGCCGGCGGGCTCGTCCGGCGCGATGCGCGCGCCGCGTTGTGCGTGCAGGATGTCGGTCGTGCCCATCGCCGCCAGCGCCACCACTGGCAGCCCGGCGGCCATCGCCTCGAGCAGCACCAGACCCTGGGTCTCGGTGCGTGAGGCGAAGGTGAACACGTCGGCGGCGGCATAGCAGTCGGGCAGGCGCTTGCGCCGCTCGAGGTAGCCGACGAAGCGCACCGCCTGGCCCAGTCCCAGCCTGTCTGCGTGGCGCTGCAGGCTGCGCGTGGCCGGGCCCTCGCCGGCGATCACGAGCACGAAGTCCGGCCGCCGGGCGCGCAGCCGTGCCGCCACCTCGAGCAGGAAGCCGATGTTCTTCTCGTGGGCGACGCGGCCGATGTATAGGGCCATCGGCGCGTGCTCGGGGATGTCGTACAGGCGGCGGAAGTGGGCGCCGTCGCCGTGGGCGAAGTCCTGCACCGGGACGCCGGTCGGCAGCACTTCCATCGGCGCGGCGACGCCATAGGCGGCGAGCCGGTCGCGCATCGCGGTGGAGGGCACGACCACGGTGTCGACCGCATTGCACTGGGTGCGCGACAGGCGCCGGGCGAGGCCGCGCAGCAGGGCGGCGGGCACGAAGGGGGCGTAGTGCTGGAGGTATTCCTCGAACAGGGTGTGATAGGTGAGCAGGGCGGGCCGGCCGGCGGCGCGGGCGGCGGCAAGCCCTGCGTAGTGGGCGAGGAAGGGGGTCTGGATGTGCACGAGGTCGCAGTTCGCCGCCTCCCGCCTCGCCGCCTGCTGCATCGCGCGCCGCTCGACGAGGCGGTCCTCGGGGTCGAAGGGCAGGCGCCGGCCGCGGATGCGCACCACGCCATCGGCCTCGGGCTCGCGGCCGTAGCGCGGCACCAGCAGGCGCGCCTCCACGCCGTGGGCGGCGAGCGCGCGGCGGAAGGTGGCGATCGAGGTGGAGACGCCATTCACGCGCGGGAAGTAGACGTCGGAGATCATCAGTACTTTGAGCATTCACGCAGCTTGATCGCCGCGTGTTACCCGATGGTGACGCTGCGCGGGGCGCGACCGGGCTGGCCGCGGGGTGCGCCAATCGCTGGCCCGGCGTGACGTGCTCGGTGCACATTCGCCGGCGCGGGTGAGACAATCCTGCCTTTACGACCTTGGTCATAGCTTGCCCCGGCCGCCGCAGGCGGCCGGCAGGCGTTGTGGCTGCCATCATGAACCGCCCAGAATTCCTTAATGTCCTCGACGGCGACGCGCTGCCGTTTGCGCCTGCAGATGACGTCTGTGTCGGCGAGATCGTCTCGCCGGCGCTGCTCGAATGCGCGCCCGGGCTCGCCCTGCACGAGGCCGCGCGGCGCATGAGCGAGCGCGGCGTGAGCTCGATCCTGGTGGTCGAGGACGATGCAGTGGTCGGCATCTGGACCGAGCGCGACGCGCTGGCGGTGAACTTCGCCGACCCGGCGGCCTTCATGCTGCCGGTGCGCGCGGTCATGAGCACGCCGGTGCGCACGGTGCCGATGTCGACCCGGCTGCATGAGCTCACGCTGCGCTTTCGCGAGGAGCACCTGCGCCATTACCTCGTGGTGGATGCCGAGGGCCGGCGGGTGGGCATCGTGTCGCAGTCGGACGTGGTGCTCAACCAGGGCATCGAGCATTACCTGAAGCTGCGCAAGGTCGATTCCCTGGTCAAGGGCGGGCTGCATGCACTGGCGCCGCAAGCCGGCCTGGGCGAGGCCGCACGGCGCATGCGCGAGGGCGGGCTGGATGCGGTGGTGGTGGATTTCGGCCGCGCCGAAGCGGCGAGCGCGGCCGGGCGTTACGGCATCCTCACCGAGCGCGACATCACCCGCCTGGTCGCCAGCCGCGCGGCTGAGCGTGCGGTTAGCGAGCTTGCCAAGCGGCCGCTCATCGCCTGCAAGGAGGACGACAGCCTGTACCGGGTACGCGCCCTGCTGGCCGAACGCCACATCCGCCATGTCGGCGTGATCGGCGGCGACGGCGAGCTGTGCGACCTGATCAGCTTCAAGGACATCCTGAGCGGCATGGAGCTCGCCTATGTGCACGAGCTGCAGCATGCGCTGCGCGAGCGCGACCTGGCGCTGAGCTCCTCGCAGCGCAGCCTCTATCTGGCCGAGAAGGTCATCGAGAGCTCGCTCGAAGGCGTCATGGTGACCGACACCGAGGCCCGCATCGTGTCGGTGAATCCCGCCTTCAGCCATCTGACCGGCTACCGCGCCGACGAGGTGATCGGGCGCAACCCCTCGCTGCTCAGCTCGGGCCGCCAGAGCCCCGAGTTCTATGCCCGCATGTGGGCGGAGCTGAGCGAGACCGGCCAGTGGCAGGGCGAGGTGTGGAACCGGCGCAAGTCGGGCGAGGTGTATCCGCAGCTGCTGCACATCACCGCGATCCGCGACCGCGATGGCCAGCTCACCCACTACGCGGCGCTGTTCACCGACATCAGCCGCCTGAAGGAGAACGAGGCCCGTATCCGCGACCTCGCCTACTACGATCCGCTCACCGGCCTGCCCAACCGCCGCCTGCTCGAAGACCGCCTGCAGGTCGAGCTCGCCCACGCCGCGCGCATGCGCAGCCGGCTGGCGGTGATGTTCGTCGATCTCGACCGCTTCAAGCGCATCAACGACAGCCTCGGCCACGAGGTCGGCGACCGCCTGCTGGTCGAGATCGCCAGCCGCCTGCGCGCCTCGCTGCGCGAGGACGACACGGTGGCGCGCATGGGCGGCGACGAGTTCCTCGTCATCCTCAGCAACCTGCAGGGGCCGGACGAGGCGGCGGTGACCGCCCGCCGCCTGGTGAGCGCGCTGCGCCGGCCGGTGGTGATCGAGGGTCGCGAGCTGGTGGTCACGACCAGCGTCGGCATCAGCATCTACCCCGACGATTCGCTCGACGCGCAGACCCTGATCAAGAATGCCGACATCGCCATGTATCGCGCCAAGGACGAGGGCCGCAACAGCTTCCAGCTCTACGAGCCGGCGATGAATGCGCGCTCGCTCGAGCATCTGGCGCTCGAGACCGCGCTCCACCGCGCGCTGCCGCGCAGCGAGCTGCAGCTGTACTTCCAGCCGCTGGTCGAGGCCGGCGCTGGCAGCCTGGTGGCGGCCGAGGCGCTGCTGCGCTGGCAGCACCCCGACCTCGGCCTGGTGTCGCCGGCCGACTTCATCCCGCTCGCCGAGGAAACCGGCCTCATCGTGCCGATTGGCGAATGGGTGCTGCGCAGCGCCTGCGAGTACCACTGCAGCTGGCGCGAGACGGGTCGGCCGCCGCTGCGCATGATGGTGAACATCTCGGCGCGCCAGTTCCGCGACGAGGGCTTCGTGGCCATGGTCGGCAGCGTGCTGGCCGACACCGGCATGCCGCCCGAATCGCTGACGCTGGAGCTGACCGAGAGCATGCTGATGGAGGGGACCGATCGCGCCATCGCCCGCCTCGAGCAGTTGCGCGCGCTGGGCGTCGGCCTGGCGATCGACGACTTCGGCACCGGTTACTCCTCGCTCGCCTACCTGAAGCGCTTCCCGATCGACGAGCTGAAGATCGATCGCCTGTTCGTGCGCGGCATCGACCGCAATCCGCGTGATGCGGCGCTGGTGGCGGCGATCGTGTCGCTCGGCCACAGCCTGGGTTTGCGCGTGGTGGCCGAGGGGGTGGAGACGCGGGCGCATCTCGAGGTGCTGCGCGGCCAGGGCTGCGACCTGGCGCAGGGCTTTCACTTCAGCCGGCCGCTGCCGTGGACGGCGTTCGTGGCGGCGTTCGGCGCCGGCGACTGAGGCGCTCCGACGTGCCGCTCAGCGCGGGCGCGGGGCTGCGGCGAGGGCGTCCCAGGCGCTGCGCACCGCCTCCGGCCCATAGATGCGCTCGAGCCGGCGCACGGTGAAATGGCCGCGGCTGACGTCCTGGAAGTGGTTCATGAACAGCAGGTTGATCGTCGCCCCGGCGGCGGCGCCGATGCCGGGCACCAGCATGCCGGCCGCCTTCTGCGTGATCTGCACCTTGTAGCGTGCCGCCACCATCGTGATCAGGCGCAGCAGGGCCGGCGCGCCCTCCGCGCTCAGGCCCTTCTCGGCGAGGTGGCGGGCGGCCTCGCTGACCGTGGTGGCGAGCGCGGCGCGCACCGCGTAGTAGCCGGACTCGGTGGCGTCGTCGTGGCGCTGGTTGCCGCCGAGGGCGAACACCTCGAGCGCGGCCAGCCGCGTCGCCGGGGTGTCGATGTGTTCGCCCTCGGCACGTGCGATGTCGAGGATGGCGCGCATGATCAGCACCGTCGACAGCGGAATCTCCACCGTCAGCCCGGCCACGCCGAAGGCGCCGCCGCCGGCGCCGCTGACCGAGCCGAGCAGCTTGTGCAGGCGCGGCGAGGCCGGCCGCGGCGCGGGCTCGAGCGTGCGCGCGGCCGTGCCCATGGCGCGCAGCAGGGCTTCATGGGCCAGCCCGCCGACCTTTGCCCGCCAGCTCGCCGGCAGGCGCGCCATGCCCTGCTCGAGCGGGCTGCCGACGAAGCTGCTCAGGCGCGCGACCAGGCTGGGGTTTTCCAGCAGGCTGCGCGCGCGGGCGAGGGCCGCCAGGTCGGCATCGGCAAGTTGCAGGGTGTGGGTGCTCATGGCCAGGATTCTGCTCGCGGCGGTTGGGCGGCTCGAGGGGCGGGTTTGTGTGGGCGGCATTGGGCGCGGGCGCGGCGCCCGCCAACGCGTCGTGGTGCAGTCTCAGACGTCGGCCCCGCGCGCGGTGTTCCCCGCCTCAGGAGGGCTTGCCGGTCTCCAGCGACTGCAGGATGGCCGCGCCCAGCACCGCGGCCGACTGCGCCCCCGACACCGCCAGCTTGCGGTTGAGGATGAAGAAGGGCACGCCCTCGATGCCCTGGCGGCGCACGCCGGCGGCCATGCGCTCGACCGCATCGACGCTGCCGCGACCGTCCAGCCATTCGCGCACCACTTCCCGACGCTCGCCGCCGGCGGCGGCGATGTCGGCCAGCGTGTCCTTGTCGCCGATGTCGCGCCCTTCCTGGAAGTGGGCCGCGAACAAGGCACTGGCGAGCGCGGCGATGCGCGCCTGGGTCTGGCCCAGCGACTGCGCGCGGTACATCAGGCGGTGCGCCTGCAAGGTGTTGGGGCGCGTCCGGATGCGCTCGAAGGCGTAGCGCAGGCCGTCTTCCGCGGCGGCCGCGCGCACCGTGTCGAGCACCGCCTCGGCCTTGATCGGGCCGCCGAACTTGGCCTCGAGAAATTCCCGATACGGCTCGCCCGCGGCCGGGGTGTCCGGGTTGAGGAAGAAGGGCAGCCAGTTGATGCGCACGTCCAGGTCCGGCCGTGCGGACTTCAGCTCGGCGAGCGCGCGGTCGAGCCGCACCTTGCCGAGGTAGCACCAGGGGCAGACGAAGTCGGAGACGAGGTCGATGTCGAGGATCATGGGGTGGCTCACAGGAAACGGGCGATGAAGCAGGGCTGGGCGGGGTCGGCAGCGGTAGGCAGCGGCAGCCAGACGCGCCGGCCGCTGCCGGGGACGCGCTCGAGGGCGCTGCCGTCGGCGGCCAGCAGGCGGTCGAGGCGCTGCGCGTGGTTCGCGTCGGGCTGCACGAATTCGAGCCGGTCGCCGGTGCCAAAGCCGTTCTTGACCTCGACTTCGGCCAGGCCCCGGGTGGCATCAAAGCCCACCACCTCGCCCACCAGCAGACTGCGGCCGGATTCGGAGTGGCCGCGCAGGTAGTTCTGGTGCGCCGGGGTGGAGTGGCGCTGGTAGAAGCCGTCGGTGTAGCCGCGGCTGGCCAGGCCCTCGAGCTCGCCGAGCAGGCGCGCATCGAAGGGCCGGCCGGCCACCGCATCCTCGATCGCGCGGCGGTAGCCCTGGGCGGCGCGGGCGACGTAGTAGGGGCTCTTGGTGCGGCCCTCGATCTTGAGCGAATCGACGCCGATGTCCACCAGGCGCTGCACGTGCTCGATGGCGCGCAGGTCCTTGGAATTGAGGATGTAGGTGCCGTGCTCGTCCTCCTCGATCGGCATCAGCTCGCCGGGCCGGGTGCCTTCTTCCAGCAGCCACACCTTGCTGCCACCGACGTGGCGCGGTCCGCCGCCGAGCGCCAGGCCCTGCACCGTGTCGAGCTTGCTGCGGGTGGCGGTGCCGACCGCCCCGGCGTCCTGCGGGTTGCCGATCGGCGCGCTGCCGCAGGCGCGCACGTCGCCGGCGCCGTCTTCGCCCGCCTCGTGCAGCTTGTAGTCCCAGCGGCAGCTATTGGTGCAGCTGCCCTGGTTGGGGTCGCGGTGGTTGAAGTAGCCCGACAGCAGGCAGCGGCCGGAGTACGCAATGCACAGTGCGCCATGGACGAAGACCTCGAGCTCCATGTCCGGGCAGGCGTCGCGGATCTCGGCGACCTCGTCCAGCGACAGCTCGCGCGACAGGATGATGCGCTTGACCCCCACCGACTGCCAGAAGCGCACCGAGGCGTAGTTGGTGGTGTTGGCCTGCACCGAGAGGTGGATGTCCACGTCCGGCCAGCGCTCGCGCACCATCATGATCAGCCCGGGGTCGGCCATGATCAGGGCGTCCGGCTTCATCGCGATGACCGGCGCCATGTCGTCCTCGAAGGTGCGCAGCTTGGCGTTGTGCGGGGTGATGTTGGCGACCAGGTAGAACAGCTTGCCGGCGGCGTGGGCCTCGGCGATGCCGGCGGCGAGCGTGTCGAGCTGGCCGAAGCTGTTGTTGCGCACGCGCAGTGAGTAGCGCGGCTGGCCGGCGTAGACCGCATCCGCGCCGTAGGCGAAGGCGGTGCGCATCATGTCGAGGGTGCCGGCGGGGGCGAGCAGCTCGGGGCGGGGCAGGGGGGTGGCCATGGCGGCGGCGGGTGCGGACATCGACGGGCGGGGGCAGTCAAAGCCGCATTCTACCCGTCCAGCCCGCGCATTCCGCCGCTGCGCCGGCGCTCGCTGGCGGCGGTTTCAGTCGCCGTACTTTGGCCAGGCGGGCAGGCGCAGGTCGAGGAACAGGGCGAGCAGGCGCGAACCGGTGGCCGCGCCGATGCCGGCGAGCGTCGACAGCGGCAGCGGCAGGCCGATGGCGTCCAGCCCGAGGAACACCCCGCAGCCGAACAGCGCGCACAGCGCATAGGGGCGGTGGTCGCTATAGACCTTGGGGATCTCGTTGCACAGCACGTCGCGTGACACGCCGCCGAACACCGCGGTGATCACGCCCATCATCATCGACACCAGCACCGGCATGCCGGCGGCGTTGGCGATGGTGGCGCCCGAGATCGCGAACAGGCCCAGGCCGCAGGCGTCGGCGAACTCCATCAGGCCCTCGCCGAACTTGTGGCGCAGCGTCTTCAGCCACAGCGGGGTGGTCAGCACCATCGCCAGCACCAGCCACAGGTATTCCTGGTTCTGGATCCAGAAGAAGGGCTGGCGGTCGAGCAGGACGTCGCGCACCGTGCCGCCGCCGAAGGCGCTGACGAAGGCGACCGAGAACACGCCGACGATGTCCATGCGCTTGCGGGTGGCTTCGATCAGGCCGGACATGGCGAAAGCGATGGTGCCGCCGACTTCGATGGCGATCAGGAAGGGGTGGAGATTCATGTGCGGGCCAGGGGGCGTTGAGCGCGAAGGCGGGATGGTCGGGTGCGCAGGTTTGCGCTGACGCCCATGCTAACCCGCCGGCGTGCCGGCGTCCGCCTGTGCAAGCCAGCGCGCCGCAGCCTGGGCGGCGGCGACCCCGGTGGCGAAGCAGGCGGTGAGCAGATAGCCGCCGGTGGGGGCCTCCCAGTCGAGCATCTCGCCGGCGACGAAGACGCCCGGGCGGGCGGTCAGCATCAGGTCGCCGTCCACCGCCTCGAAGCGCACGCCGCCGGCGCTGCTGATCGCCTCGTCGAGCGGGCGGGTGGCGACGAGGCGCAGCGGCAAGGCCTTGATGCCGGCGGCGAGGCGGGCCGGATCGTCGAAATCGGCCTTCGGCAGGCATTCGCGCAGCAGGCCGGCCTTGACCCCCTTGATGCCGGCCTGGCCTTGCAGGTGGCTGGCCAGCGAGCGGCTGCCGCGCGGACGGGCGAGCTCAACGGCGAGGCGCTCCAGGCTGCGTCCCGGCGCGAGGTCCAGATACAGCGTCACGCTGCCGAGTGCAGCGAGGGTGTCGCGCAGCGGCGCCGACAGGGCGTAGATCAGCCCGCCTTCGATGCCGGAGGCGGAGATCAGGCATTCGCCGGCACGCTCGTGCGACTGGCCGGTGGCGTCGCTGAAATGGGCGCAAACCGATTTCAAGGGCTGGCCGCGGAAGCGCTCGAGGAAGTGCGTGCTCCAGCCGCGGGCGGCCGGCCTGCCCGTTTCGCCCGCGTCCGAGGCTTGGGCCAGGGTGTCCGGCGCGCCGACGTCGAAGCCGCAGTTGGCGGGCTGCAAGGCCGCGACATCGACACCGGCATCACGCAGCAGCGACACCCAGGCCCCGTCCGAGCCCAGCTTGGCCCAGCTGCCACCACCCAGGGCCAGCACGAGGGCATCGGCCTCGATGATTCGCTCGCCTTCCGGGGTGGCGAAGCGCAGCCGCTGGCGGCCTGTGGACGTGGCCGGCGCGCTCGCCGCCTGGCCGTGAGCGGGTAGCGTCCGGGCGTCCGCCCGTGCTGCCGGGTCCCAGCCCTCCCAGCCCTGCCAGCGGTGGCGCACGGCGAAACGCACGCCGGCTGCACGCAGGCGCGCCAGCCAGGCACGCAGCAGCGGCGCCGCCTTCATCTCGGTCGGGAACACCCGCCCCGATGTACCGACGAAGGTCTCGATTCCCAGGCCATGCGCCCAGTCGCGCAAGGCCTGCGCGCCGAAGGCCTGGAGCATGGGGGTCAGTGCCGCGCGGCGTTGGCCGTAGCGCGACAGGAAGGGCTCGAAGGCTTCGCTATGGGTGAGATTGAGTCCGCCGCGGCCGGCGAGCAGGAACTTGCGCCCGACCGAGGGCATGGCATCGAACACGGTCACGTCGAGGCCGGCAGCGGCCAGTGTCTCAGCAGCCATCAGGCCGGCAGGTCCACCGCCGATGACGGCGACGTGGTGGCGAGGGGCGACGCGCGCGCGCGGCGGCGACGTCGTCATGCTGTTTGCAGGTACATGGCGTGTGAGCCGGCGCGACCCAGGCAGGCCACCCGCCTAGGCCGCGGGAAAGCGACGGCGGAAGCCTTCCGGCACCGCGGCCTTGCGGCGCTCGACATAGTTGAAGAACACGACGCCGGTCTTGCCGCGCGCGACTTCCCGCCCGCTGGCCTCGTCCGACATGCGCCACACCAGGTCGCAGCCGAAGTCGTGGAAGTCGTCGGCGGCCATCTCCACCTGCATCGTTTCGCCGTGAAAGGCTTCGGAGCGGTATTGCAGCGCGGCGTCGGCGACGATGATGCCCAGCCCGTCGACGTCGAGCTCGGTGTAGCCCATCGATTGCAGGAAGCGCACCCGCGCCTCGGAGACGAGGCCGAGCAGTTGTGCGTTGTCGAGATGGTGGCCGTAGTTGATGTGCGAGATCAGCAGCGGGATGGTGGTGCTGAAGGGAAAACGGTCGGGCAGTGCGATGCGGACGCGGGCCATGGCGGGGCGGTTCGGGAGACGAACGTGAAAGGGGGCGGACAAGACGAAGAGGCCCGAGCGTAACGGCCCGGGCCTGGGTGGTGCAAGCACGGCCCGGCAGCCGCGCCGATGGCGTCAGCCCTGCGGCGGAATGCGCAGCACCTGGCCCGGATAGATCTTGTCCGGATGGCTCAGCATCGGCTTGTTGGCCTCGAAGATCGCCGGGTACTTGTTGGCATTGCCGTAGAACTTCTTGGCGATGGCCGACAGGGTGTCGCCGCGCACCACGGTGTGGAACTGCGCCTCGGGCTCCGGGTTGTTGACGCGGATCTGGTCATCGACCTCGGCGACGCCGGCGACGTTGCCGGCCGCGAGCAGGATCTTCTCCTTGGTGGCCTGGTCGGCGGCGGTGCCGGCCACGGTCACGACCGAGCGTGCGCCGTCGAAGCTGACCGCCAGGTCGGCGGGCGCGAGTTGCATCGCCACGATGTAATTCTTGATCGCCTCGGCGGCCTTGGTGTTGGCGGCGGCATCGGCCGGGGCGCTTGCAGCCTTCGCCTCGCCGCTACCGAAGAGCTTCTCGCCCGCGTCCTTGATGAATGCAAACAGTCCCATGTGGATCTCCTGTCGAGGTTGAATGACGTGTCTCGCGTTCAGCATAGGGGATCGCGCGGGCCGTCGTCCATGTCCGTGATCGATGCGAGGTGTGTGGCGCCATGCATCCTGGCGGTGCATTTTCTTGTATTTGTCATTGCGGCCGCGTTTCCGTCGTGATGGATGCACAAGAATGGTGATCTTGATGCACAATAACGGGGATTTCGCGCGATAACCTCGGGTAAAACCGAGGTTATCGCATGCGCGTGTCTGCTCACTCCACTCAACCTACAGGTTCACGAACATGAAATATCAGTCCCTCGAGGAGTTCCTGGCTTACGTCGAACAGCGCAACCCCGGCCAGCCCGAGTTTCTGCAGGCCGTCAGCGAGGTCATGGAGAGCCTGTGGCCCTTCATCTCCGCCAACAAGCGCTATGCCGAGCATGCCCTCCTCGACCGCCTGATCGAGCCCGAGCGCGTGATCATGTTCCGCGTGTCGTGGGTGGATGACCGCGGCGAGGTGCAGGTCAACCGCGGTTACCGCATCCAGCACAACTCGGCCATCGGTCCCTACAAGGGCGGCCTGCGCTTCCACCCCTCGGTGAACCTGTCCATCCTGAAGTTCCTCGCCTTCGAGCAGACCTTCAAGAACGCACTCACCACGCTGCCGATGGGCGGCGGCAAGGGCGGTTCCGACTTCGACCCGAAGGGCCGCAGTCCGGGCGAGGTGATGCGCTTCTGCCAGGCCTTCATCAGCGAGCTGTATCGCCACGTCGGTCCCGACACCGACGTGCCGGCCGGCGACATCGGCGTCGGCGGTCGTGAGGTCGGCTTCATGGCCGGCATGATGAAGAAGCTGTCGAACAACGCCGCCTGCGTGTTCACCGGCAAGGGCCTGTCCTTCGGCGGCTCGCTGATCCGTCCGGAATCGACCGGCTACGGCACGGTGTACTTCGCCAACGCCATGCTCGAGCACGCCGGGCGCGACTTCAAGGGCCTGCGCGTGGCGGTGTCGGGTTCGGGCAACGTCGCCCAGTACGCGATCGAAAAGCTGCTCGAGCTCGGCGCCAAGCCGATCACCTGCTCGGATTCGAGCGGCACCGTGATCGACGAGGCCGGCTTCACCGCCGAGAAGCTCGCGATCCTGATGGAGATCAAGAACCACTACTACGGCCGCGTCGCCGAGTACGCCGAGCGCGTCGGCGCCCGTTTCGAGCCCAACGTGCGTCCGTGGCACGTGCCGGTCGATGTCGCCCTGCCGTGCGCGACCCAGAACGAGCTCGACGGTAACGATGCCGCCACCCTGGTCAAGAACGGGGTGATCGCCGTGGCCGAGGGCGCCAACATGCCGAGCACCATCGAGGCGGTGAAGATCTTCGAGCACAACGGTGTGCTGTACGCGCCGGGCAAGGCCTCCAACGCCGGCGGCGTCGCCACGTCGGGCCTCGAGATGAGCCAGAACGCGATGCGCATGTCGTGGACGCGCGAAGAGGTCGACGCCCGCCTGAAGGAGATCATGCTCGGCATCCACGCCGCCTGCCTCAAGTACGGCAAGCGCGAGGACGGCACCGTGAGCTACGCCGACGGCGCCAACGTGGCCGGCTTCGTCAAGGTCGCCGAGGCCATGCTGGCCCAGGGCGTGATCTGATCGCCTGAGTGGGCACCGCTCCCCCGGTTGCGGCCGGGGCCTGCCAACCGCCTGTCGTGCCCCGCGCCGACAGGCGGTTTTGCGTTCACCGGTGGCCTGCGGGCGATCGGTTAAACTGCGGCCGATTTCACGCATCCAGGAAGCACAAGCCATGATCCAGGCCACCATCGTCCCCGTCACCCCCTTCCAGCAGAACTGCAGCATCGTGTGGTGCGAGCGAACGAAGAAGGCCGCCGTGGTCGACCCCGGCGGCGACATCGAGCGCATCCTCGCCGCGGTGGCCAAGCTGGGGGTCAGCGTCGAGAAGATCCTCATCACCCATGGCCACATCGACCACGCAGGCGGCACGGCGAAGCTTGCGCGCGAACTCGGCGTGCCGGTCGAGGGGCCGCAGGAGGAAGACCGCTTCTGGATCGAGGGCATGCCGCAGCAGAGCAAGATGTTCGGTTTCCCCGAGGTCGAGTCCTTCGAGCCCGACCGCTGGCTGCACGACGGCGACACGGTCACGGTTGGCGCGGAATCCTTCAAGGTCATCCACACGCCCGGGCACACGCCGGGCCATGTCGTGTTCGTGCACGAGGGCGCGCGCCTGGCGATCGTTGGCGACGTGCTGTTCGCCGGCTCCATCGGCCGCACCGACTTCCCGCGCGGCGACCACCAGACCCTGATCCGTTCGATCCGCGACAAGCTGTTCCCGCTCGGCGACGACATCACCTTCATCCCCGGCCACGGCCCGACCTCGACTTTCGGCGAGGAGCGCGAGAGCAACCCCTTCGTCGGCGCCTACGGCTGAGCCCGTTGCCCGCAATGGGTAGCGCCCTGGCATGAGCGCCGCCGGCGCGATTGTTCGGCGCGCCATTCCGGCGCAATATCCCCGTGTGAGCATTCATCCCCGGCTGGGCCGGGAATTCACCATCACAGGGGGCATGCAATGAGCAACGACGAAGGCAGGAAGAAAGGCTACCAGTGGCGCTTCTTCCGCTCTGGCGGTTTCGACCAGGTGCGCATCGAGAGCGCGGACGATCTGCGCCATCTCGCTGAGCTGGATCAGAAGCTGTGGTCGGTGCTGGCCTGCCCGACCTCCGGGCTGGAGTTCGACACGCGCACCCTGCAACTGCTCGACGCCGACGGCGACGGACGCATCCGCGCACCCGAGGTGGTCGCGGCGGTGCGCTGGGTGTGCACCGTATTGAAGGACCCGGACGTGCTCTTCCGCGCGCGCGAGGCCTTGCCGCTGGCGGCGATCGACGCCGATCACCCCGAGGGCGCCCGCCTGCTGGCGACGGCGAAGAAGGTGCTGGTCTATATCGACAAGCCCGAAGCCGATGCGATCTCGGTCGAGGATCTGGCCGACACCACGCGCCTGTTCGCGCCCGACCACTTCAACGGGGACGGCGTGGTGCCGGCCGAGCTCACCACCGACGCCGCGCTGGTGAAGGCGATCGGGCTCATCATCGACTGCTTCGGCGCGGTCGAGGATCGCAGCGGCAAGCCCGGGGTCGATGCCGACAAGGTCGAGGCCTTCTTCACCGCGGCGCACTCGGTTGCCGACTGGCACGCGCTGGCCGAGGCCAGCCCCGAGCGGATCCTGCCGCTGCAGGACGGTACCGAGGCCGCCGCCGCGGTGTTCGACGCGGTCTGCGACAAGGTCGGGGATTTCTTCACACGCTGCCGCCTCGCCGCCTTCGACGAGCGCGCCGCCGTCGCGCTGAACCCGGCCGATACCGTCTATCAGGGCCTGTCCGAGCAGATGCTGGATGCCGGCAGCGAGGGGGTTGCCGCGCTGCCGCTGGCACAAGTGGCAGCGGGTCGCGCGCTGCCGCTGGTCGAGGGATTGAATCCCGCCTGGGAGGCGCGCATCGCCGCGCTGCGCGAGCAGGTCGTCAAGCCCATCCTGGGCGAGCGCAGCGCGCTCACGCAGGCCGAGTGGCAGGATCTGACCGCCCGCTTTGCCGCCTACCGCGAGTGGCTGGCGGCACGGCCGGCGTCGCCGGTGGCGGCGATTGCGCTGGCGGAGCTGCGCGCGCTCCTTGACGGCGACACCCAGGCGAAGCTGAGCGCGCTGATCGAGCAGGACCTCGGCGCCGAGACCGCGGCCGCCCAGGTCGATGCGATCGAGCGCCTCGCGCGCTACAACCGCGACCTGGTCACGCTGCTGCGCAACTTCGTCACCCTGAGCGACTTCTACGGCGCGCACGAGAAGGCCATCTTCCAGGCCGGCACGCTGTATCTCGACCAGCGCAGCTGCGAGCTCTGCCTGCGGGTGGCGGACATGGGCCGCCACGCCACACTGGCGCCGCTGTCGGGCACCTACCTGGTGTATTGCAGTTGCGTGCGCCAGGGCGAGGCGCCGATCACCATCGTCGCCGCGATGACCGGTGGCGACGCGGACGAGATGATGGTGCCCGGCCGCAACGGGGTGTTCTACGACCGCCAGGGGCGCGACTGGAACGCCAGCGTGGTGCAGGTGGTCGAGGCGCCGATCAGCGTGCGCCAGGCCTTCTGGTCGCCGTACAAGCGCATCGCGCGCATGATCGGCGAGCAGATCCAGAAGTTCGCCGCCTCGCGCGACCAGGCGGTGGAGGCGCGCGCGGCGTCCGGTGTCGCCGAGGCGGGGGCGAAGGTCGAGGCGCCGGCAGCGGCCCCGGCCGCGCCCGCGCAGCCTTTCGACATCGCCAAGTTCGCCGGTATCTTCGCCGCCATCGGCCTTGCCCTGGGCGCCCTCGGCACGGCACTGGCGGCCGTGGTGTCGGGTTTCCTGTCGCTGCCGGCCTGGCAGATGCCGCTGGTGATCGTCGGCATCGTGCTGCTGATCTCGGGACCGTCGATGCTGCTTGCCTGGCTCAAGCTGCGCCAGCGCAACCTCGGGCCGCTGCTCGATGCCAACGGCTGGGCGGTCAACACCCGGGCACGCATCAACATCCCCTTCGGCGGCGCGCTCACCGGCGTGGCCGCACTGCCGCCGGGCGCCTCGCGTTCGCTCGCCGACCCCTATGCCGAGAAGCAGCGCCCGTGGGGCACCTACCTGTTCCTGTTGCTGGTCATCGTGGTCGCGATCGTGCTGTGGCGCCAGGGCGTGTACGAGCGCTTCCTCGGCTGAGCGGCGGTGCGCTCCCCCTGGCGGACACACAAGGGCGACAGCGCCTGACGGCGGGGGGCGAGGCGGGCCGGTGATCGGCTATGCTTCGCCCCCATGCTCGCCTTCATCCAGGTCCTCACCAGCGGAATCGCGATCGGCTGTGTCTATGGCCTGGTCGCGCTCTCCTTTGTCCTGATCTACAAGGCGGCCGAGACCGTCAGCTTCATGCAGGGCGACCTGCTGATGCTGGGCGCTTTCGCGGCGCTCGGCCTGCATCTGGCGGCCGGCTGGCCGCTGCTCGCCGCCGCCGTCGCCGCGGTGCTGGCGGTGGCGCTGCTCGGTGCGGCGCTCGAGCGCGTCGTGTTGCGGCGCGCGCTCGGCCAGCCCCACCTCGTCGCGGTGCTGCTCACCTTCGGCCTGGGCATGATGATGCGTGGCAGCGTGGCCTCGGTGCCGGCTGCGGCGCAGGAAATCCACCGCCTGCCGTTTGCCGCCGACACCTTCGCCATCGGACCGCTGGTGCTGGCCGCCAGCCACGTCTGGGTGGTGCTCGCCACGGTGCTGCTGGCGGCCGCGCTGGCGGCCTTCTTCCGCTTCACGCGGGCCGGGCTGGCGCTGCGCGCCTGTTCCGAGGATGCGCGCATCGCCGCCCTGATGGGTGTGCCGGTGGCACGCATGCATGTGCTCGCGTGGGCGCTGGGGGCGGGGCTGGCGGCCTGTGCCGGCCTGCTGCTGGCGCCGATCACCTTTGTCCACCTGAACATGGGTTTCATCGCGTTGAAGGCGTTTCCGGCCGCGGTGCTGGGCGGACTCACCAGCCTGCCTGGCGCGCTGCTGGCGGGTATCTTCCTCGGCGTGGTCGAGGCGGTGGCCGGCCTGATGCTGCCCGAGGGGGTGAAGGACGTCGTCCCCTACGTGCTGCTGATGCTGGCCCTGCTGCTGTTCCCGAGCGGTCTGGGCGTGGGCCTTGGGGCCGCGCTGCGGCGGCGCGGGGGCGGGCAGTGAAGGGCCGCCTGCCGGGTGGGCTGTTCCGCCCGCTGCCGTGGGCCGCGATCGTGGCGCTGGCGGTGCTCGCGCTGGGCGCCGACTATGCCTTCGGCAAGGCGACGATGGTGATCACGTACGCGATCGCCGGCCTCGGGGTGGTGATCGTGGTCGGCCTGGCGGGGCAGATCGCGCTCGGCCAGGCGGCGCTGGTGGCCCTTGGCGCCTATACGCAGGCAGTGCTGGTGCAGCGCGGCATTGCGCCGGTGCTGGCGCTGCCGGCGGCCGTGCTCGCCGGGCTGCTCGGTGGCGCGCTCGCCAGCCTGCCGGCGCGGCGCCTGGGCGGGCTGTACTTCGGCATGAGCACGCTCGCCTTCGCCCTCATCGTGGAAGAGGGCCTGGCGCGCTGGGAGTCGGTCACCCACGGTGCGGCGGGCATGGCGGTGGGGGCTTTCGGCGTGCTGGGCTGGCGCGCCGAGTCGACGCTGGCGCAGGCGCTGGTGAGCCTGGCGGCGCTCGCGCTGGCCCTGCTGGTGTGTGCGCGCCTGCTCGCATCGCGCCACGGCCGCGCGTGGCGGGCGGTGCGCGACGACGAGGTGGCGGCAGCCGCCTGCGGCGTGGCCCCGGCCGCCGCCAAGATGCAGGCCTTCATGGTCGGAGGTGCGCTGTCGGGCCTGGCCGGCGCGCTCTACGCGCACTGGATCGGCTTCATCAGCCCGGAGCAGTTCGGCCTGGTGTTCTCCTTCGAGTTGTTGATGCTGGCGTTCATCGGCGGCGCACGCCACCTGGGCGGCGCCTTGTGGGGTGCCCTGGTGATCGTCGCCATCCCGCAGGTGATCGCGCTGCTGCGTGATCAGCTACCCGGCGAGTGGGCGCGCGCGGCGGGGCTGGAGCTGGTGCTGTTCGGCGCGGTGATCGTCGCCGTGGTGCTGCTGCGTCCGGCGGGCATCGCCGGCGCGGGGTCGCGCTGAGCGCTTCGTTCGTGGCCACCTCCGGGCGCGTGCAGGGGCGCTGTGGCGGGCGGGGCGCAGCGCCAGCCGACGGGTCCTTGATGCGTGAATTGACTGCAATTATGAACGCCCAGACAATCCCGACACTCGCGTCGTGCCGGGTCGTGTTGCTTTGTGTGGGGGCACCGCGCCACGGCACCGGCCCCATCAGGAGATCCGAATCGTGAACACCTTGCGTTCCCTGGCGCTCGCCGCGCTGTCCTGCTTCGCCCTGAGCGCGCCGGTGGCGGCCGCACCCGGGGTGAGCACCAACGAGATCGTGGTCGGCACCGTGTCTGATCTGTCCGGGCCGATCGCCATGCTCGGCGTGCCGGTGCGCGACGGCATGCTGATGCGCTTCGACGAGCTCAATGCCGGCGGTGGCGTGCATGGGCGCCGCATCCGCCTGGTGGTCGAGGACGCCGGCTACGATCCCAAGCGCGCCGTGCTCGCGGCGCGCAAGCTGGTGCAGCGCGACCAGGCTTTCGCCTTCATCGCCAACATGGGCACCCCGGTGGTGATGGCGACGATGCCGATCATCGTCGACGCCGGCCGCCTGCACCTGTTTCCCTTCTCGCCCCACCGCGCCACCTACGAGCCGCTGCACCCGCTCAAGTTCCAGAACTTCGCGCCCTATTTCGACTACATGGAGGCGGCCACCCGCCACATGGTCGAGCAGCGCGGCTACGCGCGCACCTGCCTGCTGTACCAGGACGATGACTACGGCCTGGAGGTGATGAAGGGGGTCGAGGCCGGGCTCGCCCGCCTCGATCGCGAACTGGTCGAGCGCACCAGCTACAAGCGCGGCGCCACCGATCTGTCGAGCCAGATCGCGCGCCTGCGCGCGGCACGCTGCGATTTCGTCGTGCTCGCCACCGTGGTGCGCGAGACCGTGGCGGCGATGGCCGAGGCGCGCAAGATCGGCTGGAACGTCGACATGCTGGTTACCGCCTCCGGCTATTCGGCACAGACCCATGAACTGGGCGGTGCGGCGGTCGAGGGCTTGTATGGCGTGTCGGTGCTGCCCCACCCCTACGTCGAAGGCGCCAACAGCCAGCTCGCCGACTGGATCGAGCGCTATCGCGCACGCTTCAAGGCCGAGCCCAATGTGTGGAGCGTGATGGGCTACACCCTGGCCGACCTCTTCGTGCGCACCGCCGAGGCCACCGGCCGCGAGCTGACGCCGGAAGCCTTCGCGCGCACCCTCGAGCGCATGACCTTCTCGCGCGACTACTTCGGCAGCCCGAGCTACCGCTTCACGCCCGAGGATCATCTGGGCAACCGTCATGGCCGCCTGGCGCAGATCCGCGACGGGCGCTGGCAGCTCATCAGCGATTACCTGGAGTGATCGTGGCGCGCCCGGGTGCGGCGCACGCCGGGCGCCGGATGCGTTACGCTTGAGGCGTTGCCAAGATCCCTGGCGGTCAGATGACTTCTCCCCGCACCATCACCGTCGCCTTCACCGGCGCCTCCGGCCTGCCCTACGGCGTGCGCCTGGTCGAATGCCTGCTGCAGGCGGGCTGCCGCGTGTGGTTGCTGTACTCGCAGGTGGCGCAGATCGTCGCCCGCCAGGAGATGGGCTGGAATCTGCCGGCGCGCCCGGCGGAGGTCGAGGCCGAGCTGTCCGCCCGTTTCAATGCCGCCCCCGGCGCTCTGCGCGTGTTCGGGCGCGAGGAATGGTTCGCGCCGCCCGCCTCGGGCTCCAATCCGCCCGACGCCATGGTGGTGTGCCCGTGCACGATGGCGACGCTGGCGGCGATCGCCGGCGGCCTGAGCCAGAACCTCATCGAGCGCGCTGCCGACGTCGTCATCAAGGAAGGCCGCAAGCTGGTGCTGGTGCCGCGCGAGACGCCTTATTCGGCGATCCATCTCGACAACATGCTCAGGCTGGCCCGGCTCGGCGTGTGCATCCTGCCGCCCAACCCGGGCTTTTACCACCACCCGCAGACCGTGCAGGACCTGGTCGACTTCGTCGTCGCCCGCATCCTGGACCAGCTCGGCGTCGCGCATGCGCTGATGGCACGCTGGGGCGAGGACCGCCTGCGCGCCGCCGCCGATGGGCTGGATCATGCCTGAGGCCCGGTGCGCGATACCCGCCGCAGGCGGCTCACAGGGAGTCTCGTCATGACCGATCGCATTCGCCTGCCGCTGTTTCCGCTCAAGACCGTGCTGTTTCCCGGCGGGGTGCTGCCGCTGCGCGTGTTCGAGCCGCGCTACATGGACATGGTCACGCGCTGCATGCGTGAGGGGGCGAGCTTCGGCGTGTGCCTGATCGCCGCCGGCGAGGAGGTGGGCGAGGCCGCGGTGCCGCATCCGGTGGGGACCGAGGCCCGTATCGAACAATGGGACATGGAGCAGGCCGGGGTCCTCAACCTGGTGACGCGTGGCGGGGCGCGCTTTCGCATCGAGGACCACGAGGTCGAGCGTGACGGCCTGCTCGTGGCGAGCGTGCGCTGGCTCGAGGAGCCACCTGCCGAGGCCCTGCCCGAGGCCCAGGCCGACATGCTGCCCCTGCTCAGGACCATCATTGCCGAGCTCGGCGAGCGCCTGCCGCCGCCGCATCATTTCGACGACGCCGGCTGGGTGGGGGCGCGCTACACCGAGCTGCTGCCCATTCCCTTGCTGGCCAAGCAGAAGCTGCTCGAGCTTGACGACCCGCTCGGCCGGCTCGAGATCCTGCAGCAGTACCTGCGCGAGCACGGCCTGCTGCCCAACCTCGCCTGAGCGTTGTCGCGCCCGCGCCGCGCCTCAGCCGGTGAACAGATCGGGGCGGGCGAGGGCGCCCAGGATGCGGCGCACCGGGGTGGGCAGGGCGGCGTCGTCGAGCGCGTGCAGCGGCTGCCAGTACGCGTCATCGGCTTCCGCCACCCGGTGGGTGTCTGCGCGCCTGCCCCTGCCCGGCCCGCTGTCGGGCCCGCCTTCGACCTGCAACAGCAGCGGCTGCATCTCGAGCACGAAGTGGGTGAAGGTATGGCGCAGCGGTGTCAGGCGGGCGGCGGGCGCGCACTGCAGGCCGAAGCGGGTGCCGGCCCAGCATGCGGCGTCCTCGACCTCGGGCGGCAGCTCGGGCAGGGCCAGCAGGCCGCCCCAGATGCCGCTGGGCGGCCGGCGCTCGAGCAGCACCTCGCGCTCGTGCACGATCACCGCGTAGCGCGCGCTGCGCCGCGGCACGGCCTTGCGTGGCCGCGCGGCCGGCAACTCGGCGATGCGGCCGTCGCGCCGGGCGACGCAGTCGTCGTGAAAGGGGCAGCGTGCGCAGGCTGGACGCGCCCGGGTGCACAGTGTGGCGCCGAGGTCCATCTGGGCCTGGATGTAGCGCCCGACCTCGCGCTCGGGCAGCAGGGATTCGGCGAGCGCCCAGAGCTGGTTCTCCACCGCCTTGGCGCCGGGAAAGCCCTCGACGCCGAAGCGGCGGCACAGCACGCGCTTGACGTTGCCGTCGAGGATGGCCGCGCGCTCGCCAAAGGCGAAGGCGGCGATCGCGGCCGCGGTCGAGCGGCCCACGCCGGGCAGGGTGGCGATCGCAGCCGCGGTGCGCGGGAAGATGCCGCCGTGGGCGTCGACGATGCGCTGCGCTGCGCGGTGCAGGTTGCGCGCGCGGGCGTAGTAGCCCAGCCCGCTCCACAGCGCCATCACGTCCTCCACCGGCGCGGCCGCGAGCGCGGCCACGCCGGGGAAGCGCGCCAGGAAACGCCGGTAGTAGGGGATCACGGTCTCGACCTGCGTCTGTTGCAGCATGATCTCGGACAACCAGATGCGGTACGGGTCGGTGCTGCCCTGCCAGGGCAGATCGTGGCGTCCGTGATCGCGTTGCCAGGCGATCAGGCGTCGCGCGAAATCACTCATGTCGCGGTTTTTCCAGTGTTTTTAAAGCTGTATTGAGGCTATTGCTCTCGACGTGCCGCGCCGGCACGAGGATAATCCGCGCTTCTTTCGCATTGCAACAGAGCGCGGGACGACCGTGCCGACCATTCTTCATGACCCAACAGACCTTCTCGGGCGAGGACTTCTCGCGCCGCTTCCGTAACGCGCTCGGCATGTTCGCCACCGGCATCACCGTGGTGACCACGCGCAGCCCGGCCGGCGAGGCGATCGGCCTCACGGTGAACTCCTTCAACTCGGTGTCGCTCGACCCGCCGTTGATCGTGTGGAGTCTGTCGAACGACCTGCCCAGCCGCGGCGTGTTCGAAGGCTGCGAATACTACGCGATCAACGTGCTCGCCGAGGACCAGGCCGAGCTGTCGCAACGCTTCGCCAGCCGCCTCGACGACAAGTTCGCCGGACTCGACTTCGAGACCGGGGTGGGGGGCATCCCGCTGCTGAAGGGCTGCTGCGCCCGCTTCGAGTGCCGCAACACGGTGCGCCATGAAGGCGGCGATCACCTCGTCTTCATCAGCGAGGTGCTGAGCTTCGATCGCGAGGACCGCCAGCCCCTGCTCTATTTTGCCGGCGGCTACCGCCGGCTCGCCGGCTGACCCCATCCCGCGCCGTCTGGCGCCGGGCCGCTCAGGCGCGCTTGCGCCCGCGCGGCTCCTCGTGCAGCTCGACGCGGTAGGGCAGCGAAGGATCGCAGGCCACGGCCAGCATCGACAGCCGACGCAGGGCGGCGTCGTGGTCTTCGGGTGCGAGCGTGGCGCACAGCGCCTCGCGACAGAAGGCGCCTTCGGGATGGAAGTTCCAGGCCCCGGCCGGAATCATCGCGCAGTCGGCAATCACGCCGTCGGCCACGCGCACCCAGGCCAGCAGCACGCCGCGTGCCGTCTCCACCCGCGCCACGCCGACACCGGGCGTGGCCTGTGCGGCATCGGCCAGCGGCGCCACGTCGTCGGTAAACGGATAGCGCATCCGGCTCGCGCAGTCGCCCACTTCGATCGCCTTGGCGAACAGGCGGGCCGACAGGCGATGGCCGCGCTCGAGCAGCAGGCGCACCAGGGGCGAGGCCGCGTGGCGCGCGAGCGGACCGGTTTCGGCCGCCTCGCCCTGATAGGTCGGCCGTGTGACGAACGCGGCCGGCGGCCAGGAGCCGATCTCGTTGGCCCAGGCGGCGGCGCTCAGCGTGCCGAGCAGGGGGACGGGCCGCGGCTTGGGCGGCGCCGAGGCCCCCAGGGCGATCAGCTCGCCGAGCACCGTGCCGAGGCTGCCGCCGGCGTTGAGGCGCTCGATGAACTCGCCGATGCCGTGCGGCATGCGGATCTGGTTGAAGAAGCCGGCCAGCATCTCGCGCGCCACCAGGTCGAGAATCTCGCCGCCGAGGACAAAGGCGGCCTCGGCGCTGGTGTCGTTGTTGAGCGTCAGGCGGCGATGGAATTCGGCGAAATGGCTGTAGCGGGGCTCGAAGCCGAAGTAGGGCGGCCAGTCGATGAGCAGGCGGCGCAGGTGTGAGTCGGCCGCTTCGGCGGCCAGCGTGCGCTCGGTCGCGATCTGGCTGTCGAGCCCCGGTGCCGGCTGTCCCTCGGCGGCTGCGGCGGCCAGGCAGACGGCGCAGGCATGGGCGCGCGGACTGTGGCTGGCCTGCTCGAGCAGCAGGCCGGCTGCCGCGTCGGGCGTGAGGCCGATCACGCTGTTGCCCATCCAGGCCCGTTGCGGCAGGTCGATCGCGACCTTGCTGATGACTCCGCCGCTGCGTGTCGCGCGAATGCGGATGAGGTCTTCGCCCGCGGCGTCGTGTGTGTCCATGCTCGAGTTCATTCAGGTTCCGTTTGCAGGCGCAAGGATAACGCGTGTGGCCGCCCGAGGTGGGTGCGATCGCGCGGCCCCCGCGCAAAATTCTGTCGGCGCCGGACTTTCGCCGGCGGCCAGGGCACGCATCACGCCGGCGCCTCGCGAAATGCCCCAGAATCGGCGACGGTGCTAGAATCCGCGCCGTAGACCGGACATTCCATATTCCACTCACACCAACACACACCAATCGAGGAAGAGCATGAACAAAGGTGAATTCGTCGAGGCCCTGGCCGACCGTCTGGATGTTTCCCGTGCGCAGGCCGACCGTGCGCTGTCGGCCATGCTCGACATCATTGCCGAGCAGCTGGGCAAGGGCGAGAAGGTCGCGTTCACCGGTTTCGGTTCCTTCGAGGTCTCCGAGCGCGCGGCGCGCACCGGTCGCAATCCGCAGACCGGCGCGACGATCGAGATCGCCGCCTCGAACGTGCCCAAGTTCACCGCCGGCGCCACGCTGAAGGCCGCGGTCAACAAGTAAGCAGGGCAGACAAGCGGGGGCGTCCCCTGCAGGGCGGGTCGGCACGAGACTGTGCGGGCCCGCCCTTTGTTTTGTTTTTCAAAGATATTCCGCCACAGCACGGCGCGAAGCGGTTATACTGCGCGTCGTTGTGCAATGCAGCAGCAGGGCCGCCGCGGTTTGATGCCGCGGATCGCGGGACGAAGACGTCACCGCATTCAGGCCCCAGGGACTGTAACCACAGCCCCATCGCCCCCGACCTCCCGCCGAATTCATTCGTTCTTCCGATCGTCTGGCTCGTGACAACCGGTTGGTGCCGATGCGCGGTCTTTCCAGCAAACCTGGACTGACCGGCCACGCCCATCGCGTTCGTCGCAACTGCGATCCCGCTACCATGCTTGCCACCCGCAAGCCGGCTGCGGCGCGATGTCTTTGAGGCCCCTTCCCAGGGCCCGGACCCGTCAGGGCCTCGCTACCGCCGAGGCCCGGACAGCAAGACACAGGAAGAACCCATGACCTTTCAAAGCCTCGGCCTCGCCGCAGAACTCCTCAAGGCCGTCGAGCAGACCGGCTACACCACACCCACGCCGGTGCAGATGCAGGCCATCCCCGCCGCCATCGCCGGCCAGGATCTGCTGGTGTCCAGCCACACCGGCAGCGGCAAGACCGCCGCGTTCACGCTTCCGGCGCTGCACAAGATCATCGACCGCCGCCCGGCGCCGGGCAGCGGCCCGCGCGTGCTGGTGCTGACCCCCACCCGCGAGCTCGCGCTGCAGGTCGAGAAGGCCGTGCAGACCTACGGCAAGGCGCTGCGCTGGCTCAACACCGCCTGCCTGGTCGGCGGTGCGCCGATGTTCGCCCAGATCAAGCAGCTGCAGCGCCAGTGCGACGTCGTCGTCGCCACCCCCGGCCGTCTGCTCGACCACCTCAACCGCCGCAAGCTGAAGCTGTCCGACATCGAGGTGCTGATCCTGGACGAGGCCGACCGCATGCTCGATATGGGCTTTGCCGAGGACATCGACGCCATCGTCGCCGCCACCCCGGCCAAGCGCCAGACCCTGCTGTTCTCGGCCACCCTCGACGGCGTGGTGGGCAGCATGGCCGCGCGCATGACGCGCAACCCGCAACGCATCGAGATCGAAGTCGCGCAGCAGGATCGCGGCCAGATCGCGCAGCGCCTGATGTTCGCCGACGACCTCGGCCACAAGAACCGCCTGCTCCACGCCCTGCTCGGCGACGACGGCATGAATCAGGCGGTGGTGTTTACCGCCACCAAGCGCAGTGCCGACGAACTGTCGCTGTCGCTGCAGGAAAAGGGCATCGCTGCCGCCGCGCTGCACGGCGACATGCACCAGACCCAGCGCAACCGTACGCTCGACCGCCTGCGCCAGGGCCGCATCGGCGTGCTGGTGGCGACCGACGTCGCCGCGCGCGGCATCGACGTCGCCGGCATCAGCCACGTCATCAACTTCGACCCGCCGCGCCAGGCCGAGGACTACGTGCACCGCATCGGCCGCACCGGCCGTGCCGGCCGCGACGGTGTCGCGATCACGCTGTCCGGTCCGCGCGAGACCGGGCTGATCCGCGCCATCGAGCGTTTCACCGGCGACCGCCTGGAAGTGCACACCATCCCCGGCATGGAGCCGTCGCCGCGCAAGCCGGCCGGCCCGCGTCCGGCTGGCAACGGCGGCCGCCGCTTCGGCAGCGGTGGTGGCTACGGACGCCCGGACGGTGACAGCCGCCGCGGCAGCGGCGGCCAGGGTCGTGACGGCCAGTCGTCGGGCCGCGGCGACCGCGCCTGGGGCGACCGCCGCCCGCGCGGCTGAGCACACCCGGCCAAGTCAGGCACGCCGCCCCGACGCGCGCTCAGCGCAGCAGGGTCCCGCCGATTGCCGACTGCATGTCCTCGCGGCCCCCTCCAGCTTCGTGCTGCAGGGGGCCGCGGCCTGTTGACGATCGGGTCTTGCACCCTGGCGGCGGGCACGATCGGCGAGCGGCCCTGTCTGAGCGCATGCAGGCACAGGCGTCGGTACGGGAGGCAGCATGAAGCACATCCTCATCGTCGGTGCGGGCAAGATCGGCATGGTGATCGCCGATCTGCTCGCCGCATGCGGGGACTACGCCATTGCGGTGGCCGACCGCGACCCGGCCGCGGTCGAGCGGGCGCGGGCGGAGTTGCTGGCGGCGGAGGCCTTCGTGCTGGACGTCGGCGATGCCGCCGCGGTGTCCGCCGCGCTCGAGGGGCGCGATGCGCTGATCGATGCCGGCCCCTTCGACATCGGCGTTGCGCTCGCCGCCGTGGCGGTCGAACGGGGCGTGCATTACCTGAACCTCACCGAGGACATCGCCAGCACCCGCCGTGTGCGCGAACTCGCTGCCGGCGCCCGCAGCGCACTGATCCCGCAGTGTGGGCTGGCGCCCGGCTTCATCTCGATCGTCGCCTACGATCTGGCGTCCCGCTTCGACGCGGTGCTCGACGTGCGCATGCGCGTCGGCGCGCTGCCCAAGTACCCGTCGAACGGGCTCAAGTACAACCTGACCTGGAGTACCGACGGCCTCATCAACGAGTATCTCAACCCCTGCGAGGCCATCGTCGACGGCGTGCGCCGCGAGATGCCGGCGCTCGAGGAGCTCGAGCACTTCTCGCTCGATGGCGACGACTACGAGGCCTTCAACACCTCGGGCGGGCTGGGCACGCTGTGCGACACCCTCGACGGGCGGGTGCGCAACCTCAATTACCGCACCGTGCGCTACCGCGGTCACCGCGACATCATGAAGCTGCTGCTGCACGACCTGCGTCTGGGCGAGCGGCGCGCGCTGCTCAAGGACATCCTCGAGTCGGCGATTCCAGTGACCATGCAGGACGTGGTGCTGGTCTTCGTCACCGTCAGCGGGCGCCGCGAGGGCTTGCTGATGCAGGAGACCTTCGCCCGCAAGCTCTATGCGCGCGAGGTCAACGGCCGCCTGCGCAGCGCCATCCAGCTCACCACCGCGAGCGCGGCCTGTGCGGTGCTCGACCTGCTTGCTGGCGGCCTCCTGCCGGCACGCGGCTTCGTCCGCCAGGAGGACGTCGCCTTTTGCGATTTCGTCAGCAACCGCTTCGGCCGCCACTTCCTGACCGATGGCGAGGAGGTACGCTGCGCGGCGAGCGGTGTGCTGGCAGCGGGATAGCGGCGTGCGCACGCGCGGCGCGGCCGAGAGGAGGATGAGAGCATGATTGCCGCCGAGCATTTCCTTGTCCTGGGCCTGGATCCGGCGCACCTGCGGGCGGGGCCACTCGTGTTGCGCTCGCCGATCGACGGCAGCGCGCTCGGGCGACTGCAGCCGCACGACGCCGCCGCCGCCGAGACGGCCGTGGCGCGCAGCGTCGAGGCCTTTCGCGCCTGGCGCACGGTGCCGGCACCGCGCCGTGGCGAGCTGGTGCGCCGCTTCGCCGGGCTGCTGCGCGAGCACAAGCGCCTGCTCGGCGAACTGGTGACGCTCGAGTGCGGCAAGATCCGCAGCGAGGGCGAAGGAGAGGTGCAGGAGATGATCGACATCTGCGACTTCGCCGTCGGCCTGTCGCGCCAGCTGCACGGCCTGACCATCGCCTCCGAGCGCCCCGGCCATGCGCTGCGCGAGACCTGGCATCCACTCGGGCCGGTAGCCATCGTCACCGCCTTCAACTTTCCGGTCGCGGTGTGGGCGTGGAATGCGGCGCTCGCGCTGGTGTGCGGCGACAGCCTGCTGTGGAAGCCCTCCGAGCGCACGCCGCTGTGCGCGCTCGCCTGCCAGCATCTGCTGGGGCAGGCTGCCGCGGGCATGGACGAGGTGCCGCCCGGGCTGTCGACGGTGATCGTGGGCGGCGCCGAGCGCGCACTGCAACTCGCCGACGACCGCCGGGTGGCGCTGTTGAGCGCCACCGGCAGCTGCGCGATGGGGCGCACCCTGGGTCCGCGGGTGGCGCAACGCCTGGGGCGCAGCCTGCTCGAACTGGGCGGCAACAATGCCGCCATCGTCACGCCCAGCGCCGACCTCAAGCTGACGCTGCGCGCAATCGTGTTCGGCGCGGTGGGCACGGCCGGCCAGCGCTGCACCAGCACGCGGCGGCTGTTCGTGCATGCCAGCGTGCGCGAGGCGCTGCTGTCGCGCCTGCGCGCGGCCTATGCGCGCCTCGTCGTCGGCGACCCGCGCGCGCCGGACACCCTGGTCGGTCCGCTCATCGATCGCGCCGCCTTCGAGCGCATGCAGGCGGCGCTCGCCCAGGCGCGTGCGGCCGGTGCCCGCATCAGCGGGGGCGAGCGCGTGCTGGCAGAGCGCTTCCCGCAGGCCTGGTATGTGCGCCCGGCGCTGGTCGAGCATGGGCCGGCGCAGGTCAACAGCGCCGACGAGGTGTTCGCGCCGCTGCTCAACTGCTTCGACTACACCGAGCTCGACGAGGTGACCGAACGCCACAACGCGGTGCCGCAGGGCCTGGCCTCGGCCATCTTCACCAATGACCTGCGCGAGGCCGAACGCTTCCTCGCCGCTGCCGGCAGCGACTGCGGCATCGCCAACGTCAATGCCGGCACCAGCGGCGCGGAGATCGGCGGCGCCTTCGGCGGCGAGAAGGACACCGGCGGCGGGCGCGAAGCCGGTGCGGACGCCTGGCGCGCCTATATGCGGCGGCAGACCGCGACGATCAATTTCTCGACCGCGTTGCCGCTCGCTCAGGGGGTGGCGTTCGACCTCGATTGAGGGCGCTCAGGGTGCAAGCCGCGCCGTCCGTCGCCGCGCCGCAGTTCGCCATCGCGGCGCAACTCGCGGGCGCGTTCGCGAACCTGCATCGCCGGCGTGTCGCGCCGCTCGCTGGCGCTGGCGCGGCGCTCGCGCTCGGCGGCGTGCTCGCGTGTGCCGTCGCGGCTGTGTTCGGGCAGCGCAGTGTCGCGCGGCGGACCGTCGCGGCGCTGCCATTCACGGCGTTCCCACTCACGGCGTTCCTCGGCGCGGCGCTGATCGCTGCGACCTTGATCGGCCCGCCGTGCGTCGACACGACGTTCATCGACACGACGCTCATCCGCGCGGCGATCGTCCGTCCAGCGACCGCTTTCATGGCGGCGGCCGTCCTCGCGCCAGTCGCGCGTGCGCGGCGGGTGACGCGGGTCGCGCCAGTCCTCGGTGCGGCGCTCGCGCTCGATGTACTGCCGGTGCACGATGGTGCGCGCACGCGTGCCGGGGGGCGCCCAGTAACCGGGCACCCAGACGTGGCGCGTACCGACCCAGTTCCAGTAGCCGTCGATCCAGATGTAGCTCGCGACCGGCGGCAGGCCGCGGTACTCGACGCGCGGTGGTGGTGTGACGATCAATGTGCCGCGATCGTAGTCGTCGTAATAGCCGTAGGGCGCGCCGTAGCCATGGCGCTCGGCCGGCACCACCGCACAGCCGCCGAGCGTCAGCGTGGCGCCCGCCAGGCCGGCAAGCAGGCAGGCTCTGACCATCGCCGGCCATGCGCGTGCCGGCGCTTGGAGGGCGCGCGCATCGGCACCGCCGTGGCACGGCCACGGCGGCAGCTCGGCGGGCTGTGCCGCTTGCATCGGCAGCGGGGATTTCATTGGGGTGAGCATGGTGCGGTCCTGCACGGTGGTTGCGGTGTCGAGGCCAGGGCGCGGCGCCGCGACGGCCCGATGCGCTCTGGCGGCGCCCTGTCAAGATAGGCCAGGGGCGGCGCGGCGGCTGTATCGGGGGGTAATGAGTTGTAAAGAGGGGTTTCCGGGAGGGCAGCGGTCGTGCGCCGGCGATGGACGGCAGGGCCCGTTCCGGTTTTCAATCATGGTCTTCGCCCGACCACCGCGCCTGCCGAGGAGCCCAGCATGATCCACACTTCCACCCCGTCTGCCACCGTTAGCCACTGGATCGACGGTCGCCTGCAGCCCGGTCGCAGCGGCCGCGAGGCCGACGTCTTCGATCCCGCGCTCGGCAGCGTGGCGCGCCGCGTCGCACTGGCCTCGGCCGCCGAGGTGGACGCCGCGGTCGCCTCGGCGGCACAGGCCCAGCCGGCCTGGGGCGACACCGCGCCGCAGCGCCGCGCGCGCGTGCTGTTCCGCATGAAGGAGCTGGTCGAGCGCCATACCGACGAACTCGCCCGGTTGATCACGCGCGAGCATGGCAAGACCTTTCCCGATGCCAAGGGCGAGGTGCATCGCGGCCTGGAGGTGATCGAGTTCGCCTGCGCTGCGCCGCAGCTGCTCAAGGGCCAGTACTCGGACAACGTCGGCGGCGGCATCGTCAACTGGAGTCAGCGCATGCCGCTCGGCGTCACGGCCGGCATCACGCCCTTCAACTTCCCCTTCATGGTGCCGATGTGGATGGCGCCGCTGGCGATCGCCTGCGGCAACGCCTTCATCCTCAAGCCCTCCGAGCGCGATCCCTCGCCCTCGCTGCTGATCGCCGAACTGTTCGCCGAGGCCGGCCTGCCCGACGGCGTGTTCAACGTGCTGCAGGGCGACCGCGAGGCGGTCGATGCGCTGCTCGTCCATCCCGACGTCGCTGCGGTGAGCTTCGTCGGCTCGACACCGATCGCCCGCCACATCTACGAGACCGCGGCGCGCCACGGCAAGCGCGCACAGGCCCTGGCTGGCGCCAAGAACCATCTGGTGGTGATGCCCGATGCCGACCTCGACCAGGCCGCCGACGCGCTCATCGGCGCCGCCTACGGCTCGGCGGGCGAGCGCTGCATGGCGATCTCGGTGGCGGTGGCGGTGGGCCACATCGGCGACCCGCTGGTCGAGCGCATCAGGGTGCGGGCGCAGGCCTTGAGGGTGGATGACGGTGAGGCGCCGGGCGCGGACATGGGGCCGGTGGTCAGCGCCGAGGCCAGGGCGCGCATCGAGGGCTACATCGCCAGTGGCGTCGACGAGGGCGCGCGCCTGGTGCTCGATGGCCGCGGCCTGGTTGTGCCGGGGCGCGAGCAGGGCTTCTTTGTCGGCGCCACGCTGTTCGACGAGGTCGGGCCGCAGATGAAGATCTACCGCGAGGAGATCTTCGGGCCGGTGCTGTGCGTGGTACGCGTCGATAGCCTGGACGAGGCGGTGGCGCTGGTGAACGAGCACGCCTTCGGCAATGGGGTGTCCTGCTACACCCGCAACGGCGGTGTCGCGCAGGCCTTCGCGCAGCGCATCCAGGTCGGCATGGTCGGCATCAACGTGCCGATTCCGGTGCCGATGGCCTGGCATTCCTTCGGCGGCTGGAAGCAGAGCCTGTTCGGTGACCACCACGCCTACGGCGAGGAGGGCGTGCGCTTCTACACGCGCTACAAGAGCGTCATGCAGCGCTGGCCCGAGGGCGAGGTGCGCGGGCCGCAGTTCGTGATGCCGGTCAACGGCTGAGGCGCAGGCGCGGGCAGCGGCGGGTGCCGCCCGCGCGGCGGCGCCGGGATCAGTCCGGAATCGCCGCGCCGTCCGCCACCACCACCGCGAACAGGTCGGCCAGCGCAGCCAGCGCGGCCGATTGCAGGGCGCCCGCCTCGACCACACTGCCGTCGGGCGCGGGCAGCGCACGGGTCGCGGTGGCCGCGGCCGGCACGCTCACCGCATAGCCGAGGTTGAAGGCGCCGCGTGCGGTGGAGTTGATGCACATGTGGGTCATGAAGCCTGTCACCACCAGGTTCTTCACCCCTGCGGCCTTCAGGCGCGCGTCGAGGTCGGTGCCGACGAAGGCGTTCGGGTAGTTCTTCACCACTACCGCCTCATCGGTGGCCGGCGCCACCTTGTCGGCGATCGCGCCGCATTCGGCGCTCGGGTCATAGGGCGAACCGGGGCCGGCGTCGTGCTGGATATGCACCACCGGCACCTTCAGCGCACGCGCACGCGCCAGCAGCCGTGCGCACTCGTCCAGCGCCGGCTCGACGCCGCTCAGCTGCATGACGCCGCTGCGGTAGGTGTTCTGGGCGTCGACGATCACCAGCGCCGATTCGGACAGGGGGGCCGGTGCGGCGGGCAGGCCGGACAGCTGGCGCAGGGTGGTGGATGCAGTGCTCATGAACAGTCTCCTCGTGGTCTTGTGCAACGATTGCGGCATGCTACAGGTGGCCGTCGCGCTGCGCAAAACAAGCCCTTCCGCGCTGGACGGCCGGCCGCGTCAGCAGATCCGCGGCAGCGCCTCGCCGGCCAGCCAGTCCACCATCCGCCGTCCGCCGAGGCGGGTGCGCAGCTGCACGAAATGCTGGGGGTCGGCGCAGACCTCGCCGATGCGCGCCGCCTGCCGTCCGAGCGGATGGGCGTGCATCGCCGCCAGCAAGACCTCGGCCGCCTGCGGCGCGCACACCAGCACCAGCTTGCCTTCGTTGGCGACGTTCAGTGCATCCAGGCCGAGCAGCTCGCAGGCGGCCTGTACCGCCGGCGACAGCGGGATTGCGGCCTCGTCGAGCACCATGCCGACGCCCGACTGGCCGGCGATCTCGTTGAGCGTGCTGGCCAGGCCGCCACGCGTGGGGTCGCGCAGCACATGGATCGCCGCCGGCTCGACCGCCGCGTACAGCGCCTCGACCAGGCCATGCAGCGCGGCGCTGTCCGAGCGGAGCTCGGACTCGAAGGCGAGTGCCTCGCGCTGCGCCATGATCGCCATGCCGTGGTCGCCGAGCGTGCCCGACACCAGGATCGCATCGCCCGGGCGCGCCCGCGCGCCGCCCGGATCGCGCCCGGCCAGCAGGGCGCCGATGCCGGTGGTGGTGATGAACACGCCATCGCCCTTGCCGCGCTCGACGACCTTGGTGTCGCCGGTCACCACCGGCACCCCGGCCGCGCGCGAGGCCGCTGCCATCGAATCCACGATGCGTACCAGCTCGGCGAGGGCGAAGCCCTCCTCGAGGATGAAGCTCGCCGCCAGGTAGAGCGGGCGCGCGCCCATCACCGCGAGGTCGTTGATCGTGCCATGCACGGCGAGGCTGCCGATGTCGCCGCCGGGAAAGAACAGCGGACTCACCACATGGGCGTCGGTCGCCATCACCAGGCGTTCGCCCGCGGCCGGCGCGGGCAGCACCGCGCCATCGTCGCCGCGGGCCAGGAAGTCGTTGGCGAAGGCGCGCGCGAACAGTTCGGTGATCAGTTGCGCCATGGCCTGGCCGCCGGCGCCGAATCCGAGATCGACGCGGCCGCGCTTGAGCTCGAGCGGGCGGAGGTAGGCGGGTTTGACGGCGTTCATCGGCTTCTCACGGTGCTGGATCGGATGGCGTTGTGGGATGGGTGGCTCATGCCGTCGCCGCCGTGCTCGTGCCGCCGGGCGCCTGCGCCACGGAATCGCGGAAGCGGCCGTAGGTGAAGTGCGCGGCGCAGGCGCCCTCGGAGGACACCATGCAGGCGCCGAGCGGGGTCTGCGGCGTGCACGCGGTGGCGAACAGGGCGCAGTCGGTCGGGCGTCTGGCGCCGCGCAGGATGGCGGCGCATTCGCAGGCCTTGTGGTCGGCCACCGGGCGGTCCTCGAGGCCGAACTTGGCTTCCGCATCCCAGCGCGCGTAGGCGGGACGGATGCGCAGCGCGGAGCGCGGCAGGCTGCCCAGGCCGCGCCATTCGAAGGCCTCGCGCGGCTCGAAGACCTCGGCCATCAAGGCCTGGGCCTTGCGGTTGCCGTCGCGGCTGACGGCGCGGGTGAATTCGTTCTCGACCGCGCTGCGCCCTTCATTGACCTGGCGCACCAGCATCAGGATGGCCTGCATGACGTCGAGCGGCTCGAAGCCGGCGATGACGACCGGCGTGTGGTGGCGCTCGGCGACGAACTCGTAGGGCGCGCTGCCGATCACGGTGGACACGTGGGCGGGGCCCAGGATGCCGTCCAGGCGCGGGGCGTCGCCCGCGCCCTGCGCGGCGGTCGACAGCAGGGCGTCGATCGCCGGCGGCGTCAGCACGTGGTTGCAGATCACGCTGAAGTTGTCGAGCTGCAGCGCCTGCGCCTGGCGGATCAGCACAGCGGTGGGCGGCGTGGTGGTCTCGAAGCCGATGGCGAAGAACACCACCTCGCGCCCCGGCTCGCGCTGCGCCAGCGCCAGCGCATCGGCCGCCGAATACACCATGCGCACATCCGCGCCCTGCGCCTTGGCCTTGTGCAGCGACAGCCCGGCGGAGGCCGGCACGCGCAGGCAGTCGCCATAGGTGCAGAGGATGACTTCCGGTCGCGCCAGCGCGAGGTCGATCGCCATGTCGATGCGGCCGATCGGTAGCACGCACACCGGGCAGCCGGGGCCGTGGATCATGCGCAGGTTTGCCGGCAGCAGGTCGGTGACGCCGTAGCGCGAGATGGCGTGGGTGTGGCCGCCGCAGAACTCCATGAAGGCGTAGTCGCGCTGCGCGCGCGCCTCACGCGCGATCGCCCGCGCCAGGCCGGCGGCGAGCTGCGGGTCGCGGAATTCGTCGATGTACTTCATGCCGGCCCCGCTCATGGCCGGGCCCCCGGTGGCGGCGTGGCCACGCTGTCGTCCGCCGGCGCCCGCTCGCCGGCAGCGGCGAGCAGGGCCAGGGTTTCGGCCGCCTCGTCGGGGTCGAGGCGGGTCAGTGCGTAGCCGACATGCACGATCACGTAGTCGCCGACGGCCACGCCATCGACCAGGGCCAGCGACACCTCCTTGCGGATGCCGCCGAGCTCGACGCGGCAGGCGTCGCCCGCGAGCAGTTCGACGACCAGGGCGGGGATGGCGAGACACATGTTCAGGAATCCTTGCGAGCGAGTTGGTGCCAGGCCACCCAGGCCTGGCCGAGCGCGATACCGCCGTCGCCGGGCGACAGGCGGCGCGCGCAGAGTACTTCGAAGCCGCGCGCCGCGAGGCCGGCTTCGAGCGCCGCCGACAGGATGCGGTTGTGCATGCAGCCACCGGAGAGCACCACGCTGGCGCCGGGCTGGCCGTCGGCGGCGAGCGCGACCCACTCGATCAGCGCCGCGGCGAGGGTGGCATGGAACAGGGCGGCGCCGCGGGCGGGCTCGGTCATATCCGCCAGATGCAGCAGCAGCGGGTGGAGGTCGAGCTGCAGCAGGGGGTGCGCTTCACCGCTGCTCGCACCCGTTTTCGGGGTGGTCTGTCCGGCGGCAGGGGTCGGCGCGGGCTGCACTGTCCGGGCGCCGGCACCCACTGCGCGGGCAGCCTCCGGCGCGAGGATCCGCCAGCCTGCGTTCAAGGCTTCTGCCGCGCCGTGGGCGCGCGCCAGCGTCTCGAGGGCGATTGCCGCCTCGGCATCGGCCTGCATGACTTCGCACACCCCGAGCAGGCCGGCGGCGGCGTCGAACTGGCGGCCGAGGCTGGAAGTGAGCGGGCTCAGCGCAGGGCGCGCCAGCACCTGCGCCAGCATGGCGGCCGCCGGCTGGCGGGCAAAGCGCCGGGCGATGTCACCGCCGCGGCCGCAGGCATGCAGCAGGGCCGCCGCCATGCGCCAGGGCTCGCGCGCGGCGCGGTCGCCGCCGGCCAGGCGCAGCGGGCGCAGATGGCCGAGGCGCTCGTAGTGCGCGCCGGCGACGCGCAACAGCTCGCCGCCCCAGGCCTGGCCGTCGCTGCCGAGGCCGATGCCGTCGAGCGCCAGGCCGAGCACCGGCCGGGCATCGAAGCGGCCATGCTCGGCCAGCACGGCGCCGACATGGGCGTGATGGTGCTGCACGCCGAGCGCCGGCACGCCCAGCCGGGCGGCGGTGGCGAGCGCGACCCGCGTGGAGTGGAAGTCCGGGTGCAGGTCGTGGGCGACGGCCTGCGGGCCGTCCGGTGCGGCCGCGAGCAGGGCCGCGACTGCGGGCTCGAGGGCGCGGCAGGCCTGCGGCGTATCGAGGTCGCCGAGGTTGGGGCTGAACAGCGCGCCTGCGCTGCCGAGCAGGCAGGGGGCGTTCTTGAACCAGGCGCCGAGGGCGAGGATGGGGCAGCTGGGGCCCGGCCCATCCCCCGGCCAGCGCAGCGGCTGCAGGGCGTGGGGGGCGGCGGGCGCGACGTGGGCAGCAGCGGCAAGGCTCATCGGCCAGCACTCACCGGGCAATGCGTCCTGCAAGGAACACGGGCGCTCATGCGCCAGTGCTCGCCGTGGCCGCTGGTGCCGCGGCACGCGCGGCGGCGAGGCCGCGCTCGATCCAGTCCAGCCAGGCGTCCATGCCTTCGCCCTGGGTAGCGGAAGTCAGGATCACCTGCAGCTTCGGGTTGACCCGGCGCGCATAGTCGAGCGCGCGGTCGACGTCGAAGCGCAGGTAGGGCAGCAGGTCGGTCTTGTTGAGCAGCATCAGGTCGGCGGCGGCGAACATGTCGGGGTACTTGAGCGGCTTGTCCTCGCCCTCGGTGACCGACAGGATCACCACCTTGTGCGTCTCGCCGAGGTCGAAGGCGGCCGGGCACACCAGGTTGCCGACGTTCTCGACCAGCAGCAGGCCGCCCTCGGCCAGGGGCAGGCGCGGCAGGGCGCGCGCCACCATGTCGGCATCGAGGTGGCAGCCCTTGCCGGTGTTGATCTGCAGCGCCGGCACACCGGTGGCGCGGATGCGCTCGGCGTCGAACTCGGTCTGCTGGTCGCCCTCGATCACCGCGGCGGCGATGCGGCCGGCCAGCGTCTCGAGGGTGCGCACCAGCAGCGAGGTCTTGCCCGAGCCGGGGCTGGACATCAGGTTGAGCGCGAAGATGCGGCGCGCGGCCAGCCAGGCGCGGTTGGCGGCGGCGATGCGGTCGTTCTTGCCCAGGATGTCGCGTTCGATGCGCAGCAGCTGGGCGGTGCTCGGCGCCTCGGCTGCGGTGTCGACGCGCGGGTGGGCGAGGCAGGCGCTGGCTGCGCGCGCCTGTGCCGTGCCGACGTCTGTCCGCGCAGGCGCTGGCGCGCTGCGGGCACCGTCCGCGCTGTCCGCGCCGTCCGGGCTCGTCGTGCGCGCCGGGCGCCAGGCGTGCGGCGCGCTCGCGTCAGGCCTGGGCGCGGCACGGCCGCGACCGCCGCCGAACACCGAACCGATCCGCGTCTCCCCGCCGCCACAGCCACACATGCCGCACATCCTCTGCTCCTGTCTGCCTGGTCCTACTCGATCTCGATGGCCTGCACCCGCATCCGGTCGCCGGCGACGACTTCGAGCCCGTAGTGCGCGCACTGCGGGCAGGGCGCATGGCGCTCGGCCATCGCCGCTTCCGCCCCGCAATGGCTGCAGCGCCCACGACCGGCGACGTCGATGATGTCGAGCGCCGCCCCATCGGCGACCGAGCCCGTCAGCACCGTATCGAGGCAGAAGCGCAGCGCATCGGCCTCGACCGCAGCCAGCTCGCCGATTTCGAGCACGATTCTGCGCACCTTGCGGGCCTTCTCGGCCGCCGCCGTCTGTTCGACGATCTCCAGGATGCCTTCGGCGAGCGACAGTTCATGCATGGTGGTGGGGCCGCATGGGCATGCTAAAGTCCGCGGGTCAAAAAAAGCGTGATCAGGCACCTGCAGCCCGGCCGCGCCTGCTGTGATGCAGTGCCGGAGCCCGCGGTGGGCTCGTTGCGCAGGCCTCGCAGAACGGAGTTTACCCCATGGCCCGACCTTATCTTCAGCTCGCGGTGATCGCCCACCTGCTGGGCGGGTGCGCGATGCTCGGCATGGCGACCGACCCGGCCGACGCCCCGCGCACGGTGCTCGAGCTCGATCCGCAGCCGGCGCTGCAATACCGCTGTGGCGAGCAAGTGCTGAGCCTGCGCCATTTCGGCGAGCTGGCGACGCTGAGCGTGGGCGAGCGCAACTTCACGATGCGCCCCGAGCGTAGCGCCTCGGGGGCGAAGCTGGTCGCCGTCGATGACGAATCGACCACCTTCTGGAGCAAGGGCGATGCGGCGATGTTCGAGCTCGCCGGCGTCGCCCAGCCGGAATGCCGGCTGGTGGCCGACAAGCCCTTGTTCCGCGCGGTCGGCAACGAGCCCGGCTGGCGCCTGGACGTGACCGCGGCGGGGCTGAACCTGAGCATGGATTACGGCGAGACCCGGGTGTTTGCGCCCAGCCCGCTGGTCATCGATGCCGCCGGGGCGCGCAGCTATCAGGCGATGTCGGCGGGCGGCGAGCTGAGCGTGCTGGTCTTCGACCGGCTCTGCGTCGACAGCATGAGCGCCATGCACCATCCCAACACGGTCGAGGTGCGCTGGCAGGACCGCGTGCTGCGCGGCTGCGGCGGCGAGCCCGCCAGCCTGCTGCAGGGCGAGCCGTGGCAGGTGGTCGACATCGACGGCCGCGCGGTGAGCGACCCGCAGCGCGTCACGCTCGCCTTCGGCACCGATGGCCGCGCCGGCGGCCTGGCCGCCTGCAATCGCTACAACGGCAGCTATGTGCTGTCGGGCGAGGGCCTGCGCCTGGGGCCGTTCGCCAGCACCAAGATGGCCTGCGCCCCCGCCGCGATGGACGAGGAGGCGCGCTTTCATGCCACGATCGAGCGCGTCACCCGCTTTGGCGTCGACGAGCAGGGCGCGCTGCTGCTGTATGCAGGCGACGCCGTCGTGATGCGAGCCCGTCGCTGATGCGCGGCGCCACTGAAACCCGAGCTGGAACAACGATGCCCTTGCGTAACACCTTGTCGAGCCCTGTCTCCCTCTTTCGCCTTGCCCTGACACCCCAGGCCTTGTCACGCCTCGCCGGTTCGCTGCTCCTTGTCGGCCTGCTGGCCAGCTGCGAGTACAAGCCGCCCGCCAGCGAAGCCCCGCCTGCGCCGGTGCTGAGCCCGGAGCAGGCGGCTGAACGCGAGGCCGCACGCCAGGCCGCGCAGGCGGCGCTGGATGCGCGTGAGCAGGCCTTGCTGGCGCGCTACCTGATTCCCGGCGACGGCACCGTGACCGACACCGAGACCGGTCTCACCTGGATGCAGTGCAGCCTGGGTCAGAGCTGGAGCGAGGGGCGCTGCCAGGGCGAGGCCAAGCTGTTCAGCTGGACGCATGCACTGCGCGCGGCCGAGGGCTTCGAGTTCGCCGGCCATGCCGATTGGCGCCTGCCGACCCAGCCCGAGCTGCTGACCCTGGTGTATTGCAGCAGCGGCCGGCGCAACACGGTGAATGCGGAAGGCTACGGCGGCAGCTGCGCGGGCGACTACGGCAAGCCCACGCTGCTCACGGCGGCCTTCCCGGACACGCCGGCAGGCAACTTCTGGACCTCGACGCCGCACGAGCGCTATGGCTACGCATCCTGGGGCGTGGCCTTCGGCAGCGGCGCGACCGGTATCGGCACCCACACCGACTACACCCACGCGCGCCTGGTGCGCGGCACCCTGCGCGCCAGCCAATAGGCAAACGCGAAGCACCCTTGCAAGAAAAGGCGCCGCACCTGTTGCCAGGGCGGCGCCTCGATCTTGTACGCGTCGGTGGGGATGCGGTGTGCGGGTCCTGTCTCAGCGCCTGGCGGCGCGTGCGGCCTCGACCTCTTCCGGGCGCAGGCGCGCGGCGAGCTTGTCCATCACGCCGTTGACGAACTTGTGGCCGTCGGTGCCGCCGTAGCCCTTGGCGAGCTCGATCGACTCGTTGATCACCACCCGGTAGGGGGTGTCGAGGTTGTGGCGCAGCTCGTAGCTGCCGAGCAGCAGGATCGCGTGCTCGATCGGCGACAGCTCGGCCAGCGGGCGCGACAGTAGCGGCTCGAACGAGGCGCGCAGTTCGTCGGCGCTGCCGATCGCACCGCGCAGCAGGGTGACGAAGAGCTCGCGGTCGGTGCGCTCCAGGCTCTCGCTCTCGGACTCCAGATGGCGCTGCACGGTGGCCATCGAGTTGCCCGACAGCAGCCACTGGTACACGCCCTGCAGCGCCATCTCGCGCGCGCGGCGGCGCGCCATCTTGCTGGTCGGGTTGGGACCGGCAGCGGGACTGCCCGCGCCTTCGGCCGGCGCGTTGTGCTCGGCGTCGCTCATCGCACCACCTTCAGCAGGTTGACCATCTCGACCGCGGCGCGGGCGCAGTCGGCGCCCTTCTCGCGCATGCGCGAGATCGCCTGGTCATCGTCCTCGGTCGTCAGCACGCCATTGGCGATCGGCAGGCCGGTGTCGAGGCCGACGCGGGTCACGCCGGCGCCCATCTCGTTGGAGACGAGCTCGAAGTGATAGGTCTCGCCGCGGATCACTGCGCCGAGCGCCACCAGCGCGTCGTAGCGGCCGCTCCTGGCCATGGTCTGCAGCACCAGCGGGATCTCGAGCGCGCCCGGCACGGTGACGATGCGGATGTCGCCCTTGGCCACGCCCAGCTGCAGCAGCTCGTCGGTGCAGGCCGACAGCAGACCCTCGCAGATGTCGAGGTTGAAGCGCGCCATGACGATGCCGACGCGCACGCCGGCACCATTGAAGTTGGGGTCGATCTCGTCGATGCCGTCGTAGCGGGCGCCCTGGCGGGCGTTTTCGGGTTGGTTGCGTTGCATGCTGTTCTCTGCTGTTCGGTCAGTTCTTGTCGACGAAGCCGGTGATCTCGAGCCCGAAGCCGGTCATGCTCGGAATCTTGCGCGGGCTGGCGAGCAGGCGCATCTTGCCGACCTTGAGTGCGCGCAGGATCTGGGCGCCGACGCCGAACAGGCGCGCGTCCCACTTCACCGGGCGGTCCTGGGTGCCGTTGAGGTTGGCGAGCAGCTCGCGGCCCGACATCGGGCGGTAGAGCAGCACGATCACGCCGGCTTCGGCGGCCGCGAGGGTGGCCAGCGAGTCATTCACCGGGAAGCTGTGACGGCCGCTCGCCGGGTCGAGGAAGTCGACCACCGAGATCGGCTCGTGCACCCGCACCAGGGTCTCGCGCTCGGGGGTGATGTCGCCGCGCGACAGCGCAAAATGCACGTCGCCCGAGGTCTTGTCCTCGAAGGCCGACAGGCGGAAGCTGCCGTGGGCGGTGTCGACGTCCTTTTCGCTCACCTTCTCGACCAGGTGCTCGGTGGCGGCGCGGTATTCGATCAGGTCGCGGATGGCGCCGATCTTGAGGTCGTGTTGCTTGCCGAACTCGATCAGGTCGGGCAGGCGCGCCATGGTGCCGTCGTCCTTCAGGATCTCGCAGATCACCGAGGCGGGCTCCAGACCGGCGAGCTGGGCGAGGTCGCAGCCGGCTTCGGTGTGGCCGGCGCGGATCAGCACGCCGCCTTTCTGCGCGGTGAGCGGGAAGATGTGGCCGGGGGTGACGATGTCCTCCGGCCTGGCGTGGCGGCCGACGGCGACCTGCACCGTACGCGCGCGGTCGTGCGCCGAGATGCCGGTGGTGACGCCGGTGGCGGCCTCGATCGACACCGTGAACGCCGTGCCGTGCGGGGTGCGGTTGTCGCGCACCATCTGCTGTAGGCCGAGCTGGCGGCAGCGTTCGTCGGTGAGCGTCAGGCAGATCAGGCCGCGGCCGTGCTTGGCCATGAAGTTGATCGCCTCGGGGGTGACGAATTCGGCCGCCATCACGAGATCGCCCTCGTTCTCGCGGTCTTCCTCGTCGACCAGAATGACCATCCTGCCGGCCTTGATGTCGGCGATGATGTCGGTAATCGGCGCCAGTGCGCTCATGCTGTGTCCTTTGTTGGCGTGCTTGCGACGCATGCGATGGTCGGGGTTCAAGCCCGGCGGGCGGCTTCTTCGGTGCGCCAGGCGAGCATGCGCTCGACGTAGCGTGCGATGAGGTCGATCTCGAGGTTGACCCGGCTGCCGGCGGCGAGGTGCTTGAGGTTGGTCATCGCCACCGTGTGCGGGATCAGGTTGATCCAGAAGTCGCGCCCCTCGACGCGGTTCACCGTCAGGCTCACGCCATTGACGGTGATCGAGCCCTTCTGCGCGATGTAGCCGGCGATCGCCGCCGGGGCGCGGATCACCAGCTCGTGGCTCTCGCCGATGGGCGCGAAGCTCACCACCTCGCCGACGCCATCGACGTGGCCGGTGACCAGGTGACCGCCGAGGCGGTCGGCCAGGCGCAGCGCCTTTTCCAGATTCACCTCCTTGCCCACGGCATCCAGGCCTACGGTGCAGTTGAGCGTCTCGCGCGAGACGTCGTACTTGAGCCTGGCGCCGTTCATCTCGACCACGGTCAGGCACACGCCGCTGTGCGCGATGCTGTCGCCGACGATGACGTCGGCCAGGTCCAGCCCGTTGGTGTCGACGGTGAGGCGGATGCCGTCCGCGAGCCGCTCGATGTGTTCGATGCGGCCGACGGCCGCGACGATGCCGGAGAACATGAAGGGTTTGAACCGAAAGGGGAAAGGCAGGATTGTAGGGGAAAAAGCCGGGCTTGTTCCCGAAGGCCGATCACTCGCTGCGTTCGGTCCAGTATTCCGGAGCACGGTGCTGATGCGCGAAAGCGATCACGTAGAGGTGATCCGCCTCGACCGAGTACAGGACCTTGTAGGGGAAGCGTGTCAGCAACAAGCGGCGGATGTCGCCTGTTTCGACCGCACAAGAAAGTGGCTACTTCCTGATGCGCTGCAATGACTGCCGGGTATCGTGGCGGAGCCTTTGCCCGAGGCCTTGTTGCTGCCTTTCGTAGTAGGCGAATGCATCTTCGAACTCCTCTCGCGCCTCGGGCGAGAACAGTACACGCATCAAAGCGGCCCAAGGACGTCTTCGGCGGGCACGCCCACGACCCGGCCCGAGCGATAGGCCGCCAGGCGCCGGGCGGCCTCTTCCTGCCACTGCCGCTCGATGGCTGGATCCGGATGGTCGAGGCTGTTGAGGATTTCTTCGACCAGCGCGAAGCGCTCTTCAGGCTTCAGCTTGCGAGCCTTGTCCGCGAGTTCGTGTGTCAGCGTGTTCATTGCATCGTGACCCGGTATGTTCGTGTTCGTCTGTGAAAGTCTAGATCACAGCGCCCGATCCAGCACCGTCGCGAACGGCTCCGCCTTCATGAAGCCCACCACGCGCAGGCCCGCGCGCTCCTCGCCCGCGGCGTCGAAGAAGATGATGCCCGGCGGGCCGAACAGGCCGAAGCGCTTGAGCAGCGCCTTGTGCTCGTCGTTATTGGCGGTGACGTCGGCCTTGAGCAGCAGCATCTGGCCCATGCGCTCGGCCACGCGCGCGTCGCTGAAGGTGAAGCGCTCCATCTCCTTGCACGACACGCACCAGTCGGCATAGAAGTCGAGCATCACCGGGCGGTCGGTGCTGGCCAGGCGCGCGTCCAGCTCGGCGATGGAGTCCACCTTCTCGAACTGCGGCACATTGACCGGCGCTGCGCCTTGGGTGCGCAGGATCGACAAGGGCTGCAGCGGGTCGCGCGAGCCGGCGAGCGCACCCACCAGGATCGCTGCGCCGGCGAGCAGCAGCACCACGCCCACCCCCTTCCAGAAGCGCTGCCAGCCGCGGGCGTTGTGCGGCAGCGGATCGATGGCGTGCAGGAAGATGGCCGCGAACAGCAGCAGCGCCGCCCAGCCCAGCATCATCGCCAGCGGCGGGATCACCGGGGTGATCATCCACAGGGCGACGGCCAGCAGCATCACGCCGAAGGCCTTCTTGACGCCTTCCATCCACGGCCCGACCTTGGGCAGCAGGCTGCGCGAGGCCACGCCCACCGCCAGCAGTGGCGCGCCCATGCCCAGGCCCATGACGAACAGCGCCCAGCCGCCCAGCACCGCATCGCCGGTCTGGGCGATGTAGAGCAGGGCGCCGGCCAGCGGCGCGGCGACGCAGGGGCCGACGATCAGCGCCGACAGCACGCCCATCACGGTCACGCCGCCGACGCTGCCGCCTTTGCCGTGGCTGGCGGTGGTGGCGAGCCGGCTCTGCAGCGCGGTGGGCAGCTGAAGCTCGTAGAAGCCGAACATCGACAGCGACAGCAGCACGAACAGCAGCGCGAAGGCGCTCAGCACCCACACGTTCTGCAGGGCGGCGGTCAGCATCGTGCCCGAAAGGCCGGCGGCGACGCCCGCCAGCGCGTAGGTCGCCGCCATGCCCAGCACGTAGGCGAGCGACAGCACGAAGGCGCGCATGTGCGACACCTTGTGCCCCTGGCCGACGATGATGCCCGACAGGATGGGGATCATCGGGAAGGTGCAGGGGGTGAAGGCGAGCAGCAGGCCGAAGCCGAAGAAGCTCAGCAGGATCAGCGGCACGCTGGCACCCGACAGCAGGCGGGCGATGTCGCCGGTCTCGTCGCTGGAGACGCTGCTAGTGGATGAAGCGGTCGCGCCCGACCCCGAGGCGGCGCCCGGTGCAGTGCCGCCCAGCACGCTGTCGAGGAAGCCGCCGCTGCGCCCGGTCGGCGGGGCGCTCAGGTCGATGGTGGCCTGTTGCGTGGTGGGCGGGTAGCAGATGCCGCCGTCCCAGCAGCCCTGGCTGGTGACGAAGAGCTCGAAGCGGGTGAGGCCTTCCGGCGCCTGCACCGGCAGCAGGATGCGCAGCTCGCCGCGGTGGGTCTCCACCTCGCCGAAGAAGTCGTCCTTGTGCCGCTTGCCGGCGGGTTTGTCGGGCGTGCCGAACTGCACCGAATCCGGCTCGGCCTCGAAGCGGAACTTGTCACCGTAGAGGTAATAGTCCTTGGTGACGCTGAAGATCACCTCCACCGTCTGCGCATCGAGCGCCTGGGCGCGCATCGCGAAGGCCTTCTCGGGCGCGATCGGGTTGGCGTGGGCGGCGGGGGCGAGCGTGAGCACACTCGCAACGAGGCTCGCCAACAGGGCGAAGAGGCCGATCAGGCGGTGCAGGGCGTGGGGCGAGAGGGCGGTGACGGACATCGAGACGAATCGGGAAAGTGTGCGGAAGCGCGTGGCGGGGCCAGGCGCGGCATTCATGGCGTATGCGGCAGTCGTGGCGGCGACATCGCGGCGTGCGGGCCCGGATCCGCGCCTCACGATGAGACCGGCCGGGTTTCCGCACCGACCCACGCGAGGTAGGCATCGAGGCCGCGCTCCACAGGGACCGCCACGATCTCGGGAAGTTCGTAGGGGTGGCGGGCGCGGATGGCGGCCTCGAGCGCCGCATAGCGCGCCACGGTCGTCTTCAGCAGCAGCGGCACTTCCGGCGCGGTCTCGATTTCACCCTGCCAGCGATACACCGAGGTGCACGGCGCCAGCACATTGGCGCAGGCGACCAGCCGGGCTTCCACCAGCGCCGTGGCCAGCGCGGCGGCGGTGTCGTGGTCGGGCAGGTTGGTGAGGACGAGCAGCACGCGCGTGCTCTCGTCCGCCGTGGGGCTTGCGCTCATCGTCGTCGGCAATGGGGAAACGCCGGCATTCTTGCAGAAACCGGCTGTCCTTGATCTGCGCAGGATCAAGCGGGACGCTCAGTGGCGGTCGCTCAGTGGTAATCCTCTTCGCGCTGATGCCGGACGGCGAGCACGAGTGCCAGATCGGCCGTCTCGTCATGGCTGTACAAGGCCACGTAACCGGTCCGGCCATGGGAAATCACCAATTCGCGCAGCCCATCGGGCAGCGGTCGTCCGATGCGCGGATGACGTGTGAGCACCTCGAAAGCGTCGAGGATCAGGTCGAGCGTGCGGGCGGCGTTCGCCGGGTCGTGCCTGGCGAGAAAGTCCGCGAACCGTTCCAGATCCTCTGCCGCTTCCGGCGTGAGGAGCCAGCGCGTCATGCAGGCGACTTGCGGAAGGCGAGAAGTTCGCGCGCGGTCGGGCGCTCGACGGCCTCGCCGCGCACACGGCCGCGCAGGTAGGCCGCGAACTCGGCGCCGTCCAGCACCTCGCCGCCAGCCTCCACGCGCTCCCGCGCCGCAAGGGCGCGCGCCATGAATGCACCCTGCGCTTCGGCGCGGTCCAGTTCGGCCCCGATCGCCCTTACCATCAGCGCGTGGGCGCTCACGCCCTGTCGATCGGCCTGTCGCAGCAGTCGCTGACGCGTGTCTTCGTCGAGTTTCACCGAGAGATTGGGCATGGCTCGCTCCTGTCGTGGTGTTGATATCTTACTACCGCGCCAGGCTGCGTGCGTGGGCGCGGCGCCAGGCTGAGGCTTCGCGCCGAGGGTGGTCCTCAAGGCGAGGTCGCGATCCGTCCCGCCAGGCTCAGCGCATCGCCCTCCACGCGCATCACGATGAGCTCGCCCGAGGCCGGGAACACACCCGTCAGCGCGGTGATGTTGACCTGATGCGTCACCAGCACCAGCGGCGTGCCGGCCTCGGACTGCTCGGCGATCAGGGCGCGGGCGGCGCGGGTCTGATCCGCCTCTTCGCCGCGCCGGCCGAAGAAGGAGTTGAGCCCGGCGAAAGGGATGACCTCGCCCAGCGACAGCGCGCGGGCGGTGTCCAGGCAGCGGCACCACTGGCTGGAGAACACCGCCGCCGCCGCGATGCCGTTGGCGCGGAAGCGCGCACCGATCGCCCGCGCCTGGGCGCGCCCCGCGGCCGACAGGTTGCGCTGGGTAGTGCAGTCATCCACGCGAAAGCCCGGTGGGTCGCCGGTACCCGGCGCCAGCGCGTGGCGCATCAGCGCCACATGCCCGCCCTCGCGCAGCGCCGCCCACAGCGCGGCCTCCTGCGCCGACGCATCCGCATGGGCGGCGGTGGGCGAAAGGGGAAGGAGCAGGGCCAGGACGAGGAGCAGCGGTCTCATGAGCAGGCACGGTCAGGAAGGGGCAGGGACTGCAAACAGACCATCCTGCAGGGCGGAAGTGCCAGCGCGGTGGACGGGCCGCGAACGCGCCGCCGGCGATGCCATCGAAGGCGAGCAGGAACCCGCGTAGCGCCGCGGCCTCACCCCCTGCGCCTTCACACCGACTTGTGCGTGCCGTCGCAGTACGGGGCGTTGGCGGTGTGCTTGCAGCCGCACAGGAAGACGGTGCCGGCCTGCTCGGCAGTGAAGGCGGTGGGCGCAAAGCCGGTGCCCTTGTGCGAGCCGTCGCAGAAGGGCTGGTTCTTGCTGCGGCCACAGGCGCACCAGAAGTACTTCTTGCCCGCCTCCACCTCGACGGCATAGGGGCCTTTCTGGGCGATGTGGGGCTCGGGTCTGTCGGTCATGGTCCGGTCTCCGATCGGGTGGGGGGCGTGTGCCACGCCGGCCTGGCGCGCGGCCACGGGTGCAGGCCAGTCGCGCCGCCTAGATCGCGTGCGGGGAGAAGGCCCGCAGCTCGCCCGGTTTGCGCAGCATCTTGTCGACGTCGGCGAGGTGCAGTTCTTCGGCATGGATCATCTGGCGTGCGTACTCCTCGAGCGCCACCGAACGCCCCTCCACCAGCGCCAGCAGTTCGCGGTACAGGCCGAGCGCCTGGGACTCGGTCTCCAGCGATTCGCGCAGGATCGCGCCGACGTCGTGCTGGTGCGAGTCGAGCAGCGGCCCGATCGCGAGCGAGGGATAGGCGCCGAGCGTGGTGATCCACTCGCCGGCCTGGCGCGCGTGCAGCAGCGACTCGTCGGCCTGGGCGTTGAGCCAGGACACGATGGGGATGCGGCCGAAGCCGAAGACGAGAAAGGCGTAATGCGTATAGCGCACCACGCCCGCCAGTTCCGCCTCGAGAATGCGGTTGAGGACGCCGACTGCGGCGTCCTTGTCGAGCTCTGCCATGACTGTCTCCGTTGTCGTTGTACGAGACCGGCAGGGCGCTGCGTGCCGGTCCTGTCACTGTAGTCGACGCCATGCTGTCTGCAAGTGGGCGGACGCCCGAGGTCGTGCAAGCCCCGCCAACCGAGTTGGAAAGGTTGGTGCTCGTGACGCGCGATCCGGCGTTCGGGCCGTTCGGGGTGGAGACGCTCGGGTGAGGGGAAATAGGGGAAATAGGGGACAGACCACGATTATCTTCTCCCCCGATTCAGGCATCTCAGCATCGATAGGTTGTTGAGAGTATGCTTTACGCATTATTTGTCCCCTCCGCTGATCACCATGCCCCGGCGCGTACGTTTGTTCCTCCCCGGTATTCCCATGCACGTCATCCAGCGCGGCAACAATCGCCAGGCCTGCTTCTTTTCCGACGACGATTACCGCTGCTACCTCGAGTGGCTCGGTCATGCCTCGCGGGACATGGGCTGCAGCATCCATGCGTATGTGCTGATGACGAATCATGTCCATCTGCTGCTGAGCGCACACGACGGGGGCGGTGTCGGCGGAATGATGAAGGCGCTCGGTCAGCGCTACGTGCAGCACGTCAATCGCGTCTACGCGCGCAGCGGTACCCTGTGGGAGGGGCGGTATCGCTCGTGCCTCATTCAGTACGACCTCTATCTGCTGAGTTGCATGCGCTATATCGAACTCAACCCGGTGCGGGCCGGCATGGTGGATCAGCCCGGCGCCTACCGCGGGTCGAGCTACCCCTGCAACGCGCAGGTGAAGCGGACGAACTGATCCGGCCGCATGACGTCTTCACCGCGCTCGGTGCCGACCCGAGAGTGCGCGCCGAGCGTTACCGCAGGCTCTTTCATAGCGCCGTGGAGCCCGGCGAAGTGGATCAGATCCGCGCGGCGACCAACGGTAACTATGCGCTCGGCAACGATCGCTTTGCCGCGCAGCTTGCAAGCGCGCTTAACCGCCGCGTCACGCCGGGCAGGGCGGGGCGTCCGCCGAAACAGTGGGACGTGCCGGCGAGCGGGGACTTGTTCGACTCGGAGTAGCGGCAGCGCAGCAAGGAAAGCCCACCGGGCATGAGCGCGGCGGGCTTTGGAAACTGGGGTCTGTCCCTATTTCTTCTATTTCTTATCTTCGCTTTAAGGCTAAAATGGGCATGCACGAGATCATCCACTACCTCGACGAGGCCGAGAACGATCTGTACCAAGACTGGCTTGACGCGTTGCATGACCGTGTCGCCAAAGTGGCGATCATCAGACGTGTTGCCCGTATGGAAGTGGGTCTGTTTGGCGACTGCAAGCCGTTGCGCGATGGTGTCTGGGAACTCAAGGTCGATATCGGTGCTGGGTATCGCGTGTACTACGCCCATGTGGGCAACATGGTGATCATGTTGACCAGTGGCGGCGACAAGAAGTCGCAGAGCCGCGACATCGAGCGTGCGGTGAAGTTGTTGAAGGACTGGGAGAGGCGAAATGGCTAAGAAACATCGAACTCACGAGGAAGCGACAGTCGAAATGTTCCGCAAGGACCCTGAGCTGGCCGCCGAGTATCTCAATTCTGTGCTGGAAGACGGCGACGAGACCGACCTGATGCTGGCTTTGCGTACCCTGAGCAAAACGTTCGGCGGTGTGCAGGAGGTGGCACGTCAGGCGGATGTGAATGCCCACACCCTGTATCGGACCCTTTCCGAAAAGGGCAATCCTGAACTCAAGACCCTGTCGGCGATCCTCAAAGCCATGGGCATGCGTCTGGCGGTTCAGCCGCTGAAGCACCACGGGCAACATCACGCCCACGCCTGACCAGCAAGGGTGAATCGGGGGCTTTGCCCCATTCCCTTCTGCAGGCTAGGAGGGAAATTGGGGTCCGTTCCCTATTTCCCTCTGGACGTGCCGGCGCGCAGGGACGTGTTCGAGTCGGAGTAGCGGAAGCGCACCAAGGAAAAGCCCGCCGGGCGTGAGCGCAGCGGGCTTTGGGTTGAGGCTAGGTTAGGTGGGAAATTGGGGTCTGTCCCCTATTTCCCTCTGGACGTGGTGACCGAGAAGTCGCTTCACCCGCTGATGCGCGATCGCATCCTTAATGAGGCGCAGCCATTGTGATCCTTGCCGCATGAAGCCGAGTCTCGAGGCCGACAAGGTCTAACTTGCCCACATGCTGGAGTGCGCGGGCCGCATCGACGAGTACGTCGGCGGTGACGAGCCCGGAAGTAGGGGACAGACCACGATTATTTTCGGCGCTGCCCCAACATCGCAGCATTGATCGATCGCGCGGAGTATGCTTTTCGCATCATTCACCTCCTTCGCCGACCACCATGCCTCGACGCGCACGTCTGTTCCTTCCTGGTGTTCCCATGCATGTCATCCAGCGCGGCAACAATCGTCAGGCCTGCTTCTTTTCCGACGACGATTACCGCTGCTACCTGGAGTGGCTGGGGGACGCATCCCGGGATACGGGCTGCAGCATCCATGCCTATGTGCTGATGACGAACCACGTCCATCTGCTGCTCAGCGCACACGACGCGGGCGGTGTCGGCGACATGATGAAGGCGCTCGGTCAGCGCTACGTGCAGTACGTCAACCGTGTCTACGCGCGCAGCGGCACCCTGTGGGAAGGGCGGTATCGCTCGTGCCTGGTGCAGCACGATCGCTATCTGCTGACTTGCATGCGCTACATCGAACTCAACCCCGTGCGGGCCGGCATGGTCGATCACCCGGGCGCCTACCGCTGGTCGAGCTACCGCGGAAACGCGCAGGGCGAAGCGGACGAACTGATCCAGCCGCATGCCGTCTTCACCGCCCTCGCTCCCGATCCCCGGGCTCGCGCCGAGCGTTACCGCGCGCTCTTTCAGAACGCCCTGGCGCCCGGCGAAGTGGACCAGATCCGCGCGGCGACCAACGGCAACTACGCGCTCGGAAACGATCGCTTTGCTGCCCAGCTTGCGAGCGCGCTCGGCCGCCGCGTAACGCCGGGCAGGGCGGGGCGCCCGCCGAAACATCCGGACGTGCCGGCGAGCAGGGACTTGTTCGAGTCGGAGTAGCGGAAGCGCAGCAAGGAAACGCCCGCCGGGCGTGAGCGCGGCGGGCTTCGGGGTGAGGCTGGGTCAGGTGGGAAATTGGGGTCTGTCCCCTGTTTCCCAGCAAGTAGCGGACGGCGGACTGAGCGTGCCGTCCGCCCTGCGTGTCGTTCTCGACACCAATGTGCTGTTGTCCGGCCTGGCCTACCCGGGGAGCGTGCCGGGCCGCATCGTCGCCGCCTGGCGGCACGGTTCGGTCGACGTGGTTTTGTCGACCTTCATCCTCGAAGAACTGCGCCGCGTCCTGCCACGGCTATCCGCCCGCCACGGCCTCTCCAGCCGTGAAATAGACGACCTCGTGGACATCCTGTCGATCCAGGCCGAACTCGTCGACCCGGAGCTGGTTGCCGACGAAGCCTTGCGTGACGACAACGACCAGCCCCTGCTCGGCACCCTGCTGGCAGGCATGCGCGCAGGTAGCCTCGACTACCTGATCACCGGCGACGAGGACCTGCTCGCCCTGGCAAACGCCTACCCCATCCTCACGCCCGCCGAGTTCTGGCGTCGGCACGGGGGCGTGTAGCGCCGGCGCGGGGCGGAAATTGGGGTCTGTCCCCTATTTCTGCGCTATTTCCCTCTGGACGTGCCGGCGCGCAGGGACGTGTTCGAGTCGGAGTAGCGGAAGCGCACCAAGGAAAAGCCCGCCGGGCGTGAGCGCAGCGGGCTTTGGGGTGAGGCTAGGTTAGGTGGGAAATTGGGGTCTGTCCCCTATTTTTTCCCCGCGGCGGGCTTTGGGTGAGACTAGGTCAGGTGGGAAATTGGGGTCTGTCCCCTATTTTTCTCTATTTCTCCGCTCTATTAGACTCCAGTCTTAGACTTGGAGCAGTCAGTGCCACTAGTAACTCCAGCCCAAGCTACGGCATTCGCATTCACGGTCGGTGTCCAAGTGACCACGCAACTTCCAACTGCAGCGTTGCCGGTCACAACGATCGCTGCGGTCGTTGCCGTGAGAGTAACCGTTCCGTTCGCAGGGGTTGGCAAGGCAGCGTAACCAGTGTGCGTAGTGAGCTCTGCTAACGTGTCACAAGCCGCCTTGTCACCAGAGTTGAGTTGCGCACACTCTGCAACGGCGAGCTTCAGGGGCGCAATTGCGGTATTGTTCTCAGCCCAGCGCGCACGAGTTACGTAGTCCTGATATTGCGGGATAGCAATCGCCGCCAAAATGCCAATAATCGCCACCACGATCATCAGTTCGATCAGCGTGAAGCCTTGTTGCATCTTCTTCATTTCAGTTCTCCTGGATGGGAAACCGCGGGAAATCCGCTTGCCTACCCATCAGCAATCCCCGTGCCAGCGCCGGAACTCCGCCTTTCCGTGACGCAGTGCCGCCGACTTGACACGATTCCGGGGCGGAATTTGACAAGCCGCCCGGAACGGATTGTCAACATGTGACAAAGGGGTGTGCTGGCCCCTTTGCGTGGCATGGGCGCCGCCTTCGAACCGCATCAGTGCTTTCCCGCCGCGAAGTAGCTAAAATGAAATTCCTTACTTCATTACTTTTCGGGGGCGATCATGTTGGCCAAGCGGACGAGCAAGAACCAGGTCACCTTGCCCAAGGCCATCGTTCAGCGCGTGGGCGAGGCCGATTACTACGACGTCACGGTCCAGGACGGAAAGATCGTGCTGACGCCGGTCCGGCTGCAGCAAGCCGATGCCGTGCGGGCGAAGCTCGAGGCGCTCGGCATCACGCAGGATGACGTCGAGGATGCGATTGCCTGGGCGAGAAAACGCGCGTGACGCCGCCGCGCGTCGTGCTCGACACGAACTGCCTGGTGTCGGCATTGATCTTTTCCCGCGGCCGCTTCGCCTGGCTGCGCGAGGCCTGGCAGGGTGGGCGCAGTGTGCCGCTGGCGAGTCGCGACACGGTCGGCGAGCTGTTGCGTGTGCTCAACTACCCGAAGTTCAAGCTGGCGCGCGACGAGCAGGAGGCGCTGCTGGCCGAGTTCCTGCCTCATGTCGAGACCGTCGGCATCGAGACGCCGCCTGACGGGCTGCCGGATATTCGGGACCCCGACGATCGGATCTTCCTGGCGCTGGCCCTTGCCGCCGATGCCGACGCGCTTGTCAGCGGGGACGGCGACCTTCATGCAGTCAAGCCGGATTTCCCGACTCCGATCCTGACGGTGGCGGAGTTTTCGGAGTGGTTGAAGGGGCGGGGGTAGAAGGGAGATCCCGCGGTCAGCTCTTTCATCTGCTCACGCGCTCGCGCCGCCCCGGGGGTGCGAGCGCGTGAGGGTTGTGCTAAAGTTTGTACAAAGTTTAACTTGGAGCACATGATGGAAGCCCTGACCTACAGCTACACCCGCACGCACCTTGCGCAGGTGATGCGCAGCGTCAACGAGGACCGCGCGCCGGTGCTGGTGACGACGCAGCGCGGCAAACCGGTGGTGATCATGTCGCTGGACGATTACAACGCGCTCGAAGAGACGGCGTATCTGCTGCGTTCGCCGAAGGGTGCGAAGCGCCTGATGGAATCCGTGGAGCAGTTGCGCGCAGGCGGTGGCGAGCCGCGCGCGCTGATCGAGACCGACGATGCAGCCTAGGTTCTCGGATCACGCCTGGGAGGACTACCTCTACTGGCACGAGACCGACCGCAAGCAGCTCAAGCGGATCAATACGCTGATCGAGGACATCCGCCGGCATCCCTTCACGGGCATCGGCAAGCCCGAGCCGTTGAAGCACCAGCTAGCGGGGTTCTGGTCGCGCCGCATCGATGACCGGCATCGGTTGGTGTATGCGGTTGAAGGGGAGGTCTTGCTGATCGCGCAGTGTCGGGATCATTACTGACAAGGGCTGAGGGGACTGAGCGTTTTCATCTGCTCACCCCACCCGCTGCACAGCTACCGTGCGTGTTTGTGGGAGCTGGGGCCAGGCCCTTCACCGCTCACCCCGCCGGCGGCTGCGTGCCCTTGAAGCTGTCGCGCTCGAACAGCCGGTCCGCGAACGGCACCAGCCCCGGGTGGCGTGCGCGCCAGTCGAGGTCGGGGAAGCGCAGGTCGAGGTAGGCGAGCGCGACCGCGGCGGCGATGTCGCCCAGCTGCATGGCGCCGCCGTTGAACCAGTGGCGGTCGTCGAGGCGGCGCTCGAGCTCGGCCAGGCCGCGGTCGATCTTGTCTTTCTGGCGGCTGATCTCGCGTGCGCTGCGCTCGCCGTCGGGGCGGCGCGATTCGAGCAGGGCGGTGACGGCGGCATCGGTCACGCCGTCGGCCAGGGCCTCGGTCTGGCGCACGCGCACCGCATCGAGCGCGTCGGCAGGCAGCAGCGCGGGGGCGGCGCCCAGCGTCTCGAGGTAGCCGGCGATGACCGGCGAGTCGTAGAAGGTCTCGCCGCTGTCGGCGATCAGCACCGGCACCTTGCCCAGCGGATTGACCTCGGGGATGCGGGTGTTGGCCTCCCACGGCGAGTCGACCACGAGTTCGAAGGGCAGCGCCTTCTCGGCGAGCACGATGCGGATCTTGCGCGTGTAGGGACTGGTCAGCGAGGCGAGCAGTTTCATGGCGGTGTGGGCTCCCGGGAACGTGTCTGCACCATACGCCGCGCGCCCCGTCGGCAGAATTAGGGAAATCGTGGGGCCGTCGCGCCAGGCTGCGCGCGCTGGCGCCTCTCGCGCGCGGGCGTGAGATTTGCCAGTGCGCGCAGAGCCGCCCACGGCATAATCGGCGAGATGCGCGGCTTCGCGTCCGGCCCGGTCTGGCGGCGCAGCGGCCGTCCGCGATGGCGTGGCCCTGCCACGCGTGCTGCGCCATCCTCCCTATCCTTTTTTCTGGAGCTGTGCTTGAACCGGGTTCCCGTTCCCGTTCCCGTTCCCGCCCGCCTTGCCGCCGCGCGCCGTCAGGCGCGTCTCGAGCTGATCCAGGCCCTCGTCGTGGTGGGCCTGGTCGGCAGCTTGCTCGCGGCCTTCCTGCTGTTTTCGCATCGCTCGACCATGGAAGCCGTCGAGAAGTCCTCGAGCAATGAGGCGGCCGTGCTCGCGACCCAGCTCGAGGGCGCTTTGCGCCGGGTCGACATGAGCGCAGCCTTCGTGCGCGAGCACTTCCATGCGGCGGGCAAATCCCAGGTGCCGGGCTCGGCGGGCTGGGTGCAGGCGCTCGAGCATCTGCAAGCACATGTCGCGCAACTGGGGGTGGCCTTCCCCGAGGCGGTCGCAATCCTGGTCGTCGATGCCGAGGGTCGGGTGCGGGCGAGCAGCCTGGCGGCGGGGCGGGACTGGAACATCGCCGATCGCGAGTATTTCCAGCAGGCGCGCGCGGCACCGGTGGACGCCATCCGCTTCTCGCCGACCCTGCTGACCAAGGGGCCCACGGTGCCGGCGGTGGTCGGTTACCGTCCGCTGCTGGGACCGGCGGGCGAGTTCGGCGGGCTGGTGGCGGTCGCCCTCGACTTGCAGCACTTCGAGGCCACGCTGTCGGGCATCGACGCCGGCAGCCAGGGGGTGGTGAGCGTGCTGCGCAGCGACGACAGCCGGCTGGTGATGCGCTGGCCCGACGTGCCGGAGCGCATCAACGAGGCGGCGCCCGATCTGCCGCCTTTCCGCCTGATCCAGGGCGGGCAGGCCGCGGGCTTGGCGCGCTTCGTGGCCGAGGCCGACGGGGTGGAGCGCATGTATGCCTTTCGTGCGCTCGAGGGTTATCCCTTCTTCGTGCTGGTCGGACGCGCGGTCGACGAGCAGTTTGCGCTGTGGCGCCAGACCGCCCTTGTGGCCAGCTCGCTGGTCGCCCTGACCCTGGCCCTGCTGCTGCTGATGCAGGCCGGGCTGCGCCGCAGCCGCGCGCGCATCGCCCGCGGCGAACTGCGCCTGCGCCAGCTCGCGCTGGCCGTCGAGCAAAGCCCCAATCCGATCCTCATCACCGACCCCCAGGGCCGCATCGACTACGTCAACGCCGCTTTCACGCACGTCACCGGCTACCGCGCCGAGGACGTGATCGGCCACAACCCGCGCATCCTCAACGGCGGCAACACGCCGCGCGAGACCTACGAGGACCTGTGGGCCACCCTGGGGCGCGGCGAGGTGTGGCGCGGCGAGTTCCACAACACGCGCAAGGACGGCAGCCGCTACCTCGAACTCGCCACCATCGCCCCCATCAAGGAGGCCGACGGCAGCGTCACCCACTACGTCGCGGTGAAGGAGGACATCACCGCACGCCGCGCGGCCGAGGCCCGCATCCAGCAGCTGGCGTATTTCGACACCCTGACCGGCCTGCCCAACCGCAGCCTGATGCGGGACCGCCTCAAGCAGGCCATTCTCGCCGGCGCGCGCAGCGGCTCGCACGGCATGCTGCTGCTGCTCGACATCGACCACTTCAAGATGCTCAACGACACCCAGGGGCACGCGGCCGGCGATACCCTGCTGCGTGAGCTGGCGCGCCGCCTGCAGGCCACGCTGCGCGAGGAGGACACCGTCGCCCGCCTGGGCGACGACGACTTCGCGGTCGTCGTCGAGGGCCTGGGCGAGGACCGCGAGCGCGCCCTCGCCCAGGCCGAGCGCATCGCCGAGCAGCTCTACGCGGCCGTCACCGCGCCCTGCGAGCTCGGCCTGGCGAGCGGGCCCTACCGCAGCACCCCGAGCATCGGCATCACGGTGTTTGCCGGGCGCGCGGAGCCGGCCGAAGGCGTGCTCAAGCAGGCCGAGGTCGCGCTCTACCGGGCCAAGGAGGACGGACGCAACGCGATCCGCTTCTTCAGCGAGACCATGCAGGCGATGGTGGACGCGCGTGCCGAGCTCGAGCTGCGGCTGCGGCGGGCGACCGTCGAGGGGGGCTTCCGCCTGTTCTATCAGCCCCAGGTCGACCGCGACGGCAGGGTCGTCGGCGCCGAGGCCCTGGTGCGCTGGTTCGACCCCCAGGGCGGCATGATCTCACCGGCCAGCTTCATCCCCGTGGCCGAGGAGACTGGGCTCATCGTGCCGATCGGCGACTGGGTGCTCGACACCGCCTGCGCGCAGCTCCACGCCTGGCAGCAGGCGGCGGCCACGCGCAGGCACACGGTGGCGGTCAACGTGAGCGCCAAGCAGTTCCACCAGCCGGACTTCGTCGCCAAGGTGCGTGCGGCCATCGAGCGCCACGGCGTCGACGCCAGCGGCCTCAAGGTCGAGCTCACCGAGAGCGTGGTGCTGGGCGACCTCGACACCACGGTGGCGCGCATGCAGGAGACCAAGGCGCTCGGCGTGAAGCTGGCGCTGGATGACTTCGGGACGGGCTATTCGTCGCTGTCCTACCTCAAGCGGCTGCCCTTCGATCAGCTCAAGATCGACCAGGTCTTCGTGCGCGGCATGGCCCAGGACGCCAGCAGCGAGGCCATCGTGCGCGCCATCCTGGCGCTGAGCCGCTCGCTCGAGCTCGAGGTGGTGGCCGAGGGCGTGGAGAGCCGTGCCGAGCACGAGCTGCTGCTCACCCGCGGCTGCGAGCTGTTCCAGGGCTATCTGTTCGGCCGGCCGGTGCCGATCGAGGAGTGGGCGGCGCGCGCCGGGCGTGGCGGCTGAGCGCGCTCGTATCCTTGCGTCAGGCCGGATCGACGTTGCGCGCGATGAGCGCGCGGATCAGGTGCAGCTTGCCGTGGAAGAAGTGGTCCGCGCCCGGCACCACGATGATCGGCTGCTCCTGCGGGCGGGCCCAGTCGAGCACGTTGGCGAGCGCCACGGTGTCGTCGTTCTCGCCGTGGATGACCAGCGCGGGGATGTTCCTCGGCAGTGCCGGGGTGTCGTAGCTGCGCCCGCTGCCGGTGGTGGCGCCGGCGGCCATGCCGACCAGCACGAGCTGGCGCGGCGGCGCGATGCCTTCGGCCAGGCGGTTGGCGACGCGCACCTGCACATAGCCGCCGAAGGAAAACCCGCCCAGCGCCAGCGGCAGGCTGCCCCAGCGCGACTGCGCCCAGGTGAGCACCGACAGCATGTCCTCGGTCTCGCCCTCGCCGTGGTCGTGTTCGCCCTCGCTCTTGCCAACGCCACGGAAGTTGGGCCGGATCACGGCAAAACCGAGGTCGCGGTAGGCGCGCGCCAGGGTGTGCGCGACCTTGTTGGTGTTGGCGCCGCCGAACAGCGGGTGCGGGTGGCAGACCAGGGCGACGCCCTTCACCGTCTCGGGGGCGTCGATCAGCACCTCGATGGCGCCGGCAGGACCGCGCAGCAGCGCGGCTTCGGTGGGCAGCGGGCGGCTCATCGGGCGTCCTCCGGCAGGCGCAGGCGCTCGACGATGCGGCCCTGGCGCAGATGGCTGTCGATGATCTCGTCGACGTCGTCCTTGTCGACGTAGGTGTACCAGACGTTGTCGGGATAGACGACGATCACCGGGCCGTCGTCGCAGCGTCCGAGGCAGCCGGCCTTGTTCACCCGCACGCTGCCCTTGCCCTTGAGGCCGAGCGCGGCGGTGCGTTCCTTGGCGTAGGTCTGCAGCTCGCTCGCCTTGTGGTCGTTGCAGCAGGACTCGCCCGCCGGGCGCTGGTTGCAGCAGAAGAAGACGTGGTGTTTGAAGTAACTCATGCCGTTTCTCGAGGAGGGGTGGGGGTCGCGCGCGGGCGCCGCAAGCCCCGGATTATAGGTGGCGTCAGCGCCGGCGGGCGGCGCCGGCGAGATGCTCGCCGCGCCACAGCCCGAGCGCCGACAGGTAGGCCAGCGCCACGTAGGGCCACAGGCTGTCGACGAGCTGGGTCAGACCGTGGAAATTGAGAAAGTTGCTGAAGCCGGTGAGCTGGCGGTTGTAGATCAGGTAGGGGTTCTCCGGGACCAGATTCACCAGCGCGGTGGCCAGCAGCAGGCTGGCGCCGGCGAGCGCGTGCTGGACCAGGCGCGGCAGCAGCAGGCAGGGCAGCAGCACGGCGCTGCCGATCATCAGGCCGCGCTCGGCGCCCGGGGTGAGCCAGGCCAGCGGCGCGCCGGGCGTGAAGAAGGTCCACGTCGCGATCGTCTTGGCGAGCACGCCCAGCCCCAGCACGACCAGCACCGGCAGCGGGTTGAGCCCGCGCGTCATGCAGCGGGTGAACAGCCCCACCGCCAGCACCGCGCTCGCCGTGACCGCGGTGTCGAAGGCGATGAAGCGCTCGGCGCGAAAGGGCAGCGGCGCCGGGATGCCGAGCAGGCTGCGGATGTCGCCGGTGGAAAACAGCAGGTCGGTGGCGGTGAGCTGGCCCAGCAGCCACAGCGCCAGCAGCACCAGCCCGGCCTCGCCGCTGCGCCCGGCGATCACGTAGTGCGTGCGCCAGCGCTGCAGCCGGCCCTGCGGGCCGAACAAGGCCGTGCCCCAGCGCGCGCCCAGCAGCGCGCCCAGGAAGGCGCCGGCGACATTGCCGCCGAGGTCGAGGTTGCTGGCGACGCGGCTGGGCAGGAAGTTCTGCGCGCTCTCCAGCCCGAGGCTGAGCAGGGCGCCGAGCAGGGTCGCCAGCAGCAGCCGGCGGCCGAAGTTCCAGCCCGCCGGCAGGGCCGCGGCGGCAAGGACGCCGAGCGGCAGGTAGCCGAGGATGTTGAACAGGAAGTCCTCGAGGATGAAGTACTTCGGCCACGGCGCCCACAGCCAGTCCAGGGGCGGCAGCCCGCTGTCGCGCCAGCCGGTGAGCGGATGCAGGCAGGCATAGGCGACCAGCAGGGCGTAGGCGAGCGCGAGGGCGCGGGGCAGGGCGGTGGGGTTGCTCGGGGGCATCGTGCGGCTTCGTTCGGTGGCGGGCATCCGGGCCAGGCCGCGGCGCGCCCGTCAGCAGGTGTGCGCTGCGGAGGCAGGCGGCACAAGGCCGAAGTTTAACGGCAGGCGACCACCCGCAGGGCAGGCTGCCGCGCCCCGCGCCCGCTCAGCCGGCGTAGCGGTCGCGCTCGATGCCGTATTTCTTCAGCAGCTTGCCGAAGGCGCGCCGCTCCTTGCCCGCACGCTGGGCGGCGGCGGACACGTTGCCGCCGGTGGCGGCGATGAGCTGCTCGAGGTAGTCGCGCTCGAAGCGGGCGATGACGGCGGCCTTGGCGCTCCTCATGTCGAGCGCGGCGAGGGCCTCGGCGCTGGCCGCCGGGGCTGCGCGGGAGCGCTCATCGAGGCCCAGGTCGAGGTGCAGGACGCCGCCGTCGGCGAGCAGGAACTGGCGATGCACCACGTTCTCGAGCTCGCGGATGTTGCCCGGCCAGGCATAGGCCAGCGCCTGGCGCCGCGCCTGCTCGTCGAGCACGGGGGCCGGTCGCGCGTAGCTGCGCGCGAAGCGCTGCACGAAGTGCTCGATGAGCAGCAGCACGTCAGCGCCGCGCGCGCGCAACGGCGGCAGCGTGACCGCCATGATCGCCAGCCGGTAGAGCAGGTCCTGGCGAAAGCTGCCCTCCTGCACCATGGCTTCGAAGTCGCGGTTGCTGGCGGCGATCACGCGCACGTCGGCCTGCACCAGGCTGCGTCCGCCCAGCGGCCGGTAATGGCCGTCCTGCAGGAAGCGCAGCAGCGCCACCTGGCCCTTGTGCGACAGGCATTCGATCTCGTCGAGGAAGAGCGTGCCGCCGTCGGCCTCGCCCACCACCCCGGGCTGGCTCTCGCGCGCGTCGGTGAAGGCGCCGCGGGCGTGGCCGAAGAGCTCGTTCTCGACCAGGTTGTCGGGCAGCGCGCCGCAGTTGATCGGCACGAAGGGCTTGTAGCGTCGCGGCCCGAGGTAATGCACGGCGCGCGCCACCAGTTCCTTGCCGGTGCCGGTCTCGCCCTGGATCAGCACATGGGCGCTGGTCTGTGCATAACGCCGCACCAGGTTCATCGCGGCGGTAAAGCAGGGGGCGCTGCCGAGCAGGCCGAAGCCGCCCAGGTCGTCAGCCGGGGGGGAGGAGAGCTTGCGTGCCGAGCCCGGAATCATCGTCTGCCTCCTGCCGTTGCGGCGCCGTGCAGCGGCCATCGGGCGGTGCTTGCCGGGGCGCTGCGGTCCAGTTGAAGTGAATACGCAATGCGGATGAAGCGCGTGCGTTGCGCGTCTTTCAATCTGGACGACCCAGCTTGAGGCGTCAAATGACGTTACATGTCGAACGTTTACGTGAACTGGTCGCCGGCGGCGCCCCTGGCGCCGCCGGCCGATTGTGCCTGGACCCCTGCCAGCCAGTCTTGCCACTGGCGCACCGATGCCGCTCGCATCGTGGCCGGTGCGCGCCAGTCATAGTCGCCATGGCGCAACCACAGCGCCTCCCACTCGCGCCGCCGCGCGCGGTCCCGGCCCGGCGCACCGGCCCAGGCCCGCGTCACGCCCTCCAGCACGCGTTGCGCGCGCAGGCGGGTGAGTTCGGCGTCGGCCATCAGCAGGGGCAGCACCGCCGCCAGGCTGGGCAGGCCGATGGCGATCAGGGCGCGCACCTCGGCGGTGTAGTCGGCGTGGAGCGGCTCGGGGTGGGCATCGATGGTGGCGGCGAGGGCCTCGATGCGGGCCTGGTCGGTTTCGTTCATGGCATCACGATCGGGTGGTTGGAGACCGTGTGCGAGAACTCGATCACCACCCGGCGGTTGGCGCGCAGGCGGCCTTCGTCGCGCGGCTGGGGGGCACCCGGCGCCGTGCCGTGCTCGGAGAAGATGTCGGTCTCGCCGAAACCGAAGGAATAGGCGATGCGCCCCGGGTCGATCCCGGCCAGCAGCAGCATGTTGCGCACCGCATCGGCGCGCCGCTGCGACAGCCGCATGTTGCCCGCCTCGCTGCCGCGCACGTCGGCATTGCCCTGGATGCCGACGGTGACGTCGGGGTAGCGGCTGAGGTAGTCGGGAATGTCGGCGAGCTTGGTGTCCTCGCCCGCCACCGGCACGTCCTGGTTGGTGTCGAAGTACAGCACCACCGGTTCGTGCACGTAGTAGCCACGAAATCGCTCGAGCGCCTCCTCGAACACCGGCGAGGCCTGGTCCTCGACATGGGCATATTCGCCCTGTACGGCCCCTGCGCGGATCTGGAAGCCCCACGAGATCGCGCCGTAGATCGTCTGGTTGTCGGTGCCCTTGGCCACCGTCTCGAAGTCGAGGTCGCTATCGAAGGACAGGCTGGGAAAGTCGAACAGCGAGGCCGGGCCGAAGTCGGTCGGCGAGCGCAGCCAGCCGTACTGGTTGTCGCCGCCGATGCCGAAATGCTCGATGTAGTTGGGCGAGCCGGCCTCGCCACGCGGGGTGGCCGAGGGCAGGTTGTCGATCATCCAGCCCGCGGGCGCACCGCCCGGCGTGCCCTGCGTCATCTGCTCCATGCGCCCGGCCTCGGTGCCGGCGACGCCGGTGTTGGCATCGACCATGTTGTTCCAGTCCACCGGCGCGCCCGAGGCCGGCGTCGTCGTCCCCGCGACGTCGGTTGCATTGACCGCCTGCACGAGCCCGATCTCGGCGGAATAGGGGCCGTTCGGGTCGGGGTGGAAGGTGATCGTGCCCGACAGACCCGGCGGCGCGGTCTGCGTCGCCATGCCGATCTCGAACACGCCCAGCGTCACCGGCATGCTCTGCATCAGGTCGCACTGCAGCGCACGCGGCTCGCCCTGCTGCTGGGCGACGTGGGTGAGCTCGTGGGCGAGCAGGCGGTCGCCGGCCGGTGTGCCCGGCGCGTAGCGGCCGGGGGCGAAGAAGATGTCGCGGCCGAGGGTGACGGCGTTGGCGTGGAGGCTGCCGGCGAGCTGCGCGGCGCGGCTGTCGGTGTGGATGCGGGCTTCTGGCATGCCTGGCGCCTCTCCCGCGCCCTGTGGCGCGGGCTGGCCGGCCCCGGCCCTGTCGGCGACCCTGCGCAGTGCGGCAGCCTGGGCCGGCGCCGGTGCCGCGATCAGGGATGAGGTCGGCGACGTGCCGCCCTCCCGGGCGGCGTGGGCGGCTTGCTCCGCCGCTTGTTCGGGACCCTGATCACGCGCAGTCCGAGCCGTCAGGGTCGTGCGCCCAAGGGTGAGGAAGCGGGGGACGCCCCGCCCCTTTTCCCGATCGGGGTTCCTGGCGTTTGCCGAATGGATGGGCGGCTGGCGATCCGGACGAGACTTGAAAGTCATGGTGCCTCCTCGTCATTAGATTAGGTCAGTTCGCTGCGGTCGATCCCGCCGATGTCTGCCGGCGCTCTTCCAGCATTGCGGTGACCATCGCGTCGAACGCCTCGGCGCCGACCACGTCCTCGCGCAGGTGTTGGATGCGTTTGCGCAGCAAGTCCTCGACGACCTGCCAGCGGCGGTGGCGGGCGACCGCCAGTCCGGTGGCGAGGGTCCGGTAGGCTTCGGCAGGGCGGTTCGCCTCGGCGTACAGGCGGGCGACGAAGACCACCATGCTTACGTAGCCCACAACGCTCCCTTGTGCGGCATAGCGGCGGGCGGCCTCCAGCGCCGCCGCCGCCGCCAGGTCGAAAGCCCCGAGAGCCGCCGCCGAACGTGCTACTCCGATGTCGAGCATGGCCTCCAGCTGCGGCCGCGGATAGCGGCGGCAAAGCTCGCCCGCCTCGCGGAACATGCGCTGCGCGGCAGTGTGATCGCCCACTGCGGCGCTCAGGCTGCCGACCGCGAGGTTCATCTGGATGACTTCGGGCCACGCCCCGGCGGCGCGCAGCAGGTGGCGTGCATGGTCGAGATGGCGGCGTGCCGTGCGCGCGTCGCCGCGTGTCACGAGCACGAAGCCGAGTGCCTGCAGGCACTGGATGCGCTCCTCGACGAGCTCGCCCGGCATGCCTTCGAGTGCGGTGTGCAGGGTGGCCGACGCCGCGCCATGGTCGGCTGCTTCGACCTCGAGCTCGGCGCGCGCGACGATCGGCAGCCAGGCCGTCCAGGTGTCGCGAGAAGGCGGGGTGATCGTTGCGAGCAGGGCACGGGCAGCGTCGAAGCCCTGTCGGCGCACCAGGATGCGTGCCTGTGTTGCGATTTGCCAGGCGGTGTCGGCGGCCGCGGTTGGGGAGGTGGCGGGGATCTGCACCGCATCGACCGCAGCCTGCGCGGCGTCGAGCGCCAGCCGGCGCATGTGGATGACGGCCTGGCGCAGCTCCAGCCGCGCCACGACGTCGGCCCGGCCGAGTTCGCAGGCGAGCCGGCATCCTTCCTGCAGCCACTCATCGACCGGGGTGGGCCAGTCGGTGAAAACCGGTGTGAACAGCGCCGCACGCTCGAGCGCAGCCAGTCGCTCGGCGGCTGTGCCCTGCCCGCGTGCGATCGGCACCGCAGCCAGCAGCTCGGTGAGGAAGGCGCGTGTGCGGGCCTCGGCCGCCGCGGGCGAACGCGGTGTCATGGCGCGCGCCCCGGGCTGCCGCAGCCCTTCGCGCCACCAACACCGGCATTCGTCGGCGGAACGGGGTTCATGCGGTTTCCTCCTGTTCGGCAAGCGCCGCCGGTTCGGGTTCGGCCCCGACCTCGGTCTCGGCTTCGGGCTCGAACTCCAATCCGGCGTCTGCTCCCTCCCCGGCTTCGTTCCCGGTCTGGGTCACTGCCGCGCCGGCGGCCTCGGCGGTGAAGTAGGGCTGGAAGCGCGCGCCGAAGTCGAGGATGTAGCTCGTGCCCTGCATCTCCTCGGCGAGCAGGGCCTGGTCCTGCGCCTGCAGTTCCGTGCGCAGCGCCTCGGCGTCCTCGCGGCTGGCGGCGGCGTCGCTGGCATTGGCCTCGGCCTGCTCCACCGTCTGCTCATTGCGCGCCTGTTCGGCGCTGGCCTGTTCCTGGGTCTCCTGCAGGCCGGCGTCGGTCTCGTCCAGGCTGCTGCTGCGGTCGCCGATGTCCTCGCCGCCGGCGTTCAGTTCCGCCTCGATCTCGTCGAGTCCCAGCGCCTGGTTGATCATGTTCATGATGAACTCGTTGATCGACTCCATGACCTGATTGACCTTGCGCCGCACTGCGCGCACGGCGGGAGCGACGAGATTGTCCCACAAGGCGCCGGCGGTGGCGTCCCACGCGCGCTCGAGCCAGCTGCGCTCGCGCGGCTCTTCCGGCTTGGGCTCCACGCTGACCTCCTGACCGCCGGCTTGCACCGACTCCGCCTCGCCCTGGCCGCGCTCTGCCTCGCCCGCGGCACGCTCGTTCTCGGCCGCCATGTTTTCCTGCGCGCTGCCGGCCTGGGTGAGCTTGTCCTGCTCGCCGGCCACCGTGTCGCGTTCGGCCTGGGCAAACTGCTGTTGCTCGACGTTGCGCGACGCCAACTCGGCGGCCGTGTCCTGCGCTGCGCGGTTGTGCGCTTCGGCCGCGTCGGCATCGGCGATGTACTGGCCGACGACGCCGATCGCCTCGGCCACCGCAATCCGCTGCTCGCGGATCGACACCAGCGCCTGCGGGCTGTAGGGGACGGGCGCGGGCGGCGCTGCCGGTGCCTCCTCCGGCCCGGTTGCCGTGCCTTCGGCGCTGATCGCCTCGGTCGCGCCTTCGTCGACCGCCGTCGCCATCGCGGGCATCGGCTCGGCAATCTCGGGCGGCAGCTCGGCGGCGGTGTCCGCGGACGCCAGGGCTTGATCGGCCGGCAGCGGCGTCAGCAGGGCGTCGATCGCCGCCCCCGCCGATAGGCCTTGCTCGCGCGCCGTGCGCGCACGGATCGCGGCATCGATGAGGGCGCGCAGTCGTCCATCGGCGCCGCCCGTGCCCGCGCTCGCGGCCGGTTGTGCCGCGTCGCTGCCACGCTCGCCGCCGGTGGTGCGTGTCGCCTGGCGAACGGCCGGCAGCGCCAGCTGGCTGCCGAGTTCCCGCCGCAGGCTGAGCCCGAGCCGGGTGTCCATGTCGAAGACCTGGCGCGCAACTTCGTTGGCCCAGTTCCACTCGTGGCCGATGCCCAGGTGCGGGTTGAAGAACATCTGGCTGCCGGCCACCCGCCGGTTGCGCCATACACCACTGCTGCCGTCGACGACGAGGTCGTCGGCCAGGCCGCGCCCCATGAAGTAGTCGATGTCGGCGCGCGTATAGCCCGGAATCTGGCCCTGGTCGAGCATGTCCTCGATCACCTCGCGCCGGTTACTGGCCTGGCGCGTGGTGCCGGCGCGTCTGCCCGGAACCCGGTAGCCCTCGACCGGCGGCACATGGGTCATTCCCGGGTGGGCGCGGTCGATGAAGTCGCGGTAGCTGCGGCTGTCGTTGACGATCTGGATGAAGCGCGGGTTGCGGCTGATCTGCGGTGCCATGCCGGCGGGCAGGGTGTGGTGTCCGGTCTTGGACACTGCCAGGGCTTCGTCGGCGGCATTGCGCAGCGCCAGTTCTCCTGCGGCCCCGCGTGCCGGCTGCATGGCGGTGAAGGCGCGCAGCTCCTCCTCCGTCCAGCGGCCCTTGATGAAGGGGCTGCTGTTGACCGCCTCGGCCAGTTCGCGCGGCGTGGCGCCCGGAGGCAGGCGGTCGCGGATGAGCTGGATCTCGGTGAACTCGGTCTCGCGCACCTCGCGCAGGAAGGTCGCGTCGTCGCGCACGAACTGCACGTTGCCGCCGCGGCTGGTGCCGACCTGCGCGTCGCCGAGGCGCTCGCGGCCGAAGCGGGTGCGCAGGGCATCCTCGAGTTGCCGCGGCGTCCAGCCGGGATTGGCCTGGCGCAGCGCATCGAGTTCATCGCTCAACTGTCGGCCCAGGCGAAGCTGATAGGCGCGCTCCACCGGGTCGTTGAGCGAGCGTGCGAGCATCACGTTGCGTTCGTGGATGCCCCGCAAGCGCCGGTTATAGAAGCGACCCATGGCGGTATCGGTTGTCGCCAGGCCGCGCAGGCGCATGCGGGTCCATTCCTCGGCCTGGCCGCCGAGGCGGTTGGCCCAGCGCACCGGCGCGGTGCCGCGCGCCCACACGCCGGCACGGGACAGCGTGCGGCCGGTCGCGCGCCGCGCCCTGCCGAGCGTGCGCAGGCCAGCCACATGGCCGGCGCGCAATCCGCGCGCGGCGCGTCCGGCCAGCGAAGAGGAGCGTGACAGGCGGCGGAATCCGCCTGCGGCGGCGCGTCCGGCAGAGCCGATGCCGCGTCGGCCCGCGCGCGCCGCCAGCCGGCCCGCCAGTCCCACGCTGCGCACCGCGCGGGCGCCGCGGCCGAGGGCGCCGGATGCGCGCGAGGCGGTGCGCAGTCCGGCCGAAAGCCGGCGGCCGCCCCGACCCAGCGCCCGACCCGCACCCGGTGCCACCGCGGTGGCCACCGCCACCGCACTCATGACCGTCCCCATCGCGTCCTGCCGCACCATGCCGAGCAGGCGGCGACGTTCCTCGGGATCGGTCTCGTTCTTCAGGCGGTAGTAGTTGTAGCCGGTCAGCAGGATGCCGAGCACCAGGCTGACGGCGTCGAGAATCAGCGCGGCGACGTCGCAGAAGCGGCCGACGGTGAGCAGGAAGGCGCCGACTGGCGGTACCAGCAGGCTCAGGATGAAGCCGCTGACGGTCGCCACCAGGCCGATGATGCCGACGATGCCGCCAAGCTGGCCGGTGACGTCGCGGATGGTGGCGACCGTACGCAGCCAGGCCGGCTCGTTCTCGTAGCCGGTCGCGGGGGCACCGGCGGGCAGGGCCTCGCCGCCGAGCCCGGCCAGCGCTGCGCCCTCGGGGTCGGTGATGCTGCGCTCACCGAGCAGGTCGGCCGCCTCGAGCAGCATCCGCGTCTGCGGCTCGAGCCCGGCCAGCTGCTCGTCCGACAGGTTGCCGTCGAGATAGGCGGCGACGTCTGCGCCGACCAGCGCCTCGAACTCCGACGCCGGCCCGGGGAGCTCGGGCGGCGCGGGACGCTCGGCGCCAGGTCCGCCCGCCCCGCCTGCCGCCCGGCGTTCACCGCGAGCCGCGCCTTCACCTGGTATGCCCGTGTCCTCGCCGCCGGCCTCGGCAGGCGGTCCCCCCTCGCCTTCGGCCTCCGCGGGTTCGGCCTCGACCTCGTCCAGGGTGCTCTCGGTCGCCGCTGCGAGTTCGACCGTGGGCGCGCTGGTGTCGGCCCCCTCAGCCGGGGTGGCGGCCAGGCGGGCCTCCATCTCCTCCTCTGAAAAGCCGAAACTCTGTCGCGTGTTGCCGGGCGCGTCGCCGCCGCTCGATGTGCTGCCCTCGTCCTGGCGACGGATCGGCCCGCTGCCGTCGTTGTGTTGGACGACATGGGCGACTTCGTGTGCCAGAAGGCCCAGATCGTCGCGACGCTGGCCTGCTCCGAGCCAGATGTCATGGCCCTGCGCGAATGCGCGAGCGTGCAGTTGTCGTGCTGCTGTTGCGGCGCTTACGCCACTGTGCACCCGCACGCTGCCGAGCTCGACGCCGAGCGTATGCTCGAGCGGGGCGCGCACCGGGGCAGCGAGGGGCTCCACGCGGTCGAGCGCCCGTGCGCCGCGCGCGCTGCGGGGCCTGCCGCGTGATTCATCGCTGCGGTCATCCGGTGGATTGCCGTCGACGGGCTGGCGCCGCGTGGTGGCCACTTCGGAAACGGAATTGGCCTGCCCGTCCACGTTCTCGCGTTCGGCTGATTCAGAGCTCTGCGGCGATGCGCGCGCCAGGGCAAGGAAGCGCGGACTGACGGGTCTGTGCTCGGTGACGGCCTGGGCGAACGCCTCAGCCTCGTGCTCCAGCGGGTCGTCGCTGGGGCCGACATCGAGCTTGCAGTGCGGCTTGACGGTTCCGAGGAAGCGCGGCATGCCGCTGGTGGCCTCAGGCACGGCCTCTTCCGCACCATTGCGCGCGAGGGGCGGCAGTGCCGCCTGCGCCTTGGGTCGCAGGAGCGGGGGGGCAGGCGCAGTCATCGTGCGCGCTCGATCCCCGCCGGCACCGGCTTGCCCAGCTTGCGGTACTCGGCCGCCACCGCCGCGGCGATCTCCGCCTCGCCGATGGCGCTGTGCTGCAGGCGGGCACGGGCGGCGGCCGCCAGCACCACGTTGCGGATGTGCCCGCCGGCCAGGTCGCAGGCGGCGGCGAGGCGGTTCAGCGCCGGGGCATCCAGGCAGTGGGCGTCGCCGAGGTGGGCGAGCCACAGCGCGCGGCGCTCCTCCGGGCCGGGCGTGGGGAACTCGAGGATGGCGTCGAGGCGGCGGGTGAAGGCGGGGTCGAAGCGGGCGCGGCTGTTGCTGGTGAGCAGCACGATGCCCTCGAAGCTCTCGATGCGCTGCAGCAGGTAGTTGGTCTGCTGGTTGGCGAAGCGGTCGTTGGCGTCCTTGACGTCGGTGCGCTTGCCGAACAGCGAATCGGCCTCGTCGAACAGCAGCACGACCTCGGCGTGCTCGGCGCGCGCGAACAGCTCGGACAGGTTCTTCTCGGTCTCGCCGATGTACTTGCTGGTGACCGAGGCCAGGTCGACCCGGTACAGCGGCAGGCCCAGGCGGGTGGCGATCCAGCCCGCGGCGAGGGTCTTGCCGGTGCCCGAGGGGCCGACGAGCAGCGCGCGCACGCCCGGGCGGTAGCGCGAGCGCGCTGCGGCGCCGAGCGCGGCGACCAGGGTGTCGCGCAGCCGGCAGCGTGCGAGCAGGCCGTCGAGCGCCTGGCGCAGCGCGGGCACGAGGACGAGGGCGTCGTCGTCGATGTCGTCTTCGAGCAGTTCGGCGAGTGCGCCGAGGTCGGCGCCGACGCCGCTGCGCGCGGCGGCGGCGACATGGGCGCTGGCCAGCGGCTCGCCCGCGCGCGCGGCGGTGGAGCGGGCCGCCTGGCCGAGCTCGACGATGCGCCCGGCGCTGTGCCGGTGCTGGCCGGCGAGGGCATCGAGCGCGGGCGCCGGCAGGCTGTCGCCGAGCGCCTGTTGCCACAGTTGCCTGCGTTCCTCGGCAGGCGGCACGGCGAGCCGCCATTCGGCGATCGCGCCCTGCGCCTCGAAGCTGCCGTCGGCGCCGCTCGCCACCAGCACGGGGCCGCGATGGCCGGGGAGGGCGGGCAGGCGCTGGCGGTCGCCGGGCGCCAGGCGCAGGCACAGCACCGGCAGCCGGCCGCGCAGCCACAGCCAGGGACCGAGGCCGGGCGGGATCTCGCCGCTGACGAAGGCCGGTCGCGCACCGAGGCCGGCGGCGACCTCCATGGCGGCGGCGCGCGCCTCGGCGTCCAGTGCGGCGCGGATCACCAGCACCCGGGCGCCGCCACGGGCGAGGCCGTCGGCGTGGCGGCGGGCCGCCACGCGCGTCGAGGGCGCCAGCGCGGGGAGCGCGCTGCAGTCGTTGTCGACGCCGGCGAAGCGGCCCTCGTGGCCGCCCAGCGCCATCACGATCGGCAAGGGCAGGCGCACGCTGCGCTCGCACAGCGGGCGGTCCTCGGGCACGAGCTGAATCAGGCCTAGCGCCTGTGCTGGCCCGTCGGCGAGGCGCGGGAGGGCCTCGGCTTCGCCCAGGCGCTCGCACAGGGAGGCGAGCAGGCCGAGGCCGGGGCGCGCCTCCCCGACCGGGTGCTGCAGCCAGATCAGCACGCGGGCTGCCATCGGCTCGATCTCGGCGGCGCGCGCCAGCGCGATCGCCATCGTCTCGGTCAGCGACAGGCGCTCATGGCGGGCCAGGGCGTGCAGGGCACGGTCGGCCTCGGGCGGGGCCTGCAACCACGCGCCGAGCGCTGCGCGGGCGTGGGCCTGCTCATCCTCAGCCTCAGCCGCAACGCTTCCGCTCTGTGCTTCGAGGCCGAGCCGATCGCGGTGCGCGCGCAGCCAGTCGGCCTCGGCGCCCTGGCCGGGTACGCAGGCGGCGGCAAGCAACGCGAAGCCGAGCTCGGCGAGCGGGGGAGCGGGGGCAGTCGGGGCGGCATGAGCGTGCCCCTGTCCCGTGCCGTCGACAGGCCCCGCGGCGTGGCCGTGTTCGGGGGGGCGCGCGGCCTCCTCCGGGCGTTTCATGATGGCCTCCGCCCGTAATGGAAACGGACCACCCGCCCGAACCACGGCAGCCAGCCCGGGTCGATGTCCAGCCCGCCGCGGCGGATGCGCAGATCAAGCTGGTCGAAGGCCAGCCAGACGTCGGCATGGGTGGGCGTGATCACCAGCTGCGCCGGGCGCAGGCACAGGCTGGCCGGTCCGATGCCGATGGCGACGCGCAGATGGCGGCGGCAGGCGGCGAGCCAGCGTGCCGCAAGCGCGCGCGCACCGGGTTCTGCCACGGTGCGTGCAAGCGACCAGGCGGGGTCGTCCTCGGCCATGCGCAGCCGACGCAGCAGCTCGCCCATGACCTGGGCCGGCAGCGCGCCGCCGGCGTCCGGGTGGGCCTGCAGCCAGGCGGGCAGGCCGACGCGGTCGAGCACCGGCAGCAGGAAGAGCAGGCCGCCGGCACGGGTCGGCGCGTCGATGGCGTGGGGCGCGCTCAGCCCGCCGATCGCGGGGTGGAGCGGGTCGGCGCCGCGGAGCGGGCTCAAGGCGTGGCTGCGCTCGACGCCGGGCATGGGATGGGTTGTCGGGCCAGCGTCGGCGCGGCCATGGCCCGGTGCCGTCGCGGAGGGCGCGCGGTCGCGCTGGGACGGGGTGCCGGGTGTGACGCGCGAGGCTGCCGATGCGCGCCTGATGGCCGCCAGGGCACGGTAAGGCTTGGCGTCGGTGGGAGGGGGGAGGATGCGCCAGGCGCTGAGGTGCGGCGTGACGCCGGCGGCCGGGTCCGCGCTCGGCTGCGGCGATCGCGTCGGCGACGCGTGCGCGTTTGTGGCCGCAAGGGGGGCGGCCGCGCCGGAGGTGCCCGCTGCGGCCACCGGGTCCGCAGGGGCTGGAGGGCTTGCGGTCCGTAGGCGGTCCGGGCGCAGGGCCTCGGCCAGTGCCTGGGGTGACTGGGCGTCCGCCCCTTGCAGCGGCGGCGCTCCTCTCCCCAGCCCAGGCGCCGGGGCCGTGTGGCGGCGCGGCGCCCTTGCCGCGTGCTGGCTCGTGCCACCGTCGCCTTCTGCTGCGGGTGTCCATGCCCGTGCGGGGGCCAGCGTCTCGAGCAGCCGGCGCCGCGGATCGTCGCGCGCGAGGCCTTGGCGCGCCCAGGCCTGCGCGCGCTGCCAGGCAGGCGCATCACCGGCCGCGACCAGCTTGGCCGGGCGGGTGGGCGGGCAGCGCTGCGCGATCAATGTCGCATCGTCGGCATCGAGTGCCCGCAGCAGGCGCTCGGCGCCACCCCAGGCCACGATGCGGGCGAACCAGTGCGGCAGCGCGGTCGCCGCCGCCTCGCCACGGGCGAGTGAAACGGCGATGCTGCGCAGCCCGGCGCCGGTCCCCGCGTCGGGGCGGTAGCCGGGAACCGCCAGCGCCCAGCACCAGGCGCGCGCGGGCTGGCCGCCAAGCAGGCGGGCGCTGAGGGCGAGATGGGCTTCGAGCACATCGGCAAAGCGCACCGCGCGCGCAGCCGCAAGGGCGGCGTCGTCCGCATCGCGCCCCCTGATGGGGGCGAGCGCTCGGCACGCGGACTCCAGCCCGAGCGCCACCCCCTGCGCCGACACGCGGCTGCCGAACACCGGCAGATCGAGGCGCCGCACCAGCATCAGCTCGGCCCCGTCGCCCGGCAGGCTGGCGGTGCGCAGCGCATCCTCCACCAACAGGCCGGCGCGCCGCGCGAGCTCGGCGCTGGGGGCGGCGATGTCGAGGCGATGCACGCTGCGCGCGAGGCTCATGGCGCTACACCGCCTTCGTCCCCGCCAGCCGGACCGCGCCCATCGCCACCGGGCTGGCGGCATCGACGAAATGCACCCGGGTGTCGGCCGCCAGGTTCAGCGATAGGCCCTCGATCTGGACCACGGTGGCGGCCGCGGTGGTGCCGGACAGGTCCTCGACGTTGGCGCGCGCCACCACGCGCGCGCCCTGGTAGATCAGCGCCTGCATGCCGACGCGCAGCTGAAGCGCATCGGTGACGCGGATCGGCAGCCGGATGCCCGGTCGCACCGTCACCGGCTCGGGGATGCGGCCGGACAGGATGCGGTTGACCGGCGCATGGCTGGCGAGCAGCAGGCTCATGTGCACGACGTCGTTCATCAGGTTCTCGGCATCGGCGTCGCCGCTGCGGATCTGGCCGAACAGCCAATCCACATAGGCCTGCAGGCGGTGGCGGTCGGCGTAATCGATTTCGCCCCAGCGCGCCAGACCGGCGAGGTTGCGCAGGCGCGGCGTGGCATCGAACTGCGACAGGCGCTCGGCCCAGTCGAGGCGGATCGAGGGCAGCACGGTGGAGAAGGCCTCGTGCAGGCAGGCGGCGATGCGTGACAGCTCGTCGAACACGGTCGCGGCCCGGCTCGCCACCGCGCCGCTGCCATGCTCGCCGTCGATCAGGTCGCCGAGCGACACCACTTTCTCGGCCTCGGCGCGCGCGCCCTTCCAGCCCAGGCTGGCGACCGCGGCGAGGTCGATGCGGGTGGCCTCGCTGCGCAAAGCCTGCACGGCGAGCAGGCGTTTGCCCTGCAGGCTGGCGATGGCGCCGGCCAGCCCCTTTGCCGGGGCGGCGGGCGCCGGCTGGGCGGCGAGCTTCAGGTCGAGCAGCTGGCTGCGCAACTGCGCCGACTGCATCGCCTTCAGCAGCAGGTCGCTGCGGTCGAGGCGGTCGAGCAGGGCCGGCACGGCGGCAAACCAGCGCGCCGGCGCCTCGCGCACCACCGCCAGCAGCTCGCGCAGGGCGTCGGGGGCGTCCTGGTGCGCGGCCAGGCAGGCCGGCACCGCGGGCGCGAGCAGGCCGGGGTCGAGCGTGCGCTGCGGTGCAGCGACGATGAGCTCGGTCTCGCGCGGGCGCTGGTAGGCGATGAAGTGCACATGCTCGCGCAGGATGCGGGCGCGCCGGGCGTTGATCGCCGCCAGCCGGGCCTCCTCTTCGGCGATCAGCGCGCGCGTCACGGCGACGTCGTGGCGGGCCTCGGCGAGCTCCTCGCCGATCGCGCGCAGGCGGCTGTCTAGGGCGCGCACCGTGGCGCGCAGGCCGTCGAGCACCTGCTCGCTGCGCGCGATGGCGTCGCGGTAGCGCTTCACCCGGCCTTCGAGCTGGCGCATCAACACCACCGTGTTGTCGGCGAGGTCGGTGCCATCGGCGAACTGGGTCGACTCATCGACCCGGATGCGTCGCGGCGTCTTCAGCAGCAGCGGCATGCGCCAGGATTCACGCAGCACCTGGGCGAAGGGCAGGCTGCGCGGGCGCGCCTCGAGCAGCGCGCGCTCGTCGTCGTTGTCGGTGTCGATCGCCGGGATCGGCACCCCCTTCTGGGCCTCGTCCTGGTTGGCATAGAACAGGGCGGGGTCGCCACGCGTGCCATGGAGCTCGATGTCGAGGAACAGCCCCGGCGTCTCGCCACCATCTTCCCGCGTCAGTGCGGCGGCGTAGGCGGCGATCGCGCGCACCGCCTCGTAGCGGGTCGAGGTCGTGTAGTCCTTGGCCTCGGTCGCGCGCGGCGCCTGCAGGCGTTCGGCGATGCTCACCGTGCGCACCTCGGCCTTGCCGATCAGTGGCGCGGCGTTGGTGATGTCGCTGGGCAGGAAGTCGCGCGAGGTGCCGATGGTGAACTGCGGCGTGGTGGCGCTCTTGATGAAGAGATTGCTGGTGCTCGACTTGAGGTCGGTGCCGCGCGTCCCCGTACCGCTGAGGGTCCCCTGCCGGCTGTCCAGTTCGAGCCGGCCGAGATCCACATTGCTGCCGAAGGCAAGGCCGTTGCCCGTGTTGGCGGCGGGGGCCGCGCCACCGGTGGGTGCCGTGCCCGACGACGGCGCCTGTGAGAGGGCACGCTCGGGGGTTTCCTCCTGCTTGAGCTCGTTGAAGAAGCCGGCGATGCGTTCGGTGGTCGCGACCGCGGTTTCGGCCTGGGCGATGCCGGCCAGCGCCGGCGACACCGCCAGACGGGTGGCGGCCGAGCTGCCGAGGATGATCTGGCGCACGCGGTAGATGTCGGTCTGTACCTTGACGAAGTTGAAGTCCACCAGGTCGTCGGCGCGGTCGGTGCGCGCCTTCAGGTAGGCGATGAAGCCCTCCAGTCCGCGCTGGAACAGCTGGTAGCGCTCGTGCGCCGACAGCGGCGCGAGCGCGGGGTCGTCGTACAGCGCCAGGCTGGCGGCGACCGCGCCGTTGCGCCCCGCCGAGCCTGGCGCCTGCAGGTCGCGCGGGCTCAGGAAGTGCCAGGCGCCGCTCGGCCTGGCGCCGGCCGGCAGGCTGCCGGCGAACCACGGCCGCTCGTTGCCGCTGGTGTCGATCACGCCGCTGGCGCCGAAAGCGACGTTGCCGCCTGCGACCAGGAAGCGGATGCCGCGGATCTCCCGATCGACGGCACCGACACCGCTGGCCTCGTCGGCGCCGATCTCGAGCCGCAGCCAGCGCCCGGGGCGGGGCAGCGGACCCGCACGACGGCGTACGAGGTTGGGCTGGGGGACGGCCGGCATGCGCTCCAGCCCCCACCAGGCCTGATGCAGGCGCGTGCTGCTGCGCCACTCGATCAGCAGCTGGGCGGGCGGGGCGTTGGGGTCGAGGTAGGCCCAGACATACAGGTGCTCGCCGGCGGCGGCGCGCAGCGGCGCGCTGGCACCGTCGAAACCGTGCTCGCTGAGCTCGATTCCCGTCGCACCGGCATGGCCGCCGCCGGCCGGCGCGCCGTCGCCCTCGACCGGCAGCACGCCGTCGATGCGCTCGAAGGGGGCCCACAAGTCGTTGTGGGTGAGCATCGTCCACGGTTCGTCACCGCCGCCGCGGGCATTGGCCGGCAGCACGCCGCAGAACCACTTCTGCCGTGCGCCGTCGGCGCTGATGCTGCCCGTCATGCCATAGGCGGCCTGGCCGTCGTACAGGGTGAAGGCCATGCCGTCGACCACCTGCGCGCCGAGGCCGACACGCGCGGCCGGGATGCGCAGTTCCACCCAGCGCCCGGTGGGCGGCAGGTCGTCGATGCGCACGCGCTCGCTGCCGTCGGCCGCGCCCCAGGGGATGAGGTCCTCGCCCCAGTAGGCGCGGTGCTGCCAGCCGTTGGCGTGCCACTGCAGCATCAGCGTGCGTGGCGGGTGCTCGGGGTCGAGATAGACCCAGGCGTAGAGCTCGCTGCCGCTGGCGACCGCGAGCGTCTCGGTGGCGGCCTCGAAGAAATGCTGGTGGATGCCGGCGACGCGTTGCGAGCGGTGGCCGCCGCCGGCGGGGGGCGGCCCCCAGGGCGCGAGCGATTCCGGCTCGAGGGCCTCGGTGTCGGCGTCGATCGCGGGCACCTCCAGCGTGCGGCCGCTGATCGCCCGCGCCAGCAGGGCGGCGCGGGTGCGCAGGCCTTGCCGTGCGCCCAGCCAGCGCGCCCGCACGAGCAGAAACTCGGCCAGGGTGGCGGCAAACTCGGGGTCGATGCGTTCGCGGATCAGCAGGCGGGGGTCGAACACCGCCTGCGGCACCGGCACCAGCAGGCGCACGCGCCCGCCGAGGCCGAGGTCGATCGCTGCCAGCGAGGCGGCTTCGCCAATCGCGCCGTCGAGCTGCTCGATCGGCACCGGCGCGGCGTCGAGCTCGAAGCTGGCGGGAAAGAAGTCGCTGCGCAGGGTCTCCAGATCGAGCGCGTGGGCGGGCAGCAGGCCGAAGGGGGGCAGGCGGGCAAAGCCGGCAGCCAGCGCGTCGGCGGGCACGTCGCCGGCGGCGGTGATCTGTTCGGCGAGCTGTTCGAGCTGTGCCTGCCACAGTGCAGGCAGGCGCCAGTGCGTGGCCAGCCCGCTGGCGCCGCCGCCCATGCGTGGCCAGCGGCCGCGGCCGCCGCTGCGCTGCACGCTGGCGCGGTCGAGGAAGAGCGGCGTCCAGTCAGCGGCGCAGGCCACCAGGCCGAGGGCCACGCCAAAGGCCTCCCAGGGCAGGACTTCGTCCGCGCCGAGCGTGCGCTCGGCATCGAAGATGCGCCACGCCAGCAGGTTGCGCCAGCGCTGTGCGCCCGAAGGCGGCAACGGTGGCAGGCTGCGCCATTCCTGCGGCCAGGCGTACCACAGCAGGCGCGCGCCATCACCGATGCGCCAGTCCTCGAAGGCGATCGTGCCCTCGCCGCAGGCGTGCAGCGGGCAGGGGTCGGTGGGGTCGAACTCGCCGATGCGGTCGGCGCATACCGGCTGCAGCACCAGGATGCCGACGCGCGGCAGGGCGTCGGGGTCGGCGCCGATCACCGTGCCCAGGTCGGGGCCGATGAGCTTGCCGGCCAGCGTGTCGCCGCTGCCACCGGCCGCGCCCAGGCCGGCGAAGGCGGACGGGTCGGCCACCACCGGCAGCCGGGCCAGCGCGAGCTCGTGCGCCTGGGGCAGGTGCAGGTCCTCGCCGTCGGCCGCGAGCGCGATGCCCTGCATCAGCGCCAGGCGGGTGTCGCCCAGGCCGCTGCCCGCTGCGGCGTCGGCGATCAGCGCCGTCTCCAGGCCCTGCACCACGCCGGGCGTGAAGGCGCGCGCGCGCAGGGCGACATGGGCCGCAGCCCAGGCCTGGCGGCCGGACAGCGTGGGGGCGGTCAGCGTGCGGCCGGCAAACAGGTTGGGGCGCCGCAGCCACCAGCGCGCGGCCTGCGTCGCATCCTCGGGCGCCAGACCCAGCAGGCGTTCGCCTGGCAGGGGGGCTTCGATCGGGGTGATGCTCACGGTTCACCTCCTTGCATCAGCTCGCATCGCTGTCGGGCTTGCGGCGGCGGGTGGCGGCAGTGGTCTTGCGTGCGGGTTTCTCGGCTTCGGCGGGGGGCGCGGGCGTGCGCCGGCGCCGCCCCGAAGGCGAGGTGGCGGCCGGCTGGCCGCGCGTGTCGGGCGCCGGCGCGGCCGCGGCGCGCGCCTGCGCGCGCGGCCTGACGGGGGCTTCCAGCACCGGTCCGGTCGGCGCGACCGGCGTCTCGCGCACCGGTTGCGGGCGCAGCACGCTCTGGGCGAGCGGCCTCAACTCGGCGCTGGCGGCGACCGTGGCCTGCTGGTCGGCGGCGCGCCAGTCGGCCTCGCCGCTGGCGATCTCGCGCAGCGCGGTCTTGCTCGGCACGGTGTCGGCACGCGTGGTCTCGAGTCGTACCAGGCCGTCGCCGACGCCGGGCGCCGCCAGCTCGGCGGCCACCTTCAGCACCGCGGCCTGGTCGAGGGTGTCGGCGCGCGACAGCTCGCCGATCGCCGCCGCGGTCAGGGTCGGCGAGTCGGCGAAGCGCGGACTGGCGAGCAGGCTGTTCACCTCGAGCGCGGCACGCGGGGTGGCCTCGGCGAGGACGCGGTTGAGCTGGGTGTCGAGGCCGAGCGTGTTGAGGCGCGGCAGGAGCTCGCTGACGCGGTCCTGGCCGGCGACGCGGATGGCCTCGCCGGCGAGCTCGTCACGGTAGGCGAGGTTGCGCCGGCGCACGAACCACAGGCCGGGCAGGGCGGCCAGGCGCGCCCATTCGGCGTCGGCGGGGTCGGTCGGCGTGGGCGGCGTGAGCGGGCGGGGAAGGCGCAGCTGCTGCAGGATCTCGAGCGGCTTGCGGCTGGCGACGAGGTTGATCGCCGCCGGGCGCAAGGTGCGCAGCCGCGTACTGAGGCGTGCCGTGACGGCGCGCCATTCGTTGCGCGGCACCGGGGCGAGGATCAGCACCGAGGTCGATTCCAGCGTGTCGGCGGCGGCGCCGAGGTCGATCGGTGGCAGCGCGAGCGACTCCTCGACCAGGGCCGGCAGCTCGTCCTCGGGGATGATCGAGAAGTCGACCGCCATCTCGGCCGGGAAGTAGCGCTGGGTGAAGTCGCGCGCATCGATCATGCCCGGCGGCAGCGGCCCGGCCGGCGGCAGCAGCGGGAAGCGCTCGCGCGCGGCAAAGCCGCGGCCGCCATTGGCCGCCACCGCGTCGGCGAGGTGAAGCTGGTGCTGCAGCAGGTGCGCGAGGCGCAGCGCGCGCGGCGAATGGCCCAGCCCGGGCAGATCGGCGCGGTCGGCACCGAGCTCGCGCCGCACCAGGGGGGCGTCGATCCACAGCGGCAGGTTGTTCTGCAGCGCGATCATCGCCAGCGGCAACACGTTCGAGGACAGCACCGGGCCGCCGTCGCCGGCGAAGAGGGTGGCGGCCGCGCGTGCCCGACGGGCGTCGAGCGCATCGGCGGCGGCGTCATCGTTCCACGGCACCAGTACCACCGCGGTGGCCTCGATGATGTCGGCGTCCTCGACCGTGCGCGGGCCGGTGATCGTCGTCGGGTAGGCGCCGACCGGGTTGTCGGTGAACTCCACCGGCCGCAGCGCGAGCACGAACAGCCCGGTGCGGCTGCGCAGCGGCGGCTGCGGGATGCGGCCCAGGCCGAAGCGCGCCGACAGCTGTTCGGCGTGCGCGATGTCGGCCAGGCGCAGGCTGGCCGCGCGCGGCAGCACGACGAGCTCGCCCGCCGGCGTCACGCCGTGGCCGGCGGAGACCTCGATGCGGTCGCCGCCGCCGCGGCTCACCTCCAGGCCCGCCGCGACGCCGCTGCCGGCGGCGCGGCCGAGGTCGGCCTCGCGCGTGAGGATGTACTGCTGGTCGCGGATGAGGTCGCGCGCGGCGAGAAAGCGGCCGTCGAAATAGCGCGGGCGCTCACGGCGCGGGTCCTCGATCAGGGCGCCGGCGCTGCGCAGGGCGCCGACCTCGCTTGCGGTCAGGGTCACGCGGCCCTTGCCAGTCGTCAGGTCCATGGCTTGTCCTCCAGCGCGTCCGCGGACGCGCACAAATGCAGTCGGGTGGCCGGCGCGCTGTTCATGTCGGCCTCAGCGCCCCAGGCCGAGCGCACCGGCCATCAGGCCGAGATGGGGCAGGAAGCGCCGCCCCCAGTTGTCCACGATCACCTCGCCGCTGCGTTCAGGCGGATTGCCGGCGGCGACGCCGACGAAGACGCGGGCGAGGAATACGGCGGTCGGATCGAGCGCGGGCGGGTGGCCGGGCGGGGGCGGCAGCGCGCCTGCGGCGTCGGTGTGGCCGGCCAGGCTGGGCCAGGCGTCCAGCACCGCATCCTGCAGGGCGTCGCGGCGGCCTTCGGCGTCGAGTGCGGCGAGGTCACGGTCGCCCAGCGGCAGGCCGTCGAAGTCGTCATCCAGGCCGTCGCCGCGCAGCACCAGGTGCAGCTCCCAGCCATCGCGCAGGCGGGCGGTCTCGACCGCGTCCAGCGCATCGAAGGGGCCGCTGGCAAAGGCCGGCGCCAGGGCCTGGCGGCAGGTGACGAAGCGGATGAAGACGTCGGCGATCACTGCGCGCGCCGGCAGCACCGTGCCGTCGGCAAGCAGGCGGGCGCTGGCGAAGCGCGCCGGGTCGTCGAGCGCGGCGCGGCGCAGGTCGTCGCCGTCGTCGCGCGCGAGCTCGCCGGCGAACCAGCGCTCGACGCGCAGGCACACCGGGACGGGGAGTTCGATCAGGCGGCCGAGGCGGTCGACGGCGAGGCCCGGCGCGATGCGCAGCTCCTCTTCGGCGGCCTGCGGCGGCGTGCGATGGGCGACGCGCAGGCCCGCCAGGGTGCCGCCGCCGTGCAGGCCGACCACGCCGGTGTCGTCGCTGTCGGGCGTGGCCAGGCGACGGCTGCCGGCACCGCTGGCAAAGGCCAGCGCGCGCGCGAGGCGGTTGCGGTGGTAGGTCTGCTCGTCGGCGAAGTCGCGCGCGCCGAGCAGCATGCCGGTGGCGTAGTGGGGGCGGGCGGCCTCGGGCAGGGCGTACAAGGGGTCGTCCGCGGGTGGGCGCAGTGGACTGTTCATGATTCCTTCCTCGACTTGCGCGGCTTGCGGCTGGGTGCGGCCCGCGGTCTGACGAGCATGCCGCCGATGCTGCCGGTGGGGGTCGGATTGGTCGTTACCGTGGGGGTGGTCGTGAGCGTCGGCGAGCCGGGCGGCGGATTGACGACGGTGCTGTCGAGCACGGGCCGGATCGGATCGACCACCATGCGCACGACGCTGACCTCGACCATGGCGGGCACGCTGGCCTGGCCGGTGTCGGTCTGCACCACGAGCTGGAAGCGGTGCACGCCGGCCGCGAGGCCGGCATCCACGGTGATCGTGGGGGTAGCGGTCTTGATCGTCTGGCCGCGAACGAAGCTGACCATGGTGTCTCCGCGAGCGTGTTGGTGGGGTCGTCCTCAGGGCTGGCCGAGGTAGGTCCACAGGTAGGTGGTGATGCGCCCGCCGCCGACATCGAAGGAGCGGCTGCCGTCGAGCTCGAAGCTGCGGCCGAGGCTGACCGAGCGCGGCGCGCTCAGCACCGCGGTCGGCGCCTCGGTGTCGGCGACGATGACGATCACGTCGTCCGGGATCGAGGTGTTGCCCGAGTCATCGACCACCACCAGGCGGAACACATGGCGCCCGATCGGCAGCGGCCGGTCGCGCGACACGGTCACTTCGACGGTGGGGGTTTCGGTCTTGACCTCGGTGTTGATGATGAACTCGGCCATGATGGGCTCCTTGGTGGTGGCGGAACGGGGCGGCGGCTAGCCGAGCAGGCGCCAGCGGTATTCGGTGAGGTGGCGGCCCGGGGCGGCGCGCGAGCCGCCGCCGTCGAGCATGAAGCTGCGGCCGTGGGCGACGCGCGCGTCGGCGCCGGCGTCGGCGACCGGTAGCGGCAGGGGCGCGAGCGCCGCCGCCGCGCCCGACAGGCGCGGATCGAGGCTGCCGACGCCGAGCACGCGGTCGCCGTGGCCCAGCGTGCTGTGGTCGGCACGTGCCGGCTGCGGTGGTCGCGGCGGACCGAGCCAGGTGTCCACCCCGACCAGGCTGGCGATGCCGGTGAGCAGCGGCCAGCTCGCGCGGGCGATCTGCACCTCGACGTGGGCCGGCGCCTCGAGCTCGATGATGCGGCGCAGCAGGCCATCCGCGTGTTCGGCGGCCATGCTGTCCCCCTCCTGCTCGCCGTGCAGCAGCACCAGCGTGCGGTAGGCCAGCCGCTCGTAAAAGGCGAGCACCGCCGCGCGCTCGGCGGCGCTGGCGAGCTCGTCGCGGAACAGCGCGAGCAACTCCACGCGCTCGGCCTCGCCCAGGATCAGGGTGTCGCCGACCACCGAGTTGCCGCTGATGACCAGCCCGGGCAGCAGCGGGTCGTCCTCGACGTTGAGGTCGACGCCGAGCAGGGTCGCCAGCAGGCGGCGGATGCGAAAGCCCTCGACGACGACGATGCGCCCGCCGCGCACGCCGCCGTCGGTGGCGAGGTCGAGCGCCAGCAGCAGGCCGTGCCGCGTGCCGTGGAAGCGCGCGAGCTCGGCGGCGTGGCGTAGCCAGTGGCGGCGCCGCGCGGCCGGTAGCGCGGGGTCGAAGGCGACGCCGATCCAGCTTGCCAGCCAGTCGAGGCTGGGCTCGGCGACGGTGTCGGGGTCGGTGACCAGGTGTGCGGCGGCGACGCGGTCCTCGAGCGCGGTGAGCCAGCCCTCGACGTTGCCGAGGAAGCGCTCGAGGAAATCGGCCGGGGTGCTGTGCGCCTCACCGGGCGCGACGCGGGCATCGGCGGCGGCACCGAACTCGGTCTCGTGATAGAGCCGCGGCAGGTACTGGTCGCGAACCGGGAAACGCGGGCCGTAGGCGCGCAGCGCGGCGATCTCGGGCGAGTCGCGGCCGTTGCCGTGCAGCGTGATGCGCACCCACAGGTAGCGCCCGCGCAGTGCCCGCACGCGTCGCCCGTGGCGCTGCACGAGCACCGTCCACAGGCCGGCGCGGCCGGGCTGCGGCGCGCCCCAGGCGCCCAGGCCGGGATGGCCGGGCAGCTCGGACGGCAGGCGCTCCCAGGCGGCGCGCGGCAGCGGCCCGGCGGGCAGTTCCTCGGCCGGCACCGCGCCGAACACATGGGGCTCCCAGTCGACGATGCCCGCGGGCGAGGGCTCGGCGGTGGCGGCGAGCCACACCACGAAGCCGCACTCGGCCGGCAGGCGCGCTTCGGCATACAGGCGATGCCAGACCGTGGCGGCATCGCCGCTGTCGATCAGGTGCGGCAGGCCGGCGCCGAAATTGGCGGCTTCGCCGCGGCGGGCGAGGCGGGACACCGACAGCCGGTGCAGCGGCTCGAGGGCCGGACCGATGACCGGATAGCGTGGTGGCTGGTCGAGGCGGTGGGCGAAGGGCGCTTCCTCGGCCTCGGGCTGCAGCGGGTAGATGTCGCCGGCGGGCTGCAGCGTGAGCGGCTCGGTGGTGGCGCGCGGGCGGAACACCGGCGCATCGCGCCGGCCCGGCACGCGCACGGCGATGCCGCCGTCGCCGAGCCAGTCGAGCGCATAGGCGAAGCGCAGGCCGGCCAGTGTCTGGGCGGCCCCGAGCACGCGCGCATCGGCCTCGAGCAGGCGCAGCCGGCATTCGCCGTCGCCGAACCAGGACAGCAGCGCGAGGCGACCATCGGCGTGGGCGGCGATCGCCTGCGGCCGTTCGCCCGCCGGCCAGGCCAGCGCGGGCGCAAGGTGCAGGCGGGGGGCGTCGGCGTTCTCGGGGTCGGGGCGGAAGGTGGTGGCGGCGTAGTCCGCTGCCGGGCGTGCGGCCTGCAGGCAGCCGCGCAGGCGCGCCAGGCGGCCACTGCCGCGTTCGAGCAACCAGGCGCCGCCGCCGGCTGCCGCGGCGACGCGCCAGGCCTGGAAGCCGGCGGTCGGCAGCACGAAGTCGGGCCAGCGGCCGCGCAGGTCGTGCAGCAGCAGGCGGTCGGCGAGCGCGACGTAGAGCACGTCGTCGTGACCGGGGGCGAAGTCCTGCGGGCGCTCGGGCAGCTCGAGCAGGGTGGCGGGCGCGGGCAGGTGGCTGCGCACCTGCAGCGCGCTGGCAGCCTCGTCCCACCAGGCGGTGGCGCCTTCACGGTCGATCGCGTGCGGCAGGCGCTCCAGCGCAGAAGCTGCGACCGCGGCGGCGTCGGCCACCATGGCGCCGAGGCTACGCTCGCTCGACAGGTGCAGCGCGCGGCAGGCGCTGCGGTAGTCGACATGGCTGCGCGCCGGCCAGTGGTGGTCGTCGGCGAGTAACCAGAAGCGCTGGCGGTTGGCGTCCATCAGCACACCTCGGGCACGACCGGCACCGCGACCGCCGTCTCGTCGGCGAAGGGATTGGGCAGCGCCGCGAGCGAGTCCGGCGCGGCGTTGGCGCTGCCTGCGGCGACCTCGATCACGAGCACGCTGAGCAGCTCGGGCAGCTGCCAGGGCGCCAGCTCGAGCTGCTGCGACGCGTCGACCGTGTTGCGCGTCAGCAGGCGCCAGGTGGTCTCGCCGTCGATCTGCGCGCGCTCGAACAGGTTGAGGCCGGCGACCTCGGCGACGCCGGCCACGCGCGACACCTCGACCTCGAGCTCACGCTCGCGCACCGGGCGGCGCAGCGGCCAGCCGCTGCCGGTGGGGCCGAAGGGTGGCAGCGGCCACAGCAGGCGGCGCAAGGCCTCGCGCACCTCGAACAGCACCGCGTCGCGGGCAAAGCCGTCGCGGATGACGACTGCCACCGACAGGCCGAGGGCGAGGTATTCGCAGCCGATCACGTAGCACTCGGTGGCGAGCGGCGTGCGCGCGGCGAGATGGGCGTGCACCCGCTCGATGAAGGGCCGGTCCGGGCGCGGATTGGGGGCCGGGCCCAGCGCGCGCGCCGGCAGCACCATCACGCTGACCACGCCGGGCACGTCGAAGCGGCGCTCGCGCGGCTTGAAGCGTGGCAGCACGTCGACCCGGCCGACCTCGGTACCGGGCACCTCCTGCGCCAGGCGGCGATAGTCCTCGGCCGTCACCGCGCGCTCGCGGTGGCGCAGCAGGGCCGGGATGCGGCGTTCGGCCACGGCCAGGGTCTCGGCGTCCTCGCCGCCGGCGCTGGCCAGCGGCTGATGCACCTTGATCGCCGGCAGCGCGCGCGGGCTGCCGACCACGCGGGCGCTGGCGAGCTCGGTGAGGCTGCCCGCCGGCAGGTTGCCCGCCCGTCCGCCGCCGAAGCGGCCATGGGCGAGGCGGACGCGCATCTGGCGTTCCGGCACGCGGCCGCGCACGCCGTCGCCAAAGCGCAGCGTGCCGGCCTCGGCGTCGAGCTCGAAGGCGCCGGTCTCGCGGGCGACGACGGGGTCGGCGGAGATCGCGGCGAGCTCGTCGACCCGCCGCCATTCGCGGTAACCGCGGCCGGGCTCCTCGACCTCGATGCGCAGGCTCGCTGCATCGACCGAGCCGGCCGGCAGCTGGAAGACCTGGTCGGCGGCGCCGGTGGACACGCCGAGCACGCGGCCGCCGATCGTGCTGCGCTGGTCGGCCTCGACCGCATTGACGCCGATCCACGACAGCCTGAGTTGCTCGACGCCTCTGCCGGGCTGCGGCCGCAGGCGCAGCCAGCCGATCAGGCGCGCGGCGCGCTCGGGGTCGTCGAGCCGCGGCGGGTTGTCGCCGACGCCGGCGCGCGGGTTGTCACCGACGTCGTTGGACGGCGCCCAGATCAGCGCCTCGTCGGGCATCGGCAGGCGCAGCACGCCGGGACGGGTGAGGCCGGCGGTGGTGTCGTTGAGCGCGCCGGGCAGGGGGTCGATGGTGAGGTAGTCGGCATCGACGCCGTTGGCGCCCTGGGTGACGATCTCCCACATCACCGGGATACGGGCGCGCGGCCCGATCTCCTCGAACAGCGCCGGCGCGGCGATCGCCGGCACCACGCCGACCGACAGCAGGGCGCTGGCGCCGCTGTCGCCGCCACCGAGGGCGCTGCGTGCGGCGGCGGTGACGGCGGCCTGCTGCTCCGGTCGCGCCGCGGGCGCGAGCAGGGCCAGCCACAGGGCGCGGTCGATGCTGTCGGCGAACACATCGACCCCTTCACCGACCGCCTGGCCGTTCTCGAACAGCGGCGTCACCTGATAGCCGCGCGCCGCGCCGTCGATGCGGTGCACCCGCTGCAGGCCGTCGATGAGCTCGGCCAGGCGGGCGCTGTCGGCCTCGTCGAGCGGGCGCTTGTAGCAGGCCTCGGCGCTGATCGGCAGCACGGTGGTCTCGGCCAGGGTCTCGAAAGGCTGCGGCCCCTTGATGGTGGCGCCGGCGGCCAGCGTGAGGCCGGCGAGCTCGGTGGGCTGGGCGAAGCTCAGGCTGAGGATGGCCGAGGCCGGCTGCGCCGGGCGCAGGCCCTGGCCGAGCAGCTTCAGGAACACCAGGCGCTGGCGCTCGGGGATCAGGTTGGCGCGATACAGCAGCGCATCGCCGAGCCAGGCGAAGAGCTCGAGCAGGCTGCGGCCGGGGTCGCCCAGGCGCGGGTGGGTCCACTCGGGCGTGTGCGCCGGGATGCGGGCGAGCAGGTCCTCGAGCAGGTCGTCGAAGCTGCGGTCGTCGAGGCGGGGTGGCAGGATGGGCATGTCAGCCTTCCTCCAGTCGGACGGTCACCGCCACTGCGCCGGGGCTGCCGCTGCGGGCGAGCCGGTAGGCGATTTCCACGCGCAGTTCGGTCGGTCGGTCGGGGACTTCGAGCACCTCGACGCGGTCGAGCAGGATGCGCCGTTCCCAGCGCTCGAGCGCCGCGCTGACCCAGTCGCGCAACTGGCGGCGGGTGGCGAGGTTATTGGGCTGATGCAGCAGGCGGTCGACGCCGGCACCGAACTCGGGCCGCATCAGCTGCTCGCCCGGCCGCGTGCTGAGAATGATGCGGATCGACTGGCGCACGCTGGCCTCGGGCGTCGGCCAGTCGAGGCGGCCGTCGGCATCGGGCACGGCGAACAGCGGCCAGCCGACGAGCGGGCGGGGGAGCGGGCCGGTGCTCATCCGCCACCTCCATTGCCCTCGCCGCCCCCCTTCTTGGGGAAGGGGATGCAGATCTTGATGAACATCATCCAGCGCAGGAAGAGATCGAACAGCGACAGGAAGATGTTCAGCACGATGAAGGCGCAGATCGTGATGATCGGGATGTTGAAGCCGCAGATCCAGCCCAGGCCCAGGCCCTCGCCGGCGGGCTTCTTGCCTTCGAGCATGTCGAGCGGGTCGCCCGACAGCAGGTGCTGCATCGAGGCCGGCACGGCGAAGGCGACGTTGGGCTTGAGCTTTCTCAGCGTGGCCTTGTCGGTGGGGTCGGGCATCGCCACCTGGGTGGGCGGCGCGCCGCTGCCCTCGTACCAGGGCGCGATGACGAAGCGCGGGCTGTAGGCGCTCCACACCGTGCGTGCCGGGCAGGGGCCTTCGGGCTTCAGGCGCACGAAGGCACGCAGCATGTACTGAGCGTCCTGCTCGTCGTAGCGGCCGGCCTGGCCGGCGAGCGCCTCGAAGCGGCGCAGCAGGCAGGCGTGCAGCGCCTGGGCGAGGCGCCGGGCGGTGTCCGCGTCGAGCGCCGGCCAGCCCAGGGGCATCTTCGGCGCCACCGCAGGGGTGTCGGCGTCAAGCAGGATGGCGGTGGCTTCGCGCAGGAAGTCTCCGGCGGGCGTCGTGCCTTCGATCGGCTTGCCGGCGGCGTCGGCCAGCGGCAGGCCGATGCCGTCGAGCAGCTGCAGCAGGGCCTCGGCTTCGGCGCTGTCCTCGAAGGCGCCGAACTCGACCGCGAGCTGGCGCAGCAGCAGCAGCAGGCGCTGCATGGCGCCCTGGTCGGCGTCGGTCGGCGTGCGCGCGAGGGTGGAGAGGTCTTGCGTCACGGCCTGGCCTGGGCGCGGGAAGCTGTCGGCCAGGCCGCGCAGCGGGCCGACGAGATGGGTGGTGAAGGCGCTCGAACTGGCGCCGAAGCCCTCGTGGTCGAAGGCGGGCGCGCCGCCTTCGGCGCGGTCGCTGCTGGTGGTGGGCACCAGGCCGTAGAACAGGGTGGCACCGGCGGCGGCGCACACCTCGGGCGGGGCGATGAACATCGGCACCACCTCCTCGCTCAGCACCGCCTCCTCGCGGGCGCTGATCAGGGTCAGGATCTCGCGGTCGAGGGCGGGCTGGCGCGTGCCAGGGCGGCTCAGGCGGCGGCGGGCGTCGGGGTCGTGGCGCGGCGGGAGCGGCGCTTCGCTGCTGTCGACCTGCACCCAGCCGCGCACGCCATCGGCGGCGTGCATCCAGCCCTGGCGGAGCTCGCGTCCGTTGTCGCTGCGCAGGCGGCGGATCACCAGGCCGGCCGATTCCACCTTAGCCGGATCGATGCGCGGTTGGCCGGGCGTGTCGCAGCGCGCCTCCATGACGGCGAGGTGAAACTGGCGCTGGATGGGCTGGAACAGCTTGAGCACCGTCTGGCCCCTGGCGGCCTGGCGGATCCGCGCCAGCGCGGAGGCGGCGTCGGCGTCGGAGCTGGCACGGGCGCCAGCGGCGGCAAGCGCTTTTTCGCGGCTGCCGGGCAGGCCGAGCCGGCCACCGGCCGCGCGCAGGGTCTCGAACAGGCCGCGCGACGCCGACCGCTTGCCGCGTGCGCGGGTGTCGGTGCCGGCGGCGAGCGTGACGGTCTGCGCCAGGTTGTCGCGCAGCGCGCTGCGGGCGTCGGGTTCGCGCAAGGCGGCGAGCACCGCGGGGATGAAGTCGTCGTCGCTGCGCTGCAGGATGGCCGGCGCGCCGCAGCCCTCGTCGGGCCAGGCAGCGACGTCGCGTGGCGGTCCGAGCAGGACCTCGTGGGGGTGCGTCACCATATGTTCCCCGCTCCCGGTGTGTAGCTGGTCGACACCACCGCCGTGGTCTGCAGGACCTCGCACTTGACGATGCCGGAGAACTTGGCCATCGCGGTATTGACGTTGACCATGCCGGCGGTGATGTCCACCTGGGGTGCATCGATCTTGAGCTTGGCCGCGGCGGTGAAGGCGATGCTGCTGGCGTCCATCACCACGCGGTTGCCGTTGCTGTCTTCGACCGTGATCGTGCCGGGGCCGTCGCCGAGCGTGACCGTCTGCCCGGCGGGGGTCTCGAGCACGAGCTTTTCCTGGCCCTGCTGGTCGTCCAGGGTCACGACCACGCCGTTCTTCGAGCGGATGCGCTTGAAGCGGTTGCCCTCGCTGCCCAGGTCGGCGGGCGCCGCGGCGCTGCCGTTCCACAGCCCGCCCAGCACCAGCGGGTAGCGCGTGTCGCCCTGCACGAACACGACCAGCACCTCGTCATCGACGTCGGGCATGAAGAAGGCGCCGCGCTGGTCGCCGGCGAAGGGGCAGACCACGCGCGCCCACAGCGGCGCGTCCTGCTGGTCGGCGCCGTCGAGCGCGAACAGGCGCACCTGCACGCGGTTGAGCGACTCGGGGTCGTCGAGGCTGACTACGCGCGCCAGCGTGGCGGACTGCATCCAGCCGGTGGCGGCGAGGAAGTGCGGGGCGCGGTCCATCAGCGGCCTCCCAGCCAGGCGCATTCACCGACGAACTCGGTGCGGTAGCCGGCCTGCATGTCGTAGCGATGGCGCGCCTCGACGACGTAATAGGTGTTGTCGAAGCGCGGCGACAGGCCGCTGACGGCGACGTGGGTGCCGACGCGCAGCTGGGCGTTGCCCTCGGCGATGCCGTCCAGGCGCACGAAGCGGCGCGCGCGCTGGTCGAAGGCCGCCGCGGCGACCGCGCTCGCCTCCTCGTCGGTGGCGAGCGCGAGGTGGCCGAGATGTTCGCTGCGCGCCTCGAGCGCGCGCGTCAGCCAGTCCGCGCCGCTGGTGCCGCTGCCCGGGCCGGCGTGGGCGCAGCGGGTGGCCTCGCCGCTGACGGTGCTGCCGCTGACCGGGTTCCAGCCGCCGGCGGTGACGCGGCTGACCTGGTGGGCGAGGTCGGCGGTGACGCGGGCGCGGGCAAGCTGGCCGTGCAGCTCGAGGCTCAGCTCGCCGCGCCGGACCTCGCCGCGCGGCGCGACCTGCAGCTCCTCGCCGACGATCTGCAGGTCGGCGTCGAAATGGCCGAGCAGGCGGCGCAGGAAGGCGAGGTCGCTCTCGTTGAGCTGGGCCCAGGTCGCCACCGGGGCGTCCAGGCCCTGCACCGTCGGCCGCAGCCCGAGTTCGCCCGCCACCGCGCGCACGACGTCGGCCGGGCTCTGGTCGGTGAACACCTTGCTGCGGCGCGCCATACGCGCACGCCCGAGCGGATCTTCGGCGAGGACGACGAGCTCGGGCGGCGAGCCCTGCACGAACTCGGCCTCGAGCGCGCTGACCACGCCGCGGAAGAGCTCGCGGGCCTGGGCCTCGTCGCCGGCATAGACCTCGATCGCGGTGCCCAGCGCGAGCCGGCTGCCGTCCTCGAAGGCGGGCTCGGCATTGCCGTCGCGCGTGCTCGCCCAGTTCGAGAAGCGCAGCTCGGCGGTGCTCATGCCGCCCTCGGTCTCCTCGATGCACATGCCGATGAGCAGTTCGGAGGCGCGCTCGTCGGCCTGGCCGGCCAGGCGCAGCGTGGGGCGGGCGCGATAGACGGCGGTCTGGCTGACGGAGGTCTCGGTGCTCATGGCGCCCGCTCCTAGTCCGCCTGCCAGCGCAGGCGGCGTTCCTCGCGCAGGCGCAGTTCGCGCCGGATCTGCTCGGCGAGCGCGGTGCCCAGGGCCGGGCTGAGCGCGCCCTCGGCGGCGCCGGACTCGCGGCCTGGCTCGCGTTCCGCCGGCTCGCGCTCGGGGCGGATCTGGGTGTGCATCTCTTCGATCATGATCGGCATCGTGCTGTCCTCCTCGTGTCAGCGGCCGCCGATGACGAAATCGGCTTCCGCGCCGACCTCGGCCCGCAGCCCGCCGCTGCTGGCCGTGAGCCGGCCACCGGCGGCGACGCCGCCCGCCGAGGCGCCGAAGCTGGCGCTCGCCGGGCCGGGCAGCAGCGCGGCCGTGTTCAGGCTGTGGGCGCTCTGGCTGGTTTCCAGGCGCAGGCCGGAAAAGCCTGCGCTCGCGCCGGCACCGGCGCTGAAGCCTGCCCCTGCGCTCACGCCCGCACTCAGGCCCGCGCCGAAGCCGGCACTGGCGCCCGCGCCCAGCGACAGGCCACCTCCGGCGGACAGGCCCAGGCCTGCGCCCGCACCCGCGCCCGCGCCGAGGCTCAGCCCGCCCCCGCCGCTGGCGAAGGCGGCGGGCGGCAACAGGTTCGCGCCGGCGCCGGCGGACAGGCCGGCCGAGGCCGACAGGCCTGCCCCCGCCGAGGCCGAGAAACCCGCTCCGGCCGACGCGCCGATGCCCGCCGAGGCCCCGATCCCCGCCGAGAAGCCGGCGCTGACCGAGGCGCCTGCGGCGAAACCGGCGCCGACCGAGGCGCCCACCGCCAGGCTGGCGCCGGCGCCGAAGCGCAGGCTGTCTGCGCCATTGGCAGCGGCGATGGCGCGCGCGGCGCGTGGGTCGCCCGCGGCGTTGGCCACGCCTTGCGCGCCGCCGGGGCCGGCGCCGTCGTCCGCGCCCGGTGCGACCACCGGCTCGGGTCCAAGGTTGGCGTCGACCGAGGCCGGCTTGGCGGTGCCGCTGTCGAAGACCACGTCCTGGCTCGACAGCGTGAGGTTGATCGAGGCGCGCAGCGGCACGCCGCCGGCGGCGAAGAAGTCGATCGTCTCCTTGTACTGCTCGACCATGCCGGTGAAGGCATAGGCGCCCCAGCTGAAGCGCACCGTCGGTGGTACGTTCTTGCCGCCGCCGGCCGCGACCGGCTGCAGCAGCTTGGCCATCTTGTTGGTGGTGACGCGCACGTCCTCGCCGGTGTCGGTGGTGTCGAACACCAGGTCCATCGTCAGCTTGGCCGTGGTCTGGCTGACGTACTGCTTCTTCTTGGCGCCCTTGCCCTCTTCCTTGAGGGTGTTGGCGACGGTGTACTGCAGGCTGGCCGGGTTGAAGTGCACCGGCACGGTGACCTTTTCGCCGGTCAGCGTCTCGAAGCTGGCGGGTTCGTCGATGAGTTCGGCGGGCAGCTGCGGCATGGCCGGCTCCTCAGCTCACCAGCACCAGGCCCTCGTGGGCCAGGTGCAGTTCCTCGATGCCGACCTCGGTGCCCCTGGCGTTGAGGTCGGCGGCCTTGAACTTGACCGGCAGCGCACGGCGCAGCGCCCAGCGCAGCACCGGCTCGTCGCGGCCGTTGCGCATCTCGATCTCCACTTCCATGCGGTAGGCATAGGCGCCGCCGGCGACCTTGGCGAACCAGTCCCACAGCGCCTGGTGGCCGTTGCGGCCGCGCGTCATGCCGCGCTTGAGCACGACGGTGGCGAAGCTGACCGGGCCGGCACGCTGCACCGCGCCGTAGTTGGCGCCGCCCACCTTGATCACCTTGGGCTCCATGGTCGCCTCCAGGCCGCTGCATTCGGCGAAGGCGCCCTCGCACAGCGGCACCTCGGCGCCGGTCGCGCCCTTGATGGGCTGCTTGCGGAAGCTGACATGGAAGCGGAACACGCCGAGCGGCGCGGCATCGAGCCGTTCCTGGCTGCTGCTGTCGAGGGGCTCGGCCATCACGCCACCTCCAGCGCCGACGGGGTGCTCGCGACGCTGCCGCCACCGAGTTCGAGCACCACGGTGATGCGCTCGATGGCGGCCAGCGGCAGCAGGCTCACCTCGACACGCAGGCGGCCGTTGTCGAGATCGTTCTGGCTCATCGTCGTCAGGTCGCAGCGCACGCTGAAGGCCTCGGCCGGGTCCTTGCCCCCCAGGCCGCCCTCGCGCCAGAACGCGGTCAGCGTGTGTTCCAGGCTGCGCGCGACGCTGTGCCACAGCGCCGGGCCGCTGGCCTCGAACAAGGCGTTGCTGCCCACCGTGCGGGCGGCGCGCAGCACGGCGCCGAGCAGGCGGGTGACGCCGCCGGCGCGCCAGGCCTCGTCGGCCGCGGTGCTGACGTCCGACTGCAGGGCCCAGCCGCCGGGCTGGGGCGCGATCACGCACACGCGGCGGGCGAGGGCGTCGCTCGGGCTGGGGGCGATGGCGCTCCACGGCAGCACCGGCTCGCTGCCCGAGACCATCGGCAGCGGGGTGCCGGCGATCGAGCGGAAGGTGCCCCGCGCCAGCGCGTTGTGGGCGATGAGGCCGGCGAGCAGGCCTTCGGGCGGCTCGAGCTCGCCGGGCAGGTCGCGTGCCTGCGCGGTCCGGAGCCAGGGCCAGGCGAGCTGGATGAAGGCGCTCGCGGTGCCGGTGCCGGCGGTGTCCGGCGCGGCCAGCACACCGGTGGCCTCGAGGTGGGCGAGGTAGTCGGTGCGGGCGCGGGCGTCGGCCGCGCTGCCGGGCTGGTGCAGGTCGTGCGTCGGCAGTGGCAGGCTGGCGATGAGCAGCTTCTCGCGGTGGTGGCGGGCGAGCTGCAGCCGCGCCTGGCCGAGGGCGTCGCCCCAGGCCGCCAGACCGGCCGCATCGCAGCGCGGCGGGGCGAGGTCGCGCAGGCCGATGTCCTGCTCGACCGCAGGCGCGACATTGGCGCTGCAGGCGACGAAGACTTCGGGCGAGGCGGGCGCCTCGATTGCGACCGCCAGCGTTTCGGGCGGCGCGGCGCAGAGGTCGGGCAGGTCGGGCAGGCACACCAGGCTGACCTCGGGCAGGCCGTGCAGGTGGCCCAGGCCGCGCCAGGAGGCCGGGTCCATCGCGCTCGCCTGCGGGGCGAGCAGGGCGGCGAGGCGCTCATCGCGGCGGGCGGTGCGCTCGGCCGCCGGCTCCAGCCAGGGCCAGGGGTCGCCGCAGCGCACGATCAGCGCACGTCGGCCGCCGCTGGCGAAGAAGCGCCGCACCGCCGCGCCGAGCGCGCTGGCGCAGTGCTGGCGGCCGCCGCCGAGCGGACGCTGGTCCCAGGCATAGAGGGCGTCGAAGGCGGTCCAGCCGTCCACCGCCACCGGCAGCTGCAGCAGGCTGTCGATCTCTGCCGCCGGTCGCGCCCAGGGGCCGTCGGTCCAGCGCGCGCGCGCCAGCGCGGTGCGCACCGCCGCCGGCAGCGCGCCGGGGCGGCGGCCGACGAAGCCGACGAAGCAGGCGATGTCGACCCGGTTGGGGTCGGCCTGCAGCGCCGGGGGCGCGATCTCGAAGGCGAGGCCTCTCATGATGGCGGTACGCTCGGTTAGGTGGCCGGTGAGGTGGCCGATGAGGTGGCGGGTCGGGTGCCGGATCGGGTTCTCGATGAGGCGGCCATCGATCAGGCCTGGATCTCGAAGCCCTCGGCCGACAGCACGATCTCTTCCATCGCCACGTCGCCGCCGCCCTTGCCGGCCAGCGTGGGGCCGGTGTACTTCATCGGGATGCAGCCGCGCAGCAGCCAGGTGCGCACCGGGTTGCGGGCCTCGTCCATCAGGGTGATGGCGATCGTCTTCTGCGCCGCCGGGCCGTCGGTGCGCGTCTGCTCGATCCAGGCCCACAGGCTGTCGAAGTTGACGATGCCGCGCTTGCAGGTGACGTCGCTGACCTTGTGGATGCCGGCGACCTTGCGCACGTGGTTCTCCTTGTCGTTGCCGGCCCGGTATTCGGCCACCGTGACCTCGGTGCCGATGCCCGACACGTCGGAGAAGCCGCCGAACTCCTCGCCACCGTCGAAGTTGACGATGAAGTTGAAGGCGCCATAGGGCGTGATGCGTTCAGCCATGATTCAGTCCTCCTCGATCAGGCACGGGCATCGGCGGTCTTCTGGCCGATGCGGAAGATGACGAATTCGGCCGGCTTGATCACCGCCACGCCGATCAGGCACACCAGGCGACCGTTGTCGAGGTCGTTCTGGGTCATGGTGCTGCGGTCGCAGCGCACGAAGAAGGCTTCCTCGGTCTTGGTGCCGAGCAGCGCACCGTTGCGCCACTCGTTGTAGAGGAAGTCGGAGATCGTCTGCCGCACGTTGGCCCACAGGCGCTCGCCGTTGGGCTCGAACACCGCCCACTGGGTGCCGCGGTCGATCGACGACTCCAGGTAGTTGAAGTAGCGCCGCACGTTGACGTACTTCCACTCCGGGTCGGACGAGGCCAGCCTCGCGCCCCACACGCGAAAACCCCGCCCGGACAGGTAGCGCAGGCAGTTCACGCCGATCGGGTTGAGCATCTCCTGCTGGGCGAAGTTGATGTCGAGCTCGAAGCGCAGCGCACCGCGCACGACCTCGTTGGCGGGCGCCTTCCACACCCCGCGCTCGACGTCGTTGCGGGCGTAGATGCCGCACACGAAGCCGGAGGGTGGCAGCGCCAGCTCGCGCGGGATGTCCTCGCGCCCGGGGCGGGCGAGCGGGTTGGAGACCACCACCCAGGGGTAGTACACCGCGGCGTAGCGCGAGTCGATCAGGCCGCGCAGGGTGCGTGCCTGGCCGGGCAGCTGGTCGGGCGGCAGGTCGAGCACCGCGATGCGGTAGGCGCGGCGGGATTCGGCATGCGAGATCAGCAGGTTGTTGATGGCCTGGGCGTCGGCGTAGGCCGAGGCGCCGGGGGCGGCGACGATGGAGATGTCCTCCAGGCCGGCGAGCTCGCCCAGCGCCAGCGCGTAGTCGGCCGCGGCCGGCGCGGCGCCGTCGCTGCCGTCCGCGAGGCTGAAGCTGGCCTCGAGCTCGCCGGCGGCATTGGTCGCGGCGCCATCGAACAGGGCGTTGCGCAGGTCGAGCGCGCTGACGCTGGCGCCGACGCTGATCGCGAACAGGTTCTGCAGGTGGTCTGCGCGCCGTCCGGGCGTGGCCGACATGACGTGGCCGACCCAGGCCGGGTGGCTGCGGTCGAAGCCCAGGCCCTCGTAGCTCAGGTCCTCGCCGTCGGCGTCGATGGCGATCACCAGCAGGGTGGCCAGGCGCGGCGTGGCCGCGGCGAGCGTGGCCTCGTCCTCGGCGGCGTCGCCCGGGCTGGCCGCGGGGTGCCAGGTCGTGCCCACCTTGAGGTGCCAGGCCGTGGCCGCGCCGGCGCCGGTGGCGAGCAGGCTGCCGGCGGGGGCGTTGGTCATCGCGGTGAGGGCGACCGGGGCGAGCACCTCGCGCACGATGATGCGGCCATTGCCGATGGCACCCGGAAAGCGCGCCTGGAAGGCGACCGCCTGCGCCGCCGGCGTGCCGTCGGCGGTGACGTTGCCCGCGGCGGCGGCGGCCCCGCCACCGACCACGCGCGACACGTACAGGCGCGAGCCGCCCTCGTTGAAGAAGGCGCGCACGCCGTGGGCGAGGTAGTTGGTTGCGGGGCTGTAGTCGAAGTCGGCGATGCCACCGTAGATGCGCTCGAAGTCGCCGAAGCTGGTGAGCAGCTCGGGGACTTCCTGGGCGTCGGTGTTCACGCGGTAGGGGCCCTTGCGCGTCGGCCCGACGAAGGCCGTGGTGCTGGTGCCCACCCCTTCGATGGATTTGGCGCGGAAGCTGGTTTCCTCGACATAGACGCCGGGAGCAAGGTACTCGGGCATGGCTGGTCTCCTTTTATCGAGCGTGCCGGGCGGTATTCACGCCCAGATAAGCGGACTCCGATCTCATGGCAGGTCGAGGCCCAGGGTGAGGCTGGCGCGCGCGCGTAGCTGGACGTCGGCCTGCGCCGAGGGCAGCGTCGCGCGGCGGGTTTCGAGATCGACCGGATCCACGCAGGGGAGCTGCGCGGGCGGGCGACCGTTGCGCACCGCGGCTAGCGGCGTGCGCGTGCCGGCGGCGGGGTCGTGGCAGACCTCGAGCACGGCATCGACATGGGTGGCGACCACCGCGTCGGCGTCGGCCGACCAGGTGGTGACCGGCACGCCGGCCACCGCCACCAGCGCTTCGCCGCGCCAGTCGCTGAGACCGCGCGCCAGCACCTGGCCGCCGGCGACGACGCGCAACAGGGCGCCACCGAGCACGTCGCCACCGGGCTGGGCGCTGACACTGACGCGCAGTGCGCACCAGTTGGTGCCCAGGGCTGCGCGGGGCGCCGGGTAGAGCGGGATGTCGAGCGCGCTGAAGATCGAGTCGGGCGCCTCGCCATCGGGGTTGCGCGGCAAGCTGAGGGTGGCCAGCCGCGGCAGGTAGCGCCCGCTCGGGTCGTCGATACGGATCATGAGGGTCTCGCTGCCGATCGCCGGGCTGGCCGGCGGCTGCAGGAACTCGGTGGCGTGGGCGGCGAGCCGCGTCCATTCATGCACCACATGAAAGCCGCTGCGGTTGCGCACGATGCGCGCGCCCTCGCCCTGGAGCCGCAGGGGCGCCTCGATGATGGCGCCGGTGGTGGCGTCGATCGGGCGCAGCGCGGCCAGCACCCGCCACTCGAAGCGCTCGAGCTCAAACAGCTCGGGGGCGTGGGGTGCCGGCGTGCTCATGAGGCCTCCCGGCCATAGGCGAAGCGCGCGGCGACGACGCGGCGGTAGCTGGCGTCGTCGGTGTCGGGGTCGATGCGCACCAGGCGCGCGACCCAGGACACCGACAGGCGATAGGCCGGGGCGAGGGCGTCCCAGATGCGCATCAGGTCTTCGGTGGGCAGCTCGGAGGGCACGATCTGGATGACTTCCTCGCCGTCCCAGCCGGCGTCCGGGGTCAGCGAGGAGGCATCGAGCACCGGGTACTGGTGCAGCTGGCGCAGCGCCCAGGTCATCGACACCTGCTCCTCCTCGGCACTCATGCCCCAGGCGCTCATCAGGTAGTGCAGGTCGAGGGCGAGCGGGCCGGCGCCGGCGTCGCCCTCGCGCATGCGCGGGCTCTGGCGGCGGTGCTCGTTGACCGCGATGCGGTACAGGAACAGCGTGATGCGGTTGCCCTCCTCGATGTCGCCGGCGAGCTGTCCGGCGCTCACCAGCTCGAAGTCGCAGGCCGGCAGCGCGCGCTCCGCCCCGGGGCCGGGGTAGGTGTTGCGCAGGAAGGTCACGATCGAACTTCCCACCGAATGCACGCCGAAAACGTTTGCCATCGTTCGCCTTGCGCTTGTCAGTCGGTCTGTCTGTGCTGCCTGCTTCGCTCAGTTCCGTCCCTCAGTGCGGCCGGTCGGGGTCCGGCCGTGCTGCCGCGCCAAAGACCCGGCGCCCGTCCGGGGTGTGGGTGACGCGCACGGCGCGAAAGGCGATCAGCTGCTGCAGGGCAGCGTGGACTTCGTCTGCCGTTGCCTCCACGCCCCGGCTGCGCAGCCACCAGCGCGCGATGCCTTCCTCGCTGTCGACCGCCTCGGGGTGGCACGCCAGGTAGGCTTCGATGGCCTCCATGAGCTCCTCGAGGTGGCGATCCTGCATGGCGGCGGACTCCCGAACCGGACTTCGGCGACACCTATGCGAAACGCGTGCCACGACTCCGTTTCTCATGAAAAACTAAATTAAAACAAGGGATTGATTGAAATCTACGCTGACTGTCGAGCGGCGCCCGGGGGGTCGAGCGGGTCGTTCCCGACCCAGGTCCGCGCCCGTGCCATGGGCGAAAGCGCCGTCAGTCGGTCGATCGGCGTGCCTTGACCGCGTCCGCGCCGTGGGTCGGCTTTGACCCGGTACATGCCTTGCGCAGGCCGGGCACCAATCTGGTGCGCTCGCGAGCAGCCGTGGTGCGCGCGCTGCGCATTCGAAGGGCGTTGTCCGGGCCAATGCACTGCGATGACGCCGACGCGGGACATTGCATGATTCTTGCTGTCGGAATTGACCAGCATCCCTGCCCTTCGCGAGGCCCCTGTGTCCATCCACGTCAAGCTGAACCACGTCACCCATTACCGCTACGACCGCCCGGTGACGCTGTCGCCCCAGGTCGTGCGCCTGCGCCCGGCGCCGCATTGCCGCACGCCCATCCACGCCTATTCGCTGAAGGTCGAGCCGGCCGACCACTTCATCAACTGGCAGCAGGACCCGCAGTCGAACTACCTCGCGCGCCTGGTCTTCCCCGAGAAGGCCACCGAGCTGCGGATCGAGGTCGACCTGGTGGCCGAGATGTCGGTCATCAACCCCTTCGACTTCTTCCTCGAGCCAGCGGCGGAGAAGATCCCCTTCGCCTACGACGAGGCCCTGAGCGTGGAGCTGGCGCCCTACCGCCTGAAGGCGCCGGCCGCGGCGCTGGGGCCGAAGTTCCTCGACTACCTCGAATCCATTCCGCGCGAGCCGACGGCCAGCGTCGATTTCCTGGTCGGGCTCAACCAGCGCCTGCAGCAGGACATCCGCTACCTGGTGCGCCTCGAGCCCGGCGTGCAGACCCCCGAGGAGACGCTGACCCTGGCGAGCGGCTCCTGCCGCGACTCGGCCTGGCTGCTGGTGCAGCTGCTGCGCCACCTCGGGCTGGCGGCGCGCTTCGTGTCCGGCTACCTGATCCAGCTCACGCCCGACGTGAAATCGCTCGACGGCCCGTCCGGCACCGAGGTCGACTTCACCGACCTGCACGCCTGGTGCGAGGTCTATCTGCCCGGCGCAGGCTGGGTCGGTCTTGACCCGACCTCGGGGCTGTTTGCCGGCGAGGGCCACATCCCGGTGGCGTGCACCCCCGAGCCCTCGTCCGCCGCGCCGATCACCGGCTTCACCGACGACTGCGAGTGCGCCTTCGAGCACCACATGAAGGTCGAGCGCGTGTGGGAGGCGCCGCGCGTCACCAAGCCCTACACCGACGAACAATGGGCGGCGATCGAGGCGCTGGGCCATCTCATCGACGGCGACCTGACGGCGCATGACGTGCGCCTGACCCAGGGCGGCGAGCCCACCTTCGTGTCGCTCGACGACCGCGACGGCGCGGCCTGGAACAGCGACGCGCTCGACCCCCACAACCGCGATGGCAGCAAGCCGAGCAAGCGCACGCTGGCCGAGAACCTGATGTTCCGCTTGAAGGACCACTACGCGCCGCAGGGCCTGCTGCACTTCGGCCAGGGCAAGTGGTACCCCGGCGAGCAGTTGCCGCGTTGGTCGCTGAACTGCTACTGGCGCCGCGACGGCGAGCCGATCTGGCGCAACCCGGACCTGTTCGCGCGCGAACTCTCCGGCACCAAGGTGGACGAGGCCACGGCGGCGCGCTTCCTCGCCCGCGTCGGCGAGCGCCTGGGTGTCGACACGCAGTGGATGATGCCGGCCTTCGAGGATGCCTGGTACTACCTGTGGCGCGAGCGCCGGCTGCCGGCCAACGTCGATCCGCACGACTCGCGGGTGGACGATCCGCTCGAGCGCGCGCGCCTGGCCAAGATCTTCGACCAGGGCCTGAAGCAGGTCATCGGCCATGTGCTGCCGATCGTGCGCGAGCATGCCGGCGCTGCGGGCAAGGGCTCGCGCTGGCAGAGCGGGCCGTGGTTCCTGCGCAGCGAGCGCCTGTACCTGATCCCGGGCGATTCGCCGATCGGCTACCGCCTGCCGCTGGACTCCCAGCCGTGGGCGGGCAAGGGCGACTATCCGTGGATCCACGCCGCCGACCTCAACCAGGCTTTCCCCGCGCTGCCGGCCCATGCCGAGCTGCGTCAGCAGCTGCGCCCGACCGGCGTGACGGCGGGCGCGACCATCGGCGCCGACAGCGGGCTGGGCTTCGCGGCGCACGGTGGCGGGTGGACGCCTGGCCGCGCCGAGCACGCCGGCTTCCATGGCGTGCAGGGGGAGGACGCGGTGCCGCTGCCCGGCGCCGCCGAGGCGGCGCTCGCCAGCCGCGACGAGCGCATCGACCCTGCGCGCCGTCCGGCGCCCTTCGAATCCGCCGCCTGGATCACCCGCAGCGCGCTGTGCGCCGAGCCGCGTGGCGGCCTGCTGTATCTCTTCATGCCGCCGACGGTGGCGCTGGAGGACTACCTCGAGGTCGTCACCGCGATCGAGGACACCGCCGCCGAGTTCAGCCTGCCGGTGGTGCTCGAGGGCTACGAGCCGCCCTCCGATCCGCGCCTGGCGAGCTTCCGCATCACCCCCGACCCGGGCGTGATCGAGGTCAACGTGCACCCGGCGGCGAGCTGGGACGAGCTCGTCGAGCGCACCACCACGCTGTACGAGGAGGCCCACCAGTCGCGCCTGTCGACCGAGAAGTTCATGCTCGACGGCCGCCACACCGGCACCGGCGGCGGCAACCACTTCGTGCTCGGCGGCGCCACGCCGGCCGATTCGCCCTTCCTGCGCCGGCCCGACCTGCTGCGCAGCCTGGTGAGCTACTGGCACAACCACCCCAGTCTGTCCTACCTGTTCTCGGGCCTGTTCATCGGCCCGACCTCGCAGGCGCCGCGGGTGGACGAGGCCCGCCACGACACCGTGCATGAGCTGGAGGTCGCTTTCCAGCAGTTTCCCGAGGTGGGCAGGCAGGTGCCGCCCTGGCTCATCGACCGCCTGCTGCGCAACCTGCTGATCGACGCCAGCGGCAACACCCACCGCGCCGAGTTCTGCATCGACAAGCTGTACAGCCCGGACAGCGCCACCGGCCGGCTCGGCCTGCTCGAGCTGCGCGCCTTCGAGATGCCGCCGCATGCGCGCATGAGCCTCGCCCAGCAGCTGCTGCTGCGCGCGCTGATCGCGCGCTTCTGGCAGCACCCTTACGCGCCCGACCGCCTGCGGCGCTGGGGCACCGAGCTGCACGACCGCTTCCTGCTGCCGCACTGGGTGGCGGAGGACTTCCGCGACGTCATCGACGAGCTGCGCGACTTCGGCTACCCGATGGCGTTCGACTGGTTCGCGCCGCATTTCGAGTTCCGCTTCCCCAAGTACGGCGAGTTTTCCGCGCGCGGCGTGCAGGTCGAGCTGCGCATGGCGCTCGAGCCCTGGCATGTGATGGGCGAGGAGGGCGCGCCCGGTGGTACCGTGCGCTATGTGGATTCCTCGGTGGAGCGCGTGCAGGTGAAGGTGAGCGGACTCAACGATGACCGTCATGTGCTGAGCTGCAACGGCCGCGCCGTGCCGCTGCAGCCGACCGGCACGGTGGGCGAGTTCGTCGCCGGCGTGCGCTATCGCGCCTGGCAGCCGCCGTCCTGCCTGCATCCCACCATCGGCGTGCATGCGCCGCTGGTGTTCGACCTCGTCGATGGCTGGATGCAGCGCTCGATGGGGGGCTGCATGTATCACGTCGCCCACCCGGGCGGGCGCAACCACGAGACCTACCCGGTCAATCCCTACGAGGCCGAGGGCCGGCGCCTGGCGCGCTTCACCACCACCGGCCACACGCCGGGCCGCATCACGCCCGCGCTGGCCGAGCGCAACGCCGACTTTCCGTTCACCCTCGACTTGCGCCGACAGGGCTGAAAGACGCCATGCAGGTCCAGCCGCACCGTCCGCCCGAGTTGCTCGCCGCCTACGCCGCGCGCCCCGACCGCTACGACGAGCTGTGCCAGCGCATCGGCAGCGTGGTGGTGCTGCGGCCGCACTGGCGCGATTTCTTCCACAGCCTGGCGGACATGGCGCCGGCCGAGCTGGCGGCGCGGCGGGTGGCGCTGCGCCGCCAGATCCACGAGAACGGCATCACCTACAACGTGTATGCCGATCCGCGCGGCTTCCAGCGGCCGTGGGAGCTCGACCTGCTGCCGCTGATGCTGCCGTCGGCCGAGTGGGCGCAGATCGAGGCCGCGGTGATCCAGCGTGCGACGCTGTTCAACCGCATCCTGGCCGACCTCTACGGCGAGCAGACGCTGCTGCAGCAGGGCCTGATCCCGCCCGCCCTGATCTTCGGCCACAGCGGTTTCCTGCGCCCGCTGGTGGGGGCGAAGCAGCCGGGCGACCTGTTCCTGCACCTGTTCGCGGTGGACCTGGCGCGCTCGCCCGACGGGCGCTGGTGGGTGGTGGCCGACCGCACGCAGGCGCCGTCCGGCGCCGGCTATGCGCTGGAGAACCGCAGCGTGCTGGCGCGCGCGCTGCCCGAGCTCTATCGCAGCGCCGGCGTGCAGCCGCTGGTGCCCTTCTTCGAGGGCTTTCGCGACAGCCTGGCGGCGCTGGCGCCGGCGGACGCGGAGGAGGGCGAGGACGCGCCGCTGATCGTGGTGATGACCCCCGGGCCGTACAACGAGACCTACTTCGAGCACGCCTTCCTCGCCCGCGAGATGGGCTTTCCGCTGGTCGAGGGCCAGGACCTGACGGTGCGCGACGAGACCGTGTTCCTGCGCACGCTCGACGGCCTGCGCCGGGTGCATGTGATCCTGCGCCGGGTCGATGACATCTGGTGCGACCCGCTGGAGCTGCGCGACGACTCGGCGCTGGGCGTGGCCGGCCTGGTGGGGGCGGTGCGCGCCGGCCGCGTCACCGTCGCCAATGCGCTCGGCAGCGGCATCCTCGAGACCGGCGCGCTGCTCGGCTACCTGCCGCGGCTGGCCGAGCAGCTGCTCGGGCAGAAGCTGAGGATGCCCTCGGTGGCCACCTGGTGGTGCGGCGAACCGGCCGCCTGCGCCTATGCGCTCGAGCACCTGCGCGAGCTGGTGGTGAAGCCCGCCTACCCGAGCGCCAGCGCCGGTCCGGTGTTCTGCCGCGACCTGCCCGAGGCCGAGCTCGAGGCGCTGGCGGCGCGCATTGCCGCGCGCCCCTTCGATTTCGTCGCCCAGGAGATGGTGAACATCTCGCAGGCGCCGGTGCTCGCCGTCGATGGCGAGGCGCCGGGCGAGCTGCCGAGTGAGGCCGAGGCCGCCGCCTGCAGCCTGGTGGCGCGCAACATTGCGCTGCGGGTGTTCGTCGCCGCCGGCCCGGACGGCTTCCGGGTGCTGCCCGGCGGGCTGACGCGGGTCGCCTCCGGCGCCGACGCGCGCGTGGTGTCGATGCAGCAGGGCGGCAGCAGCAAGGATGTGTGGGTGCTGCGCTCGCCGGCGGCGGCACGACCGGCGGCGCGCATCGTGCCCGGCCAGCTTGCGCCGTCCGAGCACGCGCTGCGCGAGCTGAGCCTGTCGAGCCGGGTGGCGGAGAACTTCTTCTGGCTCGGGCGCTACAGCGAGCGCGCCGCCGCCGCCGCCCGCCTCGGCCGCGAGACGCTCGCCCGCCTGGGCGGGCTGGTCGGGCCGGCGGGCGAGCTGAGCCTGGCCGGTGCGTCGCCGGCGGGCGCGGGCGGCGGCCTCGCGCAGGACGGCACGAAGGCCGATGACGAGCCGACGCTGGCCGCCCTGCTCGGGCTGTGCCGGCGGGCGGCCATCCTGCCGACCGAGGGCGAGGAGGCCGCGGCGGCGGACGCAGACGAGGGCGGCGATGGCGGCGGTGGCACCGAGGGTGGCGCGGCGGCGCGTGCGCTGCGCGCGCGCGTGCCGCTGTCCGTTGCGCTGCTCGCCGGTGCGCTGTTCGACCCCGCGCGCAGCGGCAGCGTGGTCGCCAACCTGCGCATGGTGCTGGGCCTGGCGGCCCAGGTGCGCGACCGCCTGTCGCCCGACAGCTGGCGCATCTACAACCGCCTGTCCGATTTTGCCGAGGCCCCCAGGCGTGCACCCAGCCTGGGCGATGCCCTGCACCGGCTCGACGACTCGCTGCTGTCGCTCGTCACCCTGTCGGGCTTCGTCATCGAGAGCATGCCGCGCGACGCTGGCTGGCGCTTCCTGTCGATCGGGCGGCGCATCGAGCGCCTGCAGTTTCTCGCTGCGGCCTTGTCGGCGCTGCTGCTGTCGCCGCACCCGGGGGCGCTGCGTGCGCTGCTGGCGCTGACCGACGGCGAGATCCGCTATCGCAGCCGCCACGCCCGCGGCCTGGCGCCGCAGCCGGTGGCCGAGCTGGTGATGCTCGACGGCGACAATCCGCGCGCGCTGCGCTACCAGCTCGAGTCGCTCGCCGAGCATGTGCGCCTGCTGCCCGAGGGCGAGGCGCTGGCGGCACCGCTCAACCGCCAGCGCGAGCGCCTCGATGCGCTGTCGCTGTGCGACTGCTTCGTGCTCGAGCTCGACGGCCGCGCCCGGCGCGAGGCGGCTGGTGCGCGCCACTGCGACACCCTGCAGGCCGTGCTGGCCGACACCTGGGCCTGCGGCAACCAGCTCGCCGACGCCTTGTCGCACCGCTACTTCACCCACCTCGACGCCCGCAGCCGGGCGACGGTTTCGCTCTGAGCGAGGTGCCGCCAGGATGCAGGAATACGATGTCCGCCACGACACGACCTACCACTACGACAGTCCGGTGCTGCTGTCGCAGCAGATCGCCCACCTGCGCCCGCGCGAGGTGGCCCATCAGCAATGCCTGTCCCACACGCTGGCGATCGAGCCGCCGGCCTCGGTACAGCGCGAGCGCAGGGACTTCTTCGGCAATCCGGTGACCGCTTTCGCGGTCTATTCGCCGCACGACCGCCTGCGCGTGCGGGCGCGCAACCGCATCCGGGTCGATCCGCGGTGCTGGCCCGAGGCCGCCGGCAGCCTGGCGTGGGAGGCGGCGCGCGACCACCTGCGCGATGGCCTGTCGGGCCATGCGCCACTGCAGGACGATGCGCGCGACGCCGGCCAGTACCGCTTCGGCTCGCCCTTCGTGCCGCTGGGCGAGGCCTCCGCCACCTATGCCGACTATGCGCTGCAGTGCTTCACCCCGGGCCGCCCGCTGGTCGAGGCCCTGCTCGCCTTGTCGGCGCGCATCCATGCCGACTTCAGTTTCGACCCCGAGGCCACCAGCGTGGCCACGCCGGTGGCGCAGGTGTTTGCCGAGCGGCGCGGCGTGTGCCAGGACTTCTCGCACCTGATGATCGCCTGCCTGCGCGCCCTCGGACTGGCCGCGCGCTACGTGTCGGGCTACCTGCTGACCGCGCCGCCGCCTGGCCAGCCGCGGCTGATCGGCGCCGACGCCTCGCACGCCTGGGTCGCCGTGTGGTGTCCGGGCCTGGGCTGGGTGGAGGTCGATCCGACCAACGACCTGCAGCCGGGCAGCGGTCACATCACGCTTGCCTGGGGGCGCGACTATGGCGACGTGTCGCCCTTGCGCGGCGTGATCCTGGGCGGCGGCGGGCACAAGGTGGAGGTTGCGGTGACGGTGATGCCGCTGGAGGAGGGCGAGCACGCACCACTTTGATGCATTGGCGGCCATCCTGGTGCGCACCAAGGCAGTGCCTGCACGCAGATGCGCCATTCCGTGGGGATTGGGGCTTGGCACGCTTCATGCTGAACCCTGCGCGAGGGAGTAAAAACATGAGCGCAAACAGCACAATGACCGCCGCAATACCATTCGACGAGATGTACGCCGCCGACGGCAGCGTGCGCGAGCACTACCGGCCCTATGCCGAGTGGCTGGCGCAGATGCCGCATGAGCGTATCGCGCGCAAGCGCAGCGAGGCCGACGTCGCCTTTCACCGCGTAGGCATCACCTTCAACGTGTATGGGGAGGAGGGGGGCAAGGAGCGGCTGATCCCCTTCGACCTGCTGCCGCGCATCATTCCGGGCACGGAATGGACGGCGCTGGAGGCTGGCCTGCGCCAGCGCGTGAAGGCGCTCAACGCCTTCCTCGCCGATATCTATCACGGCCAGGAGATCCTGCGCGCCGGGCGCCTGCCCGCCGACCAGGTGCTCAACAACGCCCAGTTCCGGCCCGAGATGAAGGGGGTGGACGTGCCCGGCGGCCTGTACGCGATGATCGCCGGCATCGACCTGGTGCGCGCCGCCGGCGCCGACGGCAAGGGTGAGTACTACGTGCTGGAAGACAACCTGCGCGTGCCCTCGGGCGTAAGCTACCTGCTCGAGAACCGCAAGATGATGATGCGGCTCTTTCCCGACCTGTTCTCGCGCTACAACGTGCAGCCGGTCGAGCACTACCCCGACCTGCTGCTCGAGACCCTGCGCGCGGTGGCGCCGGCCGGCGTGCTCAACCCGACGGCGGTGCTGCTGACGCCGGGCGCCTTCAACAGCGCCTACTTCGAGCACAGCTTCCTCGCCCAGCAGATGGGGGTGGAGCTGGTCGAGGGCCAGGACTTGTTCGTCAAGGACGACACGGTGTACATGCGCACCACCCAGGGGCCCAAGCGGGTGGACGTGATCTACCGCCGCATCGACGACGACTTCCTCGACCCGGAGGTGTTCCGCGCCGACTCCATGCTCGGCGTGCCGGGCCTGATGGCGGCCTACCGTGCCGGCCGCGTGACGCTGGCCAATGCGGTCGGCACCGGGGTGGCGGACGACAAGTCGATCTACCCCTACGTGCCCGAGATGGTGCGCTTCTACCTCGGCGAGGAGCCCATCCTCAACAACGTGCCGACTTACATGCTGCGCAAGCCCGAGGACCTGGCCTACACCCTGGCCCACCTGCCCGAGCTGGTGGTGAAGGAGGTCCATGGCGCCGGCGGCTACGGCATGCTGGTGGGGCCGGCGGCGAGTGCGGCCGAGATCGAGGACTTCCGCCAGCGCATCCTCGCCGCGCCCGAGAAGTACATCGCCCAGCCCACGCTGTCGCTGTCGTCCTGCCCGACCTTCGTCGACGCCGGCATCGCGCCGCGCCACATCGACCTGCGCCCCTTCGTGCTGTCCGGCGGCAAGGAGATCCGCATGGTGCCAGGCGGACTCACCCGCGTGGCGATGAAGGAAGGCTCGCTGGTGGTCAATTCCTCGCAGGGTGGGGGCACCAAGGACACCTGGGTGGTCAATTGAAGAACCCGCCGCCGCGTCATCGCCCGCGCCGGGCGCAAGGAGAACCAAGATGCTGAGCCGTACCGCCGATCACCTCTACTGGATGGCGCGCTACACCGAGCGCGCCGAAAACACCGTGCGCATGCTGGACGTGTCCTACCGCATGTCGCTGCTGCCGAGCACCAACGGCGGCGACACCGACGGCTGGTCGGCGATCCTCGCCATCAGCGAGCTGTCCGAGGCCTTCGCCCGCAGCGGCCGGCCGCTGACCGCGGGCGACGTCATCGAGTTCGTCGTCCTCGACCGCGACAACCCGTCCAGCGTGTGGAACTGCCTGCGTGCCGCGCGCGAGAACGCCCATGCGGTGCGCGGCACGCTGACCGCCGAGATGTGGGAGACGACCAACGCCACCTGGCTCGAGATCCGCGACATCACGCCGGAGAAGCTGCAGGCGACCGACCTGGGCGAGTTCTTCGAGTGGGTGAAGTTCCGCTCGCACCTGCTGCGCGGGGTGACCTTCGGCACCATGCTGCACGACGATGCCTTCCAGTTCGTGCGCCTGGGCACCTTCCTCGAGCGCGCCGACAACACCGCGCGCCTGCTCGACGTCAAGTACCACAGCCTGCTGCCCAAGGCCGACGGCCACAACAGCTCGACCGACTTCTACCAGTGGGGCGCGCTGCTGCGCTCGGTGTCGGCGTTCGAGACCTACCGCCACGTCTATCGCGACGTCATCACGCCGTACAAGGTCGCCGAGCTGCTCATCCTCAACCACGCCATGCCGCGCTCGCTGCACGCCTGCCTGGACGAGATCAACGGTATCCTGGGCGACATCGCCAACCTGCACTCGGCCGAGGCCGCGCGCCAGGCCGGCGAGCTGCACGCCAGCCTGCACTACGGGCGCATGGACGACATCTTTGCCACCGGCCTGCATGTGTGGCTCGAGCGCTTCCTGGCGCGCATCAACCGCCTGGGCGACAGCATCAGCGACAACTTCCTCGTTCCGGTCGCGGCCTGACGCGCCCGACCCCGCCCGCCACGGGACCTGCCCATGACCTACTGCGTTGCCATGTGCCTCGACGAAGGCATCGTCTGTCTGTCGGACTCGCGCACCAATGCCGGGGTCGACCACATCAACACCTTTCGCAAGATGACCGTGTTCGAGCGCGCGGGCGACCGCGTGATCGTGCTCATGAGCGCGGGCAACCTCGCCATCACGCAGGCGGTGGTGAGTGTGCTGCGCGAGCATGCGGCGGTGCAGGACCGCGACAGCCTGTGGAACGCGCCGACGATGTTCGAGTGCGCGCGCCTGGTCGGCGACACCATCCGCCGCATCTACCAGCTCGATGCCGATGCGCTCAAGCAGTTCGGGCTCGACTTCAACGCCGCCTTCATCCTGTGCGGGCAGATCGCCGACGAGCCGCCGCGGCTGTTCAACATCTATGCCGCGGGCAACTTCATCGAGGCCTCGGCCGACACGCCGTATTTCCAGATCGGCGAGTCGAAGTACGGCAAGCCGATCGTCGATCGCATCGTCACATGCACGACCTCGCTCGACGAGGCCGCCAAGTGCGCGCTGATCTCGATGGATTCCACCATCCGCTCCAACCTGTCGGTCGGCCTGCCGCTCGACCTGCTGATCTACCGCCGCGACGAGCTGCGCGTGGCCCGCCACCTCAGCGTCGACTGGGACAACCCCTATTTCGACATGATCCACAAGGAGTGGGGTGCCAGCCTGCGCAAGGTCTTCAACGCCCTGCCCAACCCGGACTGGGCGATGTGGCCGGGCGAGACCGCCGCGCTGCCGAAGATCGAGGTGGTGGCGCCGCCCGCGGCGCGCGGCGGCAACGGCAAGCCCACCTAGCCAGGGCCGCGCGACGGGCTGTTGCGGGGACGCAAAAACAACAAGGCAGGAGCAAAAAACACTTGCGAGATTTTTTGTTGCAGTGCAACATAAGCCCACACCGATGCATCGCTGCGGTGTCACTTCACCACAGGAGCACACCATGAACACCTCGCCCGAAAAGCTGTTGTCCACCGTCAAGTCCGCTGCCGAAGCGCGCGTCAATGAAATGGCCGTTGCCAGCGACAGCCTGCTGTCGGCCGTCGAGCACCTGACCGCGCTCAACCTCAATACCGCGCGCTCGGTCCTCGACGACACGATCGCCCTCAACAAGGCCGTCACCGCGGCGCGCGACCCGAAGGCGCTGGTCGAGCTGCAGATCGGCACCGTGACGCCCTCGCTGCAGAAGGGTTTCGCCTACTTCAAGACCGTCGGCAGCATCGCCAGCCAGACCCAGGCCGACCTGTTCAAGCTGGTCGAGGCCGGCATGTCGCAGTGGCTGCAGGCCGTCATCGTCACCCTCGAAGGCCTGAACCGCAATGCGCCGGGCTCGGAGTTTGCCGTCAAGGCGCTGAAGACCGCCGTCGCCAACGCCTCGTCGGCCTACGAAGGCGCGACCGAAGTGGTGCGCCAGGCCTCGGAAGCGGCCCAGGCCAACGCCGACCAGGCCGCCGCCGCGGCCGTCGAGGCGGTGAGCAAGACCACCAAGGCCACGGTCACGCTGCTCAAGAGCGCCGCCTAAGCCTAGTGCGCCTGCCTCGGCCGCTCGGCCGCGGCGCCTGGCACGAGGCCAGCCCTTCGACGGGGCTGGCCTCGTGCGTTTACGGCGGGCCAAGCCCCTGGCGAGGCGCTTGGTGCCAGCGGCCGTGGCACAGGGTGTCCTGTCATAGAATGCAGGGCATCTTCCGTCCCCTGCACAGGAGTCCGTCCGATGCGTCGCCTTCCCCTCTACATCGCCATGCTCGCCGCCGTCGGCACGGCCGGCCTGTCCTTGCCGTCCGCGGCGCATGCGCAGGGCACGGCCGCCGAGATCCTCGAGCGCGCGCGCGGCCAGGCGCGCGACATCGAGGAGTTGCGCAAGGTCCTCAACGGCCCCGACCAGAACATGCGGCTCGCCACCTTCGACGCTATGGTCAAGAGCGGCGACGAGGCCCTGCGCCTGATCGCCTACGAGACCGGCCTCGCCAGCGCCGACAGCGTGCTGCGGGCGATGGCCTTCAAGGCCTTGCTGCTGAGCCAGAACAACCTGCACCTGACGCTGACGCCCGATCCCGCGGCGCCGAAGCCGATCCAGGAGGCCTCGGCCGACTACCTGGTCAAGAACGGCAGCGGCCTGGTGGTGCCGATCGACGGCCGCAATGCCGAGGCCGGCACCTTCAAGTCGAGCTACTGGCAGGGCCAGGTCAGCGGCACCGAGCTGGTGTTCAACTACAGCTCGCGCATTACCGGCACGATGAGCCTGCAGGACGACAACGCGGTGGCGGGCGTGGTGCGGCTGGATTCCGGCCGCACCCAGTTCCTGGCTTCGGGCAAGCTGCGCTGAGCGGCGCGCGCCGCTGCGCGCCTCTTACTGGAGCAGGCCGATGCGGCCGAGGCTGATGAGCTCGCCGCCGCCCACCGTGGCGCTGAAGCTGAGCCGCAGCAGGCGGGTGCGCAGCGGCGCGAGCGCGATCTGCGCGACGCCATCGCGATAATCCAGCGCCACCGAGGTGATCGCGCGCCAGCTGCGCGCATCGCCGCTCGGGTTGATGAACAGCTCGACGTGGGCCGGTAACCGGCCGGCGTCGGCGACGGCGCGGCCGTCGAGCACCACGCCATGGATCGTGACCAGGCCCTCGCCGGCCTGCAGGTCGATGGTGACCGGCCAGCGTTCGGGGATGCTGGCCCAGGGCGGCGCCTCGGCGCCGGCGGTGAGGTTGGCGGCGCGATGCGCCTCGTCGATCGGCAGCGCGTTCCAGGCGAGCACGCGCGGACCGCCGGCCGCTGCGGCGGCGGGGGCGCTCGCCGGCGCCGCTGCGGCCTGCGCGGCGGGCGCAGCCGCAGGCGCCGCAGCGTTCATCAGGTGGGCGTCCACCTTCGCCATCAGCATGTCGATGCGCGCCACCGTGCCGATGCCCGAGCGCGCGTTGACCGACAGCAGCATGCCGACGCTGACGCCGTCGATCAGCAGCAGGCTGCCGCTCAGGCCCTTGCGGATCGGGTTGCCCTGGTGGGTGGGCTGCACGCGCAGCAGGCCGCGGCCGTCGTCATCGACGATGGTGACGCCGAGCTGGGCCACCGTGCCGTCGCCGTTGATCGCGCGCAGCGTGCCCAGCCGGCCCTGCTGCAGCAGGCGCTCGACGGCGCGCCGGATGCTCAGTGCGCTCGTCCCGCAGTCGGTGCTGATGGCGCCGTCCACGCGGGCGAGGCTGAGATCGTCGCCGAGGTCGGCGTGGTCCACAGTTTCTCCGAGCAAGCCTTGCGGGCCCTCGCGCCGCAGCGCCGGGCGCCCGGCCTCGCTCACCACATGGGTGGGCAGGATGGCGTAGCACTGGCCGCCATGGTGGGCGAGAAAGGCCTGGCCGATCTCGAGCGCGCTGGCGTCCTGGGTCGTCACCACCGCCTGCTGCGCGGCGACCGGGGCGGCGCAGGGCAGCAGGGCGGTCAGGGCGCTCGCCCACAGGCGTGCGCGAAGGCGGGAGTTCGTCATCGTTGGTCGTCCTGCGAGGGGGGTGGGGGCGGGCGCCATGCGCGGCGCAGCGCGCGCCAGGCCTCGGCGGGCGTGGGCGCAAGCTCGCGGCAGCCGGCGAGGCCGCCGAGCACGGTGATCAGCGCCACCAGGATGGCCGAGGCCATCATCAGCCGGCGGTCGTGCAGGATGCCGACCCACCAGCCCGGCTTGAACTCGTAGCCGCTGTCACCGAAGCGCTCGATGCGGATGCTCTCGGCGCGGCCGAAGGCGACCATGGCGAGGCTGGCCGGCGCGTCGCCGCCTGCGCGGTCGAAGCGCACGAAGCCCTTGGGGTGAAACACGCCTCCACTGTCGTGGCGCTCGAGGCGGACCTGGTCGCCGGGCATCAGCGCCACCTCCTCGACCTGCGAACGCTTGGCGAGCGACTCGTCCGAGGCGGTGAACACCGCCAGCGTGCCCTCGCGCAGCATGCTCGCGTCGGACCAGGTCACGTCGCGGCCGACCCGCACGCGCTCGCCGGTGAAGGGGAAGACGAGGTCGCGCGGCCGCGCCTCGCCCGCCCAGATCAGGTTGAGGCCGGGCGGCAGGGCGATCTCCTGCCCGGACGTGGCCAGGCGCAGCGGGCCGGGGCCGCGGATCGACATCTGCAGGCCGCCGTCGCTGCGCGCCTCCAGCCCGACCTGGAGCGCGGCAGGCTCGGTGCCGGGCGTGGCGGCGCCGCCCGCCGCGGCGCTGGCACCCCCCAGCACCAGCACATGCTCGGCGTCCTCGCCACCTGGCAAGGCGTGGGCCTGCCAGCGCCGGCCGCCGCAGGGCGAGGAGGCCGTCCGCGGCAGCAACTCGAGGGGGGCGGGCAGTGCGGTGGTGGCGCACACGATGGCGCCTTCGATGCGCCACTGCGTCTCGCGCCCGGCAGCGAGCTCGAGGTCGGTCGCCTCGGTCTGCGCGCTGATGCTGAAGTACCAGCTCGGCGGCGCATGCAGGTTGAGCGCGAGCAGCACGACGACGACGCCCACGAGCAGCCAGATGGCGAGCACGCCGGCACCCAGCGCGAGCTTCCAGGCAAAGCCCAGGCAGGCGCCGCAGCGCCTCAGCGCGGCAGGCGGCGGGTGGCGGGGCGGATCGTCCTCCGCCAGCGGTGGCGCGGCCATCAGTCCTGCGGCAGCAGCACGAGCGTCAGCGTCACCGCCGGCATCTCGCGGCCATAGCGCTCGCGCTCGATGCCGACCTCGACCCGCTCGACGCCGCCTGCCGGCCAGGGGATGTCGCACCAGTGGTCGAAGCTGGTGCGCCGGCCTTCGGCGATGGCGGTGCAGGCGCCTTCCTGGCCTTGCGCCTGGCTGCGGTAGAAGACGTCGGTGGCGCCGAAGGAGTTGACGAACACGCGGATCGCCGCGGGTGCCTGGCTGCCCGCCGCACCGAGCACGTAGTAGAGGTTGCCGCCGTGCTCGCAACTGCCGGCGCTGGCGCGCATGGCGAGGTCGGTGGCGGCATAGTTGCCGAGGCGGTCGCGCAGGTTCGAGCGGTAGGGCAGGCGCACCGCCTGGCCGGCACCGGCCGCGGGCAGCCTGAAGGTGTTGCGCGAGTAATAGACGCCGTCGCGCGACAGCATCGTCAGGCACACCTGCGGCTCGCCGGCCGCGTGCAGTACCAGCAGGCTGTCGACCGAGCTGCCGCCCTGCACCGCGGTGCTGGTCACGCCCACCACCACCGAGCCGCTGACCGCCACATCGACCTGCTCGGTCTCGAAGAAGGCGCCCACCAGCTCGGCCTCGAACGGGGGCGCGGCCGCAGCCGCGCCCGACAGCGCGGCGAGCAGCGCGCCAGCCAGCAGGTGTCGGGTCGTCATCGGAGTTCTCCTTGGGGTGCCGTGGCCGGCGTGCGGGGTGAAGCCTGTTGCCAAGTTATGAAGAGCGGCGGCAAAAGGCAAGCGCCGGCTTGCGCGTGCGGCGGCCACCGCCGGGCGGCGTCGCTTGGTCCTCCCATGGGCGATAATCGCCCGCCTGCGCCTTCCAACGACCCGAGCCCATGAACCAGCAAGCCCTCTCCGCCCTCATCTGGTCGGTCGCCGACCTGTTGCGCGGCGACTTCAAGCAGTCCGAATACGGCCGCGTCATCCTGCCCTTCACTGTGCTGCGCCGGCTCGACTGCGTGCTGGCGCCGACCAAGGCGGCGGTGCTCGCCGAGTACCGCGACAAGGCGCAGGCCGGGCTGCCCTTCGAGCCCTTCGTGCTCAGGAAGTCCGGCGTGCCCTTCTACAACGTCAGCGCGCTCGACCTGCCCACGCTCGCCGGCGACCAGGACCACCTGCGCGCCAACCTGCACGCCTACATCCAGGGCTTCGCGCCCGACGTGCGCGACATCTTCGAGCGCTTCGACTTCGCCAACACCGTCGAGCGCCTGCACAAGGCCGGGCTGCTTTACCTGGTGGTCGAGAAGTTCGCCCACATCGAGCTCCACCCCAGGCGCGTCGACAACGTGCACATGGGCCTGGTGTTCGAGGAGCTGATCCGCAAGTTCGCCGAGATCTCCAACGAGACCGCCGGCGAGCACTTCACCCCGCGCGAGGTCATCCGCCTGATGGTGAGCCTGCTCTTCATCGAGGACGACGAGGCCCTCTCCAAGCCCGGCATCGTGCGCACCATCTACGACCCCACCGCCGGCACCGGCGGCATGCTGTCGGTGGCGGGCGAGCACCTCTTCGACATCAACCCTGGCGCGCGCCTCACCATGTTCGGCCAGGAGCTCAACCCCGAGTCCTACGCCATCTGCAAGGCCGACATGCTGATCAAGGGCCAGGACGTGCGCAACATCGTGCTCGGCAACACGCTGTCCGAGGACGGCCTGCTCGGCAAGCTGTTCGACTACATGCTCAGCAACCCGCCCTTCGGCGTGGAGTGGAAGAAGGTCGAAAAGGAAGTGCGCCGCGAGGCCGAGGACAAAGGCTTCGCCGGCCGCTTCGGGCCGGGCCTGCCGCGCGTGTCGGACGGCTCGCTGCTGTTCCTGCTGCACCTGATTTCCAAGATGCGCCCGGCCGAGCAGGGCGGCAGCCGCATCGGCATCGTGCTCAACGGCTCGCCGCTGTTTACCGGCGGCGCCGGTTCGGGCGAGTCCGAGATCCGCCGCTACCTGCTCGAGAACGACCTGGTCGAAGCCATCGTCGGTCTGCCCACCGACATGTTCTACAACACCGGCATCAGCACCTATGTGTGGATCCTGACCAACCGCAAGGTCGAGGACCGCCGCGGCTGGGTGCAACTGATCGACGCCTCCAGCTTCTGGCAGAAGATGAGGAAGAGCCTCGGCTCCAAGCGCAAGGAGCTGTCGGACACCCACATCGCCGACATCACCCGCATCTTCGGCGACTTTCTGGAGGTGGAGCAGGCGGTGGTGAGCGATGCCCAGGGTAAGGAGCTCGAGCGCGTCACGCTGTTCCCGGGCGTGAAGCTGCCGACCGCGCCCGAGGGCGGCAAGCTCAAGCGCGTGCCCATCGCCCGCGTCTTCCGCAACGAGGACTTCGGCTACCGCACGATCACCATCGAACGCCCGCAGCGCGACGCCGCCGGCCACATCGTGCTCGGCGAGCGCGGCAAGCAGAAGGGCAAGCCCCAGCCCGACAGCGCGCGGCGCGACACCGAGAACGTGCCGCTGTCCGAGGACGTGCAGGCCTGGTTCGAGCGCGAGGTGCTGCCCCACGCCCCCGACGCCTGGATCGACCACGACAAGACCAGGGTCGGCTACGAGATCCCCTTCAACCGCCACTTCTACGTCTTCGAGCCGCCGCGGCCGCTGGCGGAGATCGACGCGGATCTGAAGCGCTCGATGGACCGGATCAAGCAGATGATCGAGGGGTTGGCGGGATGAGCACCATGCCTGATAGCGGTTTTGCCGAGATCGTCGATCTCATCGTCACCGCCCGTCAGCGCGCGGTGCAAACGGTCAATGCCGCGCTGATCGACCTGTACTGGCAGGTCGGCGCCATCATCAGCCGCAAGATTGCCGCCGCGGAATGGGGTGACGGCGTGGTCGCGCAACTGGCGGAGCACATCGCGCACACGCAGCCCGGGTTGCGGGGATTCACGCGCCCGAACCTGTTCAGGATGCGGCAGTTCTACGAGGCCTACCGCGATGACGAGATAGTCTCGGCACTGCTGAGACAATTGCCCTGGACCCACAACCTCATCATCCTGAGCCAGAGCAAGCACCCGGACGAGCGCGTCTTCTACCTGCGCCTGGCGATCCAGGAGAAGTGGAGCAAGCGTGAACTGGAGCGCCAGTTCAAGGCAGCGCTCTTTGAGCGCGCCGTGCTCAATCCCGCAAAAGTCTCACCACCGGTGAGACAAATTCACCCCCAGGCGCTGGACGTCTTCCGCGACGCCTACGTGGTCGAATTCCTCGGCCTGTCCGAGCCGCACAGCGAGCTCGACCTGCATCGTGGACTGCTCGGCCGGCTCAAGGACTTCCTGATCGAACTCGGCCGCGACTTCTGTTTCGTCGGTTCCGAGTTCCCGCTCCAGGTCGGCAAGCGCGACTTCGCGCTCGACCTGTTGTTCTTCCATCGCGGCCTCAACTGCCTGGTGGCAATCGAGCTGAAGGTCGGCCGCTTCGAGCCCGAATACCTCGGCAAGCTCGGCTTCTACCTCGAAGCGCTCGACCGCGATGTGAAGAAGCCGCACGAGAACCCCGCCATCGGCGTGCTGCTGTGCGCCAGCAAGGACGACGAGGTGGTCGAATACGCCCTGAGCCGCAGCCTGTCGCCGGCGCTGATCGCCGAGTACCAGACCCAGTTGCCCGACAAGAAGCTGCTGCAGGCCAAGCTGCACGAGTTCTACCTGCAGAACATGCGCGACGCGGGAGAGGAAGAATGAGCTTTCGGCGCTATCCGGCGTACAAGGACTCGGGCGTCGAGTGGCTGGGGGAGGTGCCGGGGCATTGGGAGCTCCTGCGTGTCCGCCAAGTGGCGACGCTGAATCCGTCGAAGTCCGAGGTTGCAGCGCTCCCGCCTGAAACCGAGCTTTCATTCCTCCCGATGGAGGCGATTGGTGAGGATGGGCGGCTCGATCTGCAGCGTACTCGCCCGATTCTGGAGGTCTCGTCCGGCTACACCTACTTCCGTGACGGCGACGTAACGATCGCGAAGATCACGCCCTGTTTCGAGAACGGCAAGGGGGCTGTCATGTGCGGGCTCGTCGGCGGCGCCGGTTTTGGCACCACGGAGCTCATCGTTGCTCGGCCGAAGCCCGATGAGACGACCAGCGAGTATTTGCACTGGGTTTTCGTGTCGCAGCCGTTCCGCAAGCTCGGAGAGGCATCCATGTATGGAGCAGGCGGCCAGAAACGCGTCCCCGACGATTTCGTCCGGGATTTTCGGCTGGCCTTTCCTCCGCTGAGGGAGCAGTGCGCAATCTCTGCCTTCCTCGACCGCGAAACCGCCAAGATCGACGCCCTTGTCGCCGAGCAGCAGAACCTGATCGCACTGCTGAAGGAAAAGCGCCAGGCGCTGATCTCGCACGCGGTCACCAAGGGGCTGGATCCGGGTGTGCCGATGAAGGATTCCGGGGTGGCGTGGCTGGGTGAGGTGCCGGCGCATTGGGGCGTTAGCGCCCTTGGTTACCTCGCTACGATCGAGACAGGTGCGACCCCCGACCGTGCAGAGCCGAGATACTGGAACGGCTCGATTCCTTGGCTGAAGACGGGCGAGATCAACTGGGCACCCATACGCGAAGCGGAAGAATTCATCACGGAGGAGGGTGTCGCAAATACGGCGGTGAGGGTTGCAAAGCCTGGAATGTTGCTCATGGCTATGTATGGTCAAGGCGCTACCCGCGGGCGTGTCGCCCGGTTGGAAATAGAGGCTACCTACAACCAAGCATGTGCAGCCATTTTGTTCGGCGATCGACTCCTTCCCGAGTTTGGCCGCTACTTCTTCATGGCTGCATACGAGCACGTCCGAGATGGTGGGAATGAGACCAGCCAGATGAATCTCAGCGCCGGTCTCATTGCGAAAATTCGACTGCCCGTGCCACGCATCGATGAACAGGTTGCTGTCGTTCTGTTTCTCGACTTGGAGATTGCGAATCTGGATGGCCTTACCTCTGAAGCGGAGCGCGCTATTGCCCTTCTCCAGGAACGCCGCACCGCCCTGATCTCCGCCGCGGTCACCGGCAAGATCGACGTCCGCCACCTCGCCGCCGCCTCTGCCGAACCCGCCCCGGAGCCCGTATGACTCCCGCCGCGCGCCCGCAGACCATCCAGATCTTCCTGCCGCTCGGCGACCCGCGCGGCATCCGCATCGCCGAGATCACCACCCGCATCGTGCAACTCATCGAGGTGCCGCGCCCGCAGCTCGACGTCTTCCTCGCCATGCCCGAGAGCGAGCAGGTGGCGGTGTATGTCCTCTTCGGCCACAGCGACGACGGCGCCGAGCCCAAGGTCTACATCGGCCAGACCGGCGACCTGCGTAAGCGCCTCGCCAGCCACAACAAGGACAAGGACTTCTGGCCGCGCGCTGGTGCCGATGCGCGCGGCGAATACACCGCCGAGGGCTTCGTCGTGCTCAAGGGCTCGAAGGGGCGCGCACAGATCGCCAAGGCCTTCGCGCATCACTCGTTCGCCAAGCGCCGCAACGCGCTGATCGAGCAGGGCAGGATCGTGGTCGAGGGCGATGTCACCGTGTTCACCGAGGACGTGCTGTTCGCCTCGCCCAGCGGCGCGTCGGCGGTGGTGTGCGCGGCGGCGTCGAACGGCTGGCTGGACTGGAAGACGGCGGGCGGGGAGACGCTGAGCGAGGTGAAGCGCGGGGGGTGAGGTTGGCTTGCGGGGGGAGCGTTACGGCCATGAACTGCCGGACTTCCTTGAGCGCTGACTCGGCGGAAACCGTCTTGACCGCACCGCTACGAACGTCATCTGCGCGCCGATTTGCTTCCTGCAACCAAAGGTCGCGGATATAACCGTATTCAGCGGGATCGAGGCTTTCAACAAGCCGGTCGGTCAGCAGGGCATGCGCCTCACTGGGCAGTGCGAGGGCTTCGGCAGCGATTTGTTCGACAGTCATGCGCATGGCTGGATCCGAGCAGGCGAAACACCGTGCGGGCGAACTGGGCGTTGGCGGTCAAGTCACGTTCATCCATGGCGATGCGGCGGGCTTTGTGTCCGACGAGAGGGTGGATGTGGCCGCCTGCCTCGGTGCGACATGGATTGGCGCGGGGGTGGCTGGCACGATCGAACTGCTGGCACGAAGCCTGCGCCCCGGCGGGATCATTCTGATTGGCGAGCCTTACTGGCGGCAGTTGCCGCCGACGGATGAGGCGGCGAGGCAGTGTCTTGCGGGCTCGATCTCCGACTTTCTCATGCTGCCAGCGCTTCTTGCGTCCTTCGGCGAGCTTGGCTACGACGTCGTCGAGATGGTGCTGGCGGACCAGGACAGCTGGGACAGATACGAGGCGGCCAAATGGCTCACCCTACGCCGATGGGCGGACGCCAATCCGGGCGACGCGCTCGCCGAGGAGGTTCGCGCCAAACTGCGCTCGGAGCCCGTGCGCCATGCCGCCTACACACGCGAGTACCTGGGCTGGGGCGTGTTCGCGCTGATGTCGCGGCACTGAGGGGGTGACCGGGCGAGGCGACGGTGATTGCCGGCGTGATCGGGGACTTCTGCCCGGCGTGCGCTCGCCCGCGACGGACTCGCGGCCTTGGTCCGGAGCTGATCCCGATCAAGGCGACCACCGGCCTGTTGATCGTAGGCTTCGCGCGGCTTAACAGACGCCGCCAGCGTGGCGGTCAACGGAGAATTTGCATGAAATCCATCCAGGTGTTCGATCTGTCTTCGGGCGGCAGTGCCGCTGTGGGTGAGGCTGCGGCACGGGGCGCCTTCGCCGCCGACGTCGAGTGGGCGAACAAGCAGGGCGCGCGCATCGAGTGCATCAGCCTTGCCGAGCAGCCCGGCGCGCTCGCGCAGCATGCGGTCGCGAAGGACCTTGTCGAGCGTTCGGGCCAGGCGGCGCTGCCGCTGATCCTGGTGGACGGCGAGATGGCGCTTTCCGGCCGCCATCCCACGCGCAGCGAACTGGCGCGCTGGGCGGGGCTCGAGCAGCCGACGCTGCGCCCGATTCGTAGCGGCGACTGCTGCTCGGGGGGCAACTGCGGCTGAGGCGGTGGTGGCGCTGGCGCGATGGTCGGGCGGCCGACGGTGCCAGCGCCTGATCAATCGCGGTCGGCGTCGGTCTGCGCGATAGTGCGGCCGCGCGGCCCGGACCGGCGTCGAGACGCGCAAGCAAGGGCAGTGCGCGCCCATGATGCTAGGATGCAGGCCCCGACTGAGCACGATGCTGCGATGGGACTGGCCTGGCTTGGCGGCTTGCAGCCTTGGCTGTCCGAGATTGCGCGGCGCCGCACCGACCCCCGATGACCGCCCTGCATACCGAAGTCGCCCTCGAAGACGAGATCTGCGACGACCTTGCCGCCGCCGGCTGGCTGCACGACGCCGCCGATGCCGCGCGCTACGACCGCGCGCTGGCGCTGTTCCCCGACGACGTGGTGGGCTGGATCCAGGACACGCAACGCGAGCTCTGGGCGAGCATCGAGCAGACCCACGGCGCCAACGCGCGCAAGCTGGTGTGCGAGCGCCTGCGGCGCACGCTGGCTGACCACGGCACGCTGCATGTGCTGCGCCACGGCTTCGAGCTGCTGGGGCTGCGGCGGCCGATCCAGGTGGCGCAGTTCCGCCCGGCGCTGGCGATGAACGCCGAGCTGCAGGCGAAGTACGCCGCCAACCGCCTGCGCGTGGTGCGCCAGCTGCGCTATTCGCTGCACCACGAAAACTGCATCGACCTCGGGTTGTTCCTCAATGGCATCCCGGTGGCGACCGTCGAGATCAAGACCGACTACACCCAGGCGGTGGAAGACGCCGTGCTGCAGTACCGCAAGGACCGCCCGCCGCGCGTGGCGGGCAGCAATGCGGTGGAGCCGCTGCTGGCCTTTCCGCAGGGCGCGCTGGTGCATTTTGCGCTGAGCAACTCGGCGGTGCGCATGACGACGAAGCTGGATGGCTTTGCCACCGTGTTCCTGCCCTTCGACCAGGGCGACGCCGGCGCCGCCGGCAATCCGCCCAACCCGCAGGGCTACGCCACCGACTACCTGTGGAAAGCGGTGTGGGCGCGCGATTCGTGGCTGGAGATCCTCGGCCGCTACATCGTGCCGAGGAAGAACGACGCGCGGCAGCTCATCGACACGATCTTCCCGCGCTATCACCAGCTCGACGCCACCCGCGCCCTCGTCGCCGCGGTGCGCCGCGACGGGCCGGGCGACAAGTACCTGATCCAGCACTCGGCCGGTTCGGGCAAGACCAACTCGATCGCGTGGACCGCGCACTTCCTCGCCGACCTGCACGACGAGGCCAACGGCAAGGTCTTCGACACCGTGGTGGTGGTGTCGGACCGCACCGTGCTCGACGACCAGCTGCAGGAAGCCATCATGGGCTTCGAGCGCACCCAGGGCGTGGTCGCGGTGGTGAAGGGCGAGGGCGCGAGCAAGAGCCAGGAGCTGGCCGAGGCGCTCGCCGCCGGCAAGAAGATCGTGGTGTGCACGCTGCAGACCTTTCCCCGCGCGCTCGACAAGGTGCGCGAGCTGGCGGCGACCGAGGGCAAGCGCTTCGCGGTGATCGCCGACGAGGCGCATTCCTCGCAGACCAACGAGACCGCGGCCAAACTGAAGGCGGTGCTGTCGCCGGCGGAGCTGGCCGAGCTGGAGGACGGCGGCGAGTTCGACACCGAGGACCTGCTCGCCGCGCAGATGCAGGCCAAGGCGGCGGGCAAGGAATTGGGCATCACCTTCGTCGCCTTCACCGCCACGCCCAAGGACAAGACGCTGCAGCTCTTCGGCACGCGGCCTGACCCGTCGCGCCCGCCTGCGGATGACAACCTGCCCGCGCCCTTTCACGTGTATTCGATGCGGCAGGCGATCGAGGAGGGTTTCATCCTCGACGTGCTGCAGCACTACACCAGCTACAAGGTGGCTTTCAACCTGGCGCACGAGGGCGGGGCGGCTCAAGGGGGTGCGACCCTCTCCGAGGTCGATCGCGACACCGCCATGAAGGGCATCATGGGCTGGGTGCGGCTGCACGAGTACAACATCGCCCAGCGCGTGCGCCTCGTGGTCGAGCACTTCCGCCAGCATGTGGCACCGCTGCTCGGCGGCCAGGCCAAGGCCATGGTGGTGACCGCCAGTCGCAAGGAGGCGGTGCGCTGGCAGCTGGCGATGCGCAAGTACATCGATGAGCACGGCTACCGCATCGAGACCCTGGTGGCCTTCTCGGGCGAGGTCGAGGACCCCGAGTCCGCCCCCGAGCCGCTCGCCGAGACCAGCGCGCTGATGAACCCGCGCCTGCGCGGCCGCGGCATCCGCGAGGCCTTCAAGGGCGGCGACTATGCCATCCTGCTGGTGGCCAACAAGTTCCAGACCGGCTTCGACGAGCCCCTGTTGTGCGGCATGTACGTCGACAAGCGCCTAGCCGGCATCCAGGCGGTGCAGACGCTGTCGCGCCTGAATCGCGCGCATCCGGGCAAGGACACCACCTACGTGGTCGACTTCGTCAATGACCCGGACGAGATCCTCGCTGCCTTCCGCGTCTATCACACCACCGCCGAGCTCGCCGGCGTCAGCGACCCCGAGCAGATCTACACCCTGCGCGCCAAGCTCGACGGGCTGGGCTTCTACGACACGTTCGAGGTCGATCGCGTGGTCGAGGTGGCGCTGCGCGGCAGGGACCAGTCCGCGCTCGACCGCGCCCTGGTGCCGGTGGCGGATCGTCTGCTCAAGCGCTACGCCGCCGCCCAGCGCCGCCGGCGCGATGCTGAAGAAGGCAGCGCCGACGCGCGCGCCGCGAAGCTCGAGCTCGATGCGCTGATCCTGTTCAAGCGCGACATTGCCACCTACGTGCGCCTGTACGGCTTCCTGTCGCAGATCTTCAACTACGGCAACACCGACATCGAGAAGCGCGCGATCTTCTTCCGCCTGCTGCACCGGCTGCTCGACTTTGGCCGCGAGAGCGAGACGGTGGACCTGTCCTCGCTCGCGCTGACCCACTACACGCTGAAGAACCTCGGCACCCGCCGCCTGGCGCTGGACGCGGCGCAGGGCGAATACAGGCTCAAGCCCAGCGGCCCGGGCGGCGGCGCGGTGCGCGACAAGGAGAAGGCGGCGCTCGACGAGATCATCGCGCGGGTGAACCAGCTCTTCATCGGCGAGCTCACCGAGGGCGACAAGCTGCTCTACGTGGACAAGGCGATCAAGGGCAAGCTGCTCGAGTGCGAGACGCTGATCGAGCAGGCGGTCAACAACACCAAGGAGCAGTTCGGCAGCTCGCCGGACCTGGATGCGCGCATCCTCGACGCGGTGATGGACGCGCTGTCGGCCTTCACCTCGATGAGCCGGCAGGCGCTGGAATCCGAGCGCATCCGCGCCGAGATCAAGGCCATCCTGCTCGGTCCGGGGCGGCTGTACGAGCTGTTGCGGGCGTCGCGCGGGCGCGGCTAGAGGGCGTGGGCTCTGCCGACCGTACGCCCTCGAACGTGCGGCACTTGCGAGCAGCCTGACCGAGTGCGCCGCCCCCGCGCTGCGCGTGGTCGCTTCACTGGGCTGTATTGAGTTGTGAAACGTTACGCTATACACTAAGCCATGATTAAGAGCTTCGAGCACAAAGGGCTTCAAGCCTTTTTTGAGACTGGCAGCAAGGCAGGCATCCAGCCGCATCACGCGCCAAAGCTGGCCCGATTGCTGGCACGACTTCACGCCGCCAAGGTGCCCGAGGACATGAACGTGCCGGGATGGCGTCTGCATCCGCTTGTCGGAAGTCTGGCAGGCCATTACTCGGTTTTCGTGAATGGCAACTGGCGTCTGACGTTCCGCTTTGACGGCGGAGACGCGGTTCTGGTCGATTACCAGGACTATCACTGAGGGCAGCACCATGACAACGATGTTCAACCCGCCGCACCCCGGCGAAACGCTCCGGGAGGATGTTCTTCCTGCTCTGGGCCTGACCGTGACCGACGCCGCCGCGCAACTTGGCGTGACCCGCGCTGCGCTGTCTCGCGTGCTGAACGGCCATGCTGCAATCTCGCCGGAAATGGCCTTGCGCCTCGAAGGCTGGCTCGGCGTGGAGAACGGAGGCAGCGCAGACGCCTGGATTGCGCAGCAAGCCGCCTATGACTTGTGGAAGGCCCGCGCTGCCGGCATGCCTGCGGTGGAGCGTGCGCCCGAGATGAAAAGCACCTGACCGATGACTGAGCTTGCCGCCCTGAAGGCCCGCATCCTGGCGAACCCCGAGGCCCGCGCCGACTACGAGGCGCACGCGCCGGAGTTCGAGCTTGCGCGCGAATTCATTGCCGCCCGCACTCGCGCCGGCCTGGGGGCAACTTTCCCGAGGGCGAGCATCTCTGGTGCCAGGCTGGCCATCCGCATCAGGTTGTGGGCCAAGGCAAAGAACAAGACCACGCACTTGACCTTGACCAGTCCGCGTACGCGGAACTGCTGTAGCCCCCGATTGCGGCTGTGGGCATTGACGCATTCGGCGGTTGCGGCGCGGTTCTTGTAGATCGCCTTGGCCTCATCGGTCCCCACGCGCGCGCGCCACGCCGCCACGGCCAGACTGTCCTTCGGCTTGGGCTGGTGCGGATCGACCGCCTTGTCCTTGGACGCCGGCACTGGCCCATACACCGTGGTGTGTGCGCTGGCTTGTTCGACCTGCTGGTGACCGACGAAGCCGCCATCGACCAACCACGCCTCGGGCGCCTGGCCTCGCGCTCGCGAGCCGGCCTGGGCATCAGCAAGGACACCCGCGCACAACTGCTATCCCACGGCATCAGCGGCGTGCAGGCCGCGCACTACGACCGGCACGCATACACCGACGAGAAGCGGGCCGCGCTGGTGGCCTGGGAGGCGAGGCTAGAAGCCATCCGCCAGGCCGAGCGCGCGCCCTCGAACGTGGTGCGGCTGGGGCAGCGCGCGGTGGCATGACTGGCTGTCCCCATTGATTGCTTATAACACGCAAGCTATATTTACTCCATGAGCTACCGTATCGAGTTCTTCAACGAAGCCGTTGAAGCTGAGGTGATGGAGTGGCCCGGCGGCATTCTCGCCAGCTTCACCCGGATTGCGGAACGCATCACCGAACACGGCCCGAACCTTGGCATGCCCTACACCCGCGCAATGGGTGATGGGCTGTTCGAGATTCGCGCGAAGGGGCAGGAAGGCATCGGACGCGCCTTGTTCTGCACTGTCGTCGGCAAGCGCATCGTCATCCTGCATGGCTTCATCAAGAAGACCGAGCAAACCCCGCAGCGTGCATTGGACACCGCACGCCACCGCATGAAGGAGGTCCGCCCATGAGCGAGAAATACAACCCTGTCGCCTTCAACCCCCGCGCCTTCGCAGAGGAGGCCAGCAAGCGCGACCCGGCATTCCGTGAAGCCTACGACGGCATGGCCGATGAGTTTGCCGCCCTGGCCGAGCTGCTGCGCGCCCGCCAGCGTGCCGGTCTGACGCAGACGGAGTTGGCCGAGCGCATGGGTGTGTCGCAGCCTGTCGTGGCCCGCATCGAAGGCAGCATCGGCAGCCGCAAACATGCTCCATCCCTGGCGACCTTGCGCAAGTATGCGGACGCCTGCGGGCAGAGGTTGGTGATTCGCTTCGAGCCAAAGCAAGAGCACGCAGCCTGACCGGCATGAAAACCGCATTCGAGAGCATCAGGCGTGGCCTGCAAGCGGCCATCGAGCACGCCGAAGGGCATTCCCCACCGGGCACCTGCATTCATCGCCCGCGCCCGGTGGACGTGAAGGCTCTGCGCGCCAAGGTAGGCATGACGCAAGAGCAGTTCGCCGCGCGCTTCGGGTTCTCGACGGCGACCCTTCGCCACTGGGAGCGAGGCGACCGCACCCCGCACGGCCCCGCGCTCGTACTGCTCAACGTCATCGAGCGCAACTCCACCGCAGTCATCGAAGCCCTGAGCGCCTGACCGATGACTGAGCTTGCCGCCCTGAAGGCCCTCATCCTGGCGAACCCCGAGGCCCGCGCCGAGTACGAGGCGCAAGCGCCGGAGTTCGAGCTTGCGCGCGAACTCATTGCCGCCCGCAGCCGCGTCGGCCTGGAGGCAACTTTCCCGATGGTGCGCACGATGGAGCGCAAATAAGCCCCAATAAGGGAATAGCCCAAAAGCAAAAAGGCCAGTTCGCGAGAACTGGCCTGAGTGCTTGAATTCGTGGTGGGGGCACTAGGACTCGAACCTAGGACCAATTGATTAAGAGTCAACTGCTCTACCAACTGAGCTATACCCCCGTTGCCTTGCGGCAGACCGGATTGGCGCCCGATCAGAAGCCGCGAATGATACCGGGCTCCGTAGTGCAGCGCAACACCCTTGTCACCGCTTTTTCGCATTCGCCCTGGTCGCGCGATCAGGCCAGGATGCGGCCGGCGCGGCGGCGGCTGCCGACGCCGGCCAGTCCGCCCAGGCCCTGCGCGCCATGGGCGTGGCAGATGGCGCAGGCGAGGGCGTCGGCGGCGTCCGCGCTGGGGCTGGCATCGAGCAGCAGCAGGCGCTGGACCATGTGCTGGACCTGTTCCTTGTGCGCCTTGCCGTAGCCGACCACCGATTGCTTGACTTGCAGGGCAGTGTATTCGGCCACCGGCAGGTCACGTGACACGGCGCCGCAGATCACCGCGCCGCGGGCCTGGCCGAGGAGCAGGGTGGATTGCGGGTTGACGTTGACGAAGACCTTCTCGACCACGACCACGTCGGGCCGGTAGGTGTCGATCACCTCGCGCACGCCGTCGAGCAGGGTCTTCAGCCGCCCCGGTAGTTCGCCGTCGCGGGTCTTGATGCAGCCGCTGGCGACGTAGCGCAACTGGCTGCCGAGCTGGTCCACCAGGCCGAAGCCGGTGATGCGCAGCCCGGGGTCGAGGCCGAGGATGCGGGTGGCGACGCTGTGGCTGGCGGCAGCGGTCAAATCTTCACCGCGGTGCCGCTCACGCACACCATCAGCATGCCGTTGTCGGCGCCGAGAACCTCGTAGTCGACATCGATGCCGACGATCGCGTTGGCGCCGAGCTTCTGCGCGGCCTCTCCCATTTCTTCCATGGCGATGCGACGGGCGTCGGCCAGGGTGCGCTCGTAGCTGCCCGCGCGGCCGCCGACGACGTTGCGGATCGAGGCGAACATGTCCTTGAACAGGTTGGCGCCGATGATGGCTTCGCCATTGACCACGCCGAGGTACTGGCGGATCGGCTGGCCGTCGAGGTTCGAGGTGGTGGTCATCAGCATGGCATGCTCCGCGCAAGGGGATGGGGAGCCCTGATTCTAGCCCTTGCGCGCCAGCCACACACCCGACACGGCGACCGCCATGCCGGCAATGGCCACCAGCGACAACTGCTCGCCGAACATCGCCCACGCGATCAGCGCCGTGGTCGGCGGCGTGAGATAGAACAGGCTGGCGACGTTGACCGCGCTGCCGCTGCGGATCAGCAGGTTGAGCAGGCTGATCGCGCCCACCGACAGCACCACCACCAGCCATAGCAGGGCAAAGATGAACTCGCCGCTCCACGTGATGTGCAGGGTCTCGGTCTGGCTTGCGACCAGCGCCGTCAGCGCCAGGCTGGGCAGGAACTGCAGTACCGAGCCGGTGCGCAGGTCGAAGCGCGGGCAGAAGCGCTTCTGGTACAGGGTGCCGGCGGTGATGCCGAGCAGGGCCGCGAGCGCCGGGATCAGCATGTGCACCAGGGCCTCGCCGCCGGCGCCATCGACCCCGGCCTTGCTGCCGACCACCAGCGCCACGCCGCCAAAACCGAGCGCGAGCCCGATCCACTGGCGCGCCGACACGCGCTCGCCGAGCAGCAGGCCGGCGAGCGCCGCGGTGAGCAGCGGCTGCATGCCCACGACCAGCGCCGAGATGCCTGCCGGCAGGCCGCGGTGGATGGACATGAACACGCCGCCCAGGTACAGCGCGTGCACCAGCACGCCGGTGACGCCGATGTGCAGCGCCTCGAGCGGGCTGGCCGGCCAGGGCGCGCGCATGGCGAGCGCGATCAGCGTCATCAGGCCGATCACCAGCACGTAGCGCGCGACCAGGAAGCTGAGCGGTTCGGCATAGGGCAGGCCGAACTTGGCGCCGATGAAGCCGGTGCTCCACAGCAGGACGAAGAGCAGCGGGGTGAAGCGCTGGAGCAGGGGGGCGGGCATCATGTCGGGCGCGGGCCTGGAAAGGAAAAGCGGCGCCGGGCGCCGCTCTGCGGGTGAAACGGGGCGAAGGGCGGTGGATTACTCGTCGAACTCCGCCGAGGTGTACACCTCCTGCACGTCGTCCAGGCTTTCCAGCGCGTCGAGCAGCTTCTGCATGCGGGTGGCGTCCTCGCCGATGAGCTCGATGGCGTTCTCGGGCTTCATCGTCACTTCGCCGAATTCGGCGCTGAAACCGGCCTGCTCGAGCGCCTCCTTGATCGCGGTGAACTCCCACGGTCCGGTGATGACTTCGATCGAGCCGTCGTCGTTGGTCAGCACGTCTTCGGCGCCGGCCTCGAGCGCGGCCTCCATCAGGGCGTCCTCGTTGGTGCCGGGGGCGAACAGCAGCTGGCCGCAGTGCTTGAACTGGAAGGCGACGCAGCCGTCGGTGCCCATGTTGCCGCCGTACTTGGAGAAGGCGTGGCGCACGTCGGCCACGGTGCGGGTCCGGTTGTCGGTGAGGCAGTCGACCATCACCGCCGAGCCACCGATGCCGTAGCCCTCGTAGCGGATCTCTTCGTAGCTCACGCCCTCGAGCTCGCCGGTGCCCTTCTTGATCGCGTTCTCGATCTTGTCCTTGGGCATGTTCACGCCCTTGGCCTTGTCCACCGCCAGGCGCAGGCGCGGGTTGAAGCCGGGATCACCCCCGCCCATCTTGGCGGCGACGGTGATCTCCTTCGCCAGCTTGGAGAACGCCGCACCGCGCTTTTCGTCCTGCCTACCCTTGCGGTGCTGGATGTTGGCCCACTTCGAATGACCCGCCATAAGTTTGACCTCTGTACTGCATCAGCGATTGAAGAGGCCGGCATTATACCGCCCGGGCGGGAGGGCGCTGGCACTGCTAAACTTTTGCGCACGACATTTCCGACCCGAGGAGCACCCCATGGCCGAACCGATGCTGATCGCGAAAGCGCACGACCAGGACGCCTTCAAGGACATCGTCCTGCTGCCGCGGCTGTCGAACCGGCATGGCCTGATCACCGGCGCCACCGGCACCGGCAAGACGGTGACGCTGCAGAAGCTCGCCGAATCCTTCGCCAACATCGGCGTGCCGGTGTTCGTCGCCGACATCAAGGGTGACCTGTCCGGCATCGGCGCCGCCGGCACCGCCTCGCCCAAGCTGCTGCAGCGGCTCGAGGCGATCGGCATCGGCGAGTATGCGCCGCGCGCCAACACGGTGGTGTTCTGGGACGTGTTCGGCGAGCAGGGCCACCCGGTGCGCGCCACGATCTCGGACATGGGGCCGCTGCTGATCGCGCGCCTGCTCAACCTCAACGACACCCAGACCGGGGTGCTCACGCTGGTGTTCAAGATCGCCGACGACAACGGCATGTTGCTGCTCGACCTCAAGGACTTGCGCGCGATGGTCCAGTACGTGGGCGAGAACGCGAGGAGCTTCACCACCGAGTACGGCAACATCTCGCCGGCCTCGATCGGCGCTATCCAGCGCAACCTGCTGGCGCTCGAAGAGCAGGGCGGCGACGTCTTCTTCGGCGAGCCGATGCTCGACATCAACGACCTCATGCAGACCGGCGCCGACGGCCGCGGCGTGATCAACGTGCTGGCGGCCGACAAGCTCTACCACTCGCCCAAGCTGTATTCCACCTTCCTGCTGTGGATGCTGTCCGAGCTGTTCGAGCAGCTCCCCGAGGTGGGCGACCCGGACAAGCCGAAGATGGTGTTCTTCTTCGACGAGGCCCACCTGCTGTTCAACGACGCGCCCAAGGCGCTGATCGAGAAGATCGAGCAGGTCGTGCGCCTGATCCGCTCGAAGGGCGTGGGCGTGTACTTCGTCACGCAGAACCCGCTGGACGTGCCCGAGACCGTGCTCGGCCAGCTCGGCAACCGGGTGCAGCACGCGCTGCGCGCCTTCACCCCGCGCGACCAGAAGGCGGTGAAGACCGCCGCCGACACCATGCGGCCCAACCCCGCCTTCAACGCCGCGCAGGCGATCACCGAGCTCGGCGTGGGCGAGGCGCTGATCTCCTTCCTCGACGACAAGGGCCGGCCCGAGGTCACCGAGCGTTGCTTCGTGATCGCGCCGGATTCGCGCCTGGGGCCGCTGAGCGAAGCCGAGCGCCGTGCGGCGATCGCCGGCTCGGTCATCTACGGCCACTACGAGCAGGTGGTGGACCGCGAGTCGGCCTACGAGATGCTGCGCGCCCAGGCCGCGGCCTCGGTGGCGGCGGCCGAGCAGCAGGCCGCGGCGCGCCAGCAGCCGGGGGCGGGCGGCGGCGTCAGTGACATCCTGTTCGGCTCGACCGGTCCGCGCGGCGGCCAGCGCGACGGCCTGGTGCAGATTGCGGCGAAGACGGTCACGCGCACCATCGGCAGCTCGATCGGGCGCCAGATCGTGCGTGGCCTGCTCGGGTCGCTGCTGGGGGGCAAGCGCTAGGGTGTCGGGTGCTGGGTGCCGGGTGTCGGCTACAGTGCCGGAGGTCGGGTTGCAGCGGCCTGCGCTTACCACGGACCGCAGCGCTGCTTGCCCTGGATCGAGATGCAGCTGCGGTTACGCCCCGCGCGCTTGGCCGTATAGAGTGCGCGGTCGGCGGCGTTGACGAGGCTGTCGGCGTCTTCCATCTGCGCCTCGCGGGTGGCGACACCGATGCTGACCGTGATGCCGATCGACCCTTTCTCGCTGTCGATGCGGAGCGCCTCGACGACGCGACGAAGGCGCTCGGCGGCCAGCAAGGCCGACTTGATGTCGGCGTTCTGGCACACCATGAGGAACTCTTCGCCGCCCATCCGGCAGATACTGTCGTTCTTGCGCGCCGAGCGCTGAATGACCTGCGCCACCTTGCGCAGGGTGGTGTCGCCGACGGCATGGCCGTGGGTGTCGTTGATGCTCTTGAAATGGTCGATGTCCAGCATCAGCACGGACAAGGGCTCGCTTGACCTGTCCGCGGCGCTCCAGGCCCTGGCCAGGCTGTTCATGCCCGAGCGCCGGTTCGGCAGATTGGTCAGCAGGTCGGTCATTGCAGCGTGGGTCAGGCGCCGGTTGCTGATCGCAAGCTCGGCGGCGAACTGCTTGAGCTTGGCACGATCGCGTTCCCAGCCCTCGAGCACTTCGGTGTAATGACGCGCGGCAAACAGCCGGGCCCGCAGCATGAGCATGTCGATCGGCTTGGTGAGGTAGTCATCGACGCCCCCGTTGAAGGCCTCCAGGACTTCCTCGTCCTCCTTGGCCGCGGTCAGCATCACGATGTACATCGTCCGCCCCCACTCGGACGCGCGCAGCGCCCGGCACAGCTCCAGTCCGTTCAGGCCCGGCATGTGCCAGTCCGTGAGCACCACCTGAGGCATGGTCTCGAGGGCGAGCGCGAGCGCCTCGTGGCCATTCGAGGCGCAGGTCACCTGGTGGCCGAGGGTCTTCTCGAGTGCCAGCTGCAGCGCCCTGCGTGTGGTGGGGTCGTCCTCCACCAGCAGCACGCGCATCGCGTAATCACTGGCATGCCGTGCCGTGTTCGCCTCGCTCAGGTGGGCGAATGAGGGCAGCGCAGTGGCGGGCACCTTGAGCAACTCGCCCCATGCAAGCCAGCTCTTGACCAGGTCGTCGATGGTGCGACCCAGTTCTTCGGCGTCGAGTCCGAGCTTGCTGCCCAGCAGCAGCAGCCCGGGAATCTGGCCGGCGCGCTCGTGCTCTTGCGCGGTTCCCAGGTCGGCCACGCACTTTGCCAGGTAGAACAGATTGACAAGCCGGTGCGGCCTGGATCCCGCGGAGAAGCCCGAGGACTCGGGATCCTCGTGATAGTAGACCGGCTCTACCAGGGCGCTGGGGAGGCCCCATTCGGTGAGCAGGGCGGCGGAGAGCTCGAGGTGGTCGGTGTGCAGGTACTCCTGCTCGAGCTCCCGCAGGCGCGTTGCCGCGTCGGGGTGTGCAAGCAGCGGGCTGTACTCCGTTGGGTGGGCCGTTGCCAGCGCCAGGCAGCCAACGCGCGCGAGCAGGCCGCAGGCGAACAGCTCGTCCGCCGCCCCGGCGCCCGCCAGGCCGGAGAAGGCCTGCATGGCCACGCCCATCAGAAGCGAGTGCGACCAGAAGCCGTCGTAATCGAAACCGGGGCAGGGGCCCGCATGGTACTGGTCGACGAGCGAGAAGCCGAGCGCGAGATTGCGCACGGTGCCGAGACCGAGGCGGGCGATGGCATCCGTTACCGAGGCTACCGGGCGCCCGCCCCGTGCCGCGGAATTGGCCTGGCGGAGCAGTCTGCCTGCGAGCGCCGGATCGGTCTGGGCGATACGCGCGATTTCGTTGATATCGGCGTCGTCCTTGCGGCACAGCTCCAGGATGGCGAGCGCAACGCCCTTCGGGCTGGGAAGCTCGCCATCCAAGGGGATCTGATCGAGTTTCTTCATGTCCTGCGCCCGATGCCCGTGGCTGGTTGGAAGCGGCGACAATGCTGGCATAAATCCGGCTGCACGGGTTTACCACCTGATCCACGGTCCGGTGCGGTAGGACGACCGCGCATCCGGCGCCGCCAGCCTCAGGCCGTGAGCCCCAGCCGGCGGCAGATCTCCAGCGTCGGCGCGGCCTGGTTCATCGAATAGAAATGCAGGCCCGGTGCGCCGGCGGCGAGCAGCTGCTCGCACAGGCGGGTGACCACGTCGAGGCCGAAGGCGCGGATGGCGTCGCTGTCGTCGCCGTAGCTCTCGAAGGTCTTGCGCATCCAGCGCGGGATCTCGGCGCCGCAGGCATCCGAGAAGCGCGCCAGCTTGCTGAAGCTGCCGATCGGCATGATGCCGGGCACGATCGGGGTGTCCAGGCCCAGCTTGCGCACCTCGTCGACGAAGTGCAGGTAGGCGTCGAGGTTGTAGAAATACTGCGTGATCGCCGAGTTGGCGCCGGCCTCGACCTTGCGCTTGAAGGCGGCGAGGTCGTCCTTCGGGCTCTTCGCCTGCGGGTGCCATTCGGGGTAGGCGGCGACCTCGATGTGGAAGCGGTCGCCGGTCTCGGCGCGGATGAATTCGACCAGTTCGCTGGCGTAGCGGAACTCGCCCGCCGCGCCGGCGCCCGAGGGCAGGTCGCCGCGCAGGGCGACGATGCGGCGGATGCCGGCGGCCACGTATTCCTGCAGGATGCCGCGGATGCTGTCGCGACTGGCGCCGACGCAGGACAGGTGGGGGGCGGCCTCGTAGCCGGCGGCGGCGATCTCCTTGACGGTGGCGAAGGTACGCTCGCGGGTGGAGCCGCCGGCGCCGTAGGTCACGGAGAAGAAGCCCGGCTCGAGCACGGCGAGCTGATCGCGCGTGGCGCGCAGCTTGTCGGCGCCTTCGGCGCTCTGTGGGGGGAAAAACTCGATCGAAAGTTCGGTGCGCATGGCGGTATCAGGTGTTGTCGACATCCGGCGTGCGGATGGCGTGGAAGAAGAACTCGCGGTTGCCGTCGCCGCCGGTGATGGGCGAGTCGAACCAGTCGAGGATGATGAATCCGGCCGCGTGCGCCGCCGCGCGCAGCCGCGCTTCGACCTCGGCATACAGCGTCGTGTCGCGCACGATGCCGCCCTTGGCGAGGCCCTGCGGGCCGACCTCGAACTGCGGCTTGACCAGCGCCAGCACATGGCCGGAGGGCGACAGCAGCGCGTGCCACTGCGGCAGCAGCAGCGCGAGCGAGATGAAGCTGGCGTCGCACACGAGCAGATCGAAGCCCTGCGCCGGGTAGTGCGCGCCGAGCGCGGCCGGCGTGAGCTGGCGGGCATTGAGGCCTTCGAGCGTGACGCAGCGGCGATCCTTGCGCAGGCGCGGGTGCAACTGGTCGTGACCGACCTCGACGCCGACCACCTTGGCCGCACCGGCCTGCAGCAGGCAGTCGGTAAAGCCGCCGGTGGACTGGCCGATGTCGAGGCAGACTGCGCCATGCACGTCGAGCCGGCTGCGGGCGAGCGCACCTTCGAGCTTGAGCGCGCCCCGCGACACGAAGCGGTCGCGGTCGTCGGGCGTGACCACCAGCCTGGCGTCGGGCGGCAACTCCAGCGCCGGCTTGCTGACCGGCTGCCCCTCGTGACTGACGCGACCGGCGTCGATCAGCGCGCGCGCCGCGGTGCGCGAGGGCGCGAGCCCTTGCGCCACCAGCAACTGGTCGACCCGCAGCAGGCCGTGGCGGTCGACCGCCTTGCGACTGTCGGCGGCGTGGCGTGGCCGTCCCTGGCGGGCATGGAAGGCGTTCATGCTCATCGGGACGACCTCCTGGGCAGGCTCAGTAGCGGTACGCGTCCGCCTTGTACGGGCCTTCGACCGGCACGCCGATATAGGCGGCCTGGGCCTCGGTCAGCACCGACAGTTGCGCGTTGAGCTTCTTCAGCTGCAGGCGGGCGACCTTCTCGTCGAGGTGCTTGGGCAGCGTGTAGACGCCCACCGGGTACTTGTCGATGTGCTGGAAGAGCTCGATCTGCGCGATCGTCTGGTTGGCGAAGGAGCTCGACATCACGTAGCTCGGGTGGCCGGTGGCGCAGCCGAGGTTCACCAGGCGGCCCTTGGCGAGCAGGATGATGCGCTTGGAGGGTTTGCCATCCATCGGCGGGAAGATCACGTGATCGACCTGCGGCTTGATCTCCTCCCACTGGTAGCCTTCGATGCTGGCGACGTCGATCTCGTTGTCGAAGTGGCCGATGTTGCACACGATGGCCTGGTCCTTCATCTTCGCCATGTGATCGTGGGTGATCACGTGGTAGTTGCCGGTGGCGGTGACGAAGATGTCGGCCTTGTCGGCCGCATCGTCCATGGTCACCACGCGATAGCCTTCCATTGCCGCCTGCAGGGCGCAGATGGGGTCGACCTCGGTCACCCAGACCTGGGCCGACAGCGCGCGCAGGGCCTGGGCCGAGCCCTTGCCGACGTCGCCGTAGCCGGCCACCACCGCGATCTTGCCGGCGATCATGACGTCGGTGGCGCGCTTGATGCCGTCGACCAGCGACTCGCGGCAGCCGTACAGGTTGTCGAACTTGGACTTGGTGACCGAATCATTGACGTTGATCGCCGGAAACTTCAGCTCGCCGCGCGCGTGCATCTGGTACAGGCGATGCACGCCGGTGGTGGTCTCCTCGGTCACGCCCTTGATCTGCGCGAGGCGGGTCGAGTACCACGCGGGGTCCTGCGCCAGCTTGGCCTTGATCGCGGCGAACAGCACGGTCTCCTCTTCCGAGCCCGGCTTGGCCAGCACCGAGAGGTCCTGCTCGGCGCGCGCGCCCAGGTGCAGCAGCAGCGTGGCGTCGCCGCCGTCGTCGAGGATCATGTTGCTGTAGATCTTTTCACCACTTGCCGCCGCCGGCCATTCGAAGACGCGGTGGGTGTAGTCCCAGTAGTCGGCGAGCGACTCGCCCTTGACCGCGAACACCGGGATGCCGTCGGCGGCGATTGCCGCGGCGGCGTGGTCCTGGGTCGAGAAGATGTTGCACGAGGCCCAGCGCACTTCGGCGCCGAGCGCGGTCAGCGTCTCGATCAGCACCGCGGTCTGGATGGTCATGTGCAGCGAACCGGTGATGCGCGCGCCCTTCAGGGGCTGGCGGGCGGCGTATTCCTCGCGGATCGCCATCAGGCCCGGCATCTCGGTTTCGGCGATGCGGATTTCCTTGCGGCCCCAGTCGGCGAGCGACAGGTCGGCGACGACGAAATCGGTGAAGTTGGTGTCAGCCACAGCGTTCATGTGAAGCTCCATGCTATGGCCGGGCAGCGATGCGGGCGGGCAGCGACACTGGCTGCGAGGGCTCACCCGGCATCCCGAACCCGGCAGGGTTGAAGACGATTAGCAGGGTGAGCGCCGTTGTACTGCAACCCGCCGGGCGGCGGGGTCCGAGCCTGGGGGCCGCGGCCGGCAAAGCCGGCGGGCGCCTCGCAGCGCTCCTCGGAAAGTCGCGATTATAACCGCGTCAACCGCTCGCGCGGCCGTTGTTGCGCACGATGCTGACGATCAGCGTGATCACCGTCAGCGGCAACACGTAGCCGAGCATGATCCCCGAGAAGGCGGGCAGGCTGTCGTGCTTCTGCGCCTGCAGCACCAGCCAGGCCGTGTACGCCGCGTAATAGCCCAGGAACACGCCGCCTTCCCAGCGCGCGATCTCGCGCCCGGTGATCATGATCGGCAGGCAGGCGAAGGCCACCGCCAGCATCACCCACAGGTCGAAGTTGCGCGCCGCCTCCGACACCGGCAGGCCGGCGCCCGAGACGATGCCGGTGACGCCGAGCACGGCGAGGATGTTGAACACGTTGCTGCCGACCACGTTGCCCACCGCGATGTCGCGCTGGCCGCGCACGGCGGCGACGATCGAGGTGGCAATCTCGGGCATCGAGGTGCCTACCGCCACTACGGTGAGGCCGATCACCAGGTCGCTGACGCCGAAGGCACGCGCAAAGGCCACCGCCGCCTCCACCAGCCAGTCCGCGCCCACCACGAGCATCGCCAGGCCCACCACCACCAGCGCGATCTGCACGCTCCAGTGGCGGTCCCAGTTCGAGGTCGGGATCTCGGTCTCGAACTCGTCCTGCACCGCCTTCGAGGCGCGCCGCGACTGCACGACCAGGAAGACGGTATAGGCGATCACCAGGCCGAACATCACGATCGACTCGAGCAGCCCGATGCGGCCGTCGAGCGCCACCACCACCAGCAAGACCGAGGCCCCGATCATGATCGGGATCTCCTGGCGGATGATCTGCTCATCGACCAGCAGCGGCGTGATCAGGGCGGAGATGCCCAGGATCAGCAGGATGTTGGCGATGTTGCTGCCGACCACGTTGCCGATCGCCAGGTCCGGGCTGCCCGACAGCGCCGAGCCCACCGACACCGCCATCTCCGGCGCGCTGGTGCCGAAGGCGACCACGGTGAGGCCGACCACCAGCGGCGACACGCCGAAGGACACCGCCAGGCGCGAGGCGCCGCGCACCATCACGTCGGCACCGATGACGAGTACGGTGAGACCGGCGACGAACATCAGGACTTGCTGGAGCATGGGATTCCCCGCTTACAGCCCGGCGTCGGCGCGCAGCGCGGCGGCCTTGTCGGTCTGCTCCCAGCTGAAGTCGGGCTCGTCACGGCCGAAGTGGCCGTAGGCGGCGGTCCGGGAGTAGATCGGGCGCAGCAGGTCGAGCGTCTGGATGATGGCCTTCGGGCGCAGGTCGAAGTGCTTGCCGATCAGCGCCACGATCTGGTCGTCGGTCACCTTGCCGGTGCCGAAGGTGTTGACCATCAGCGACACCGGGCGCGCCACGCCGATCGCGTAGGCCACCTGCACCTCGCACTTGTCGGCTAGGCCGGCGGCGACGATGTTCTTCGCCACGTAGCGCCCGGCATAGGCGGCCGAGCGGTCGACCTTGGACGGGTCCTTGCCCGAGAACGCGCCGCCACCGTGGTGAGCCGCGCCGCCGTAGGTGTCGACGATGATCTTGCGCCCGGTGAGGCCGCAGTCGCCGTGCGGGCCGCCGACCACGAAGCGGCCGGTGGGGTTGACCAGGTAGCGCACGTCGCCCTGCATCAGTTCGGGCGGCAGCACCGGCTTGATGATCAGCTCGATGACGGCCTCGCGGATCTGCGCGTGGGTCACGTCCGGGTCGTGCTGGGTGGACACCACCACGGTGTCGATCGCCACCGGCTTGCCGTCCACGTACTTCACCGTGAGCTGGCTCTTGGCGTCCGGGCGCAGCCAGGGCAGGCGGCCGTCCTTGCGCACTTCGGCCTGGCGCTGCATGACGCGGTGCGCGTAGTGGATCGGCAGCGGCATCAGGCTGTCGGTCTCGTTGGTGGCGTAGCCGAACATCAGGCCCTGGTCGCCGGCGCCCTGGTCGAGCGGGTCGTCGTTGGCGTTGTCCACGCCCTGGGCGATGTCGGGCGACTGGCGGTTGATCGCCGCCAGCACCGCGCAGCTCTTGTAGTCGAAGCCGATGTCGGAGTTGTCGTAGCCGATGCGGCGGATGACGTCCTGCGCGATCTCGCGGTAGTTGGGGTGGGCGGTGGTGGTGATCTCGCCCGAGATCACGACGAGGCCGGTGGACACCAGCGTCTCGCAGGCGACGCGCGCCTTGGGGTCCTCGGCCAGGATGGCGTCGAGCACGCCGTCGGAGACCTGGTCGGCGACCTTGTCCGGATGGCCTTCGGATACCGACTCGGACGTAAACAGAAATTCAGCCATGTTGCCTTGCTCCAGAAACAGAAAATCCCCGATCAGCCAACGACTTGCGTCTGCGGCCGGCTCCGGGGATTTCGTCGAGCAGCCGACGCTTTAGCAGTATTTTGCGCCCGTTGCTGCTGGCCGCGCCGCCCTGCAAGTTGTCGAGTTAACTCGGCGGCAAGGCCCGGATTATAGACCGGGATCGCTGGCTGTGTAAGCATTCGGCCCTGTGCTGAGAACCGGTGGCTGACTCGACGTGCTGCTTTCGCTTGTGTTTCGCCTGCTTTCGCGCCTGCCGCTGCCCTGGCTTCACCGCCTCGGCGGCTGGATGGGCTGGCTGACCTACAAGGCGTCGCCGTCCTACGCCCGCCGCCTGCGCGACAACCTCGCCAATGCGCTCGGGCGCGAGGACGAGGCGGTGCTGCGGGCGGCGGTCGTCGAGGCCGGCCGCCAGGCGCTCGAGCTGCCCTTCATCTGGCTGCGCCCGGCGCACGAGGTGGTGGCGGCCGCGGTGCGCACCGAAGGCTGGGAGCTGGTCGAGCAGGCGCGCGCCGAGGGGGCCGGCATCCTCTTCATCACGCCGCACCTGGGCTGCTTCGAGATCACCGCGCAGTGCATCGCGGCCAGGATTCCGATCACCGTGCTCTATCGCCCGCCGCGCAAGGCCGAGCTGCAGCCGCTGATGGAGGCGGGCCGCGCCCGCGGCCAGATGCGCACCGCGCCGGCCGACCTGTCGGGCGTGCGCAAGCTGGTCAAGACCCTGCGCAGCCACGAGGCGGTGGGCATGCTGCCCGATCAGGTGCCGGGCGCGGGCGAGGGCGTGTGGGCGCCCTTCTTCGGCAAGCCGGCATGGACGATGACGCTCGCCGCGCGCCTGGCGGCGGTGAAGGGCGTGCGCGTGATCTACACCTGGGCCGAGCGCCTGCCGCGTGGCGAGGGCTACGTGTTCCGCCTGCAGGCGCCCACCGAGGCGCTGACCGGAGAGCTGGAAACGGACGTCGCGATCATCAACCGCGAGGTCGAGCGCATGATCCTGCAGTGCCCGCAGCAATACCTGTGGGGCTACAACCGCTACAAGGGTCCGCGCCGCGAGCGCGACGCAGGCGCGGCGGCCGCGACGGCGGAGCGGGACGGTCCGGCATGAGCCGTCTCGTGATCGCGTTGATCTGGCTGCTGCACTGGCTGCCGCTGACGCTGCAGGCGCGCATCGGCAGCGGCTTCGGCCTGCTGCTGTACGGGGTCGTGGCGCCGCGGCGCAAGGTGGCGCTGACTAACCTGCGGTTGTGCTTTCCCGAGCTGTCCGAGGGCGAGCGGCGCGCGCTGGCGCGCCGCAACTTCGCCTACATCGGGCGCAGCATGCTCGAGCGCGGGCTGGCGTGGTGGGCGAGCCCGGCGCGCCTGCGTCGCCTGGTGCGCATCGACGGCCTCGAACGCCTCAACGCTCTGCGTGCCGAGGGGCGGCCGGTGATCCTGCTCACGCCGCACTTTCTCGGCATCGACGTCGCCGGCACCCGGCTGTCGATGGAGGGCGAGTTCATCACCGTGTACTCGCCGCAGAAGGACAAGGTCTTCGACTACTGGCTCAAGCATGGCCGCAGCCGCTTCAACGACCAGGTCGTGCTGTCGCGCCACGAGGGCGTGCGCGCGACGGTGAAGGCGATGAAGTCCGGCCGCCCCTTCTACTACCTGCCCGACCTCGACTACGGCCGCAAGGAGTCGATCTTCGTGCCCTTCTTCGGCGTGCCGGCAGCCACCATCACCGGCCTGCCGCGCCTGGCACGCCTGGCCGGCGCCGCGGTGATGCCCTGCGTCAGCCGCATCCTGCCAGGCGGCGCGGGCTACGTGCTGGAGCTGGGCGCGCCGTGGGCGGACTACCCGAGCGCCGACGTCGAGGCCGACACTGTGCGCATGAACACCTGGCTCGAGGGCGTGGTGCGCAGCATGCCCGAGCAGTACTACTGGGTGCACCGCCGCTTCAAGACGCGACCGGAAGGCGAAGCGCGCATCTACTGAACCACGGCGATCGGCGCGCCGACGGTGGACGCTGCGCGCCGCGGTGGAGGACAATCGCGGCTTGCGGATCTTTTCCGTCATCTGTCATTTTTGCCTTCCGGAACGCCCCCTGATGAAACTGCGCTTCACAAAGATGCACGGCCTTGGCAACGACTTCGTCGTCATCGACGCCACGCGGACGCCGGTCGAGCTGACGCCGGCGCGGGTGAGGGCGATCGCCGACCGCCACTTCGGCGTCGGCTGCGACCAGCTCCTGGTGGTCGAGCCCGCCGCCCAGGCCGACGTCGATTTCCGCTACCGCATCTTCAACGCCGATGGCGGCGAGGTCGAGCAGTGCGGCAATGGCGCGCGCTGCTTCGTCCGTTTCGTCCATGACAAGGGCCTCACCGACAAGCGCGAGATCCGCGTCGAGACGCGCTCGGGCGTCATCGCGCCGCGTCTGGGCGAGGACGGTCTGGTCAGCGTCGACATGGGCGTGCCCGAGCTCGAGCCGGCCCGCATTCCCTTCCTGTCCGACTCCGACGCCGTGGTGCAGCCACTGGCGGTGGGCGAGCGGACCGTCGCCATCACCGCGGTGTCGATGGGCAACCCGCACGCGGTGCAGGTGGTGGCCGACGTCGATGCCGCGCCGGTGGCCGAGCAGGGCGCCTTGATCGAACGCCACGAGCGCTTTCCGGCGCGCGTCAACGCGGGTTTCATGCAGGTGCTCGACCCGCATCGGGTGCGCCTGCGCGTGTTCGAGCGTGGCGCCGGCGAAACCCTGGCCTGTGGCACTGGCGCCTGCGCGGCCGTGGTCGCTGGCATCCTGCGCGGCCTGCTGGTGTCGCCGGTGCGGGTTGAGACCCGTGGCGGCGAGCTCGAGATCGACTGGGTCGGCCCGGGCACCCCGGTACGGATGACCGGCCCCGCCGTGACCGTGTTCGAAGGCGAGATGGAACTGGCCTGAAGGAATATCGAATGAATGCCCAAGATGTCGCGCACTATCTGCGCAGCCACCCCGATTTCCTCAACGAACACCATGAGCTGTTCGCCGAGCTCACCGTGCCCCACCCCCGCCATGGCGGGCAGGCGATCTCGCTCGCCGAGCGCCAGCTTCATGCGCTGCGCGACAAGATCCGTCTGCTCGAGCTCAAGCTCGCCGAACTGATCCGTTTCGGCGAGGAGAATGACGACATCAGCAGCAAGGTCCATCGGCTGTCGGTCACCCTGTTGCAGGCGGGCAGCGCGGCCTCGGTGCGCCAGGCCGTGGTCAGCAGCCTGCAGGACGACTTTGCCGTGCCGCACGTCGGCCTCGAGCTGTGGGCGGCGGGGGCGCAGGGCGATGCCTGCGGCGTCAGCGAAGCGGCGCGCCGTCATATCGACAGCCTGCGCCATCCTTACTGCGGGGCGCCCGAGAGCATCGAGGTGGCGAGCTGGTTCGGCGAGGCCGCGCCGCATGTCCGCTCGCTGGCCCTGATGCCGCTGCGCAGCCAGGGCGTGTGCTTCGGCCTGCTCGCGCTCGGCAGCGCCGAGCCCGAGCGCTTCTATCCCGAGATGGGCACGCTCTACCTCAACCGCATTGGCGAGCTGGTGGCGGCCGCACTCGCCGCGCACGCGGCCTGAACGCACCCGCGCAAGGGGCGCCGCGAGCATGAAGCGCAGCCGGACATCCAGCCCCGGGGCCGGCAGCCGCCGCGAATCGAGCGCGCCGAAGGCGCTCGCCAGCCCCTCGGTGGCGCCCCTGCCGGCCGACGGCGAGGCCTGGCTCGACTGGCTCGCCAGCCAGCGGCGCGCGGCCGAGCTGACGCTGAAGGCCTACCGGGTGGGGCTGCATGCCCTGTTGCGGCTGGCCGACGGGCGGGCGCCGGAGACGCTCGACACGCAGGACATCCGCCGCTTTGTCGCCCGCCTGCATGGCGAGGGGCTGAGCGGGCGCTCGATCGCCCGCCACCTGTCGGCGTGGCGCGGCTTTTTCCGCTGGCTCGCGCGTCACCGCGGCCTGCGCGCCAATCCCGCGCTCGGCGTGCGGCCACCGAAGTCGCCCGCCACCTTGCCCCGGGTGCTGTCGCCCGACCAGGCCAAGGCCTTGCTCGACCCGGCGCCGGAAAGCCTGCTCGAAATACGCGATATCGCCATATTCGAGCTTTTTTACTCGTCCGGCCTGCGGGTTTCCGAGCTGGCGGCGCTCGATGTCGCGCGCGGCGTGGACCTGGACGAAGGCCTGGTCACCGTCACCGGCAAGCGCAAGCGCAGTCGCAGCGTGCCGGTCGGCGGGCCGGCCATCGAGGCGCTGAGGCGATGGCTGGCCGTGCGTGGCCAGCTCGCGCCGGCGGGCGAGGCCGCGCTCTTCGTCACCCGCAGCGGCGGCCGCCTGAGCACCGGCGGCATCGCCAGCCGGCTGGGCCATCGCGCGCAGGTGCTGGGGCTGGGCGTGCATGTGCATCCGCACATGCTGCGCCACAGCTTCGCCAGCCACCTGCTGCAGTCCAGTGGCGACCTGCGCGCGGTGCAGGAATTGCTCGGCCATGCCAGCATCCGCAGCACCCAGATCTACACCCATCTCGACTTCCAGCACCTGGCCAGGGTCTACGACGCCGCCCACCCGCGCGCGCGCAAGTAGGCTGCCGGATCTTCCCCAGCTTGGGTATTTCCGCACAGAGCGCCGCCAAGGCCTCGGTTATGCTGCGCGCCAGGAAGCATTTAATAAATATTTAATTTATGTCGGTATTGCAGGCATTCGCCTTGTGCGAATGCGCTGCGTACCGCAGAAACGCCATGTCCTCTTCACTCCAGCTCAATGGCGAGCCGCCCGCGGCGGACGTATCTCACGACGAGATCTCGCACCCTTCTTCCCAGCGCATTCTCAGGTCGGTGGCCCTGCTGCTCGCGCGCCACGAGATTCGCAACCTGCGGCGCTGGTTCGAGGAGTTCGATCGCGACATCCTGCTGCCGATCCTGCTCGGCGAGATTGCGTTGCACAATATCGGCGCCTTCGACACCGGTGGCGGACGTGGCGGCGACGGCGCGGACAAGGGCGGGCGGCCGCGCCCGACGGCGGTCGAACCGGTTCCGACCGCGGTGGACCTGGACTGTGCGATGAAACCCTGTAATGCCTACTCGATCGCCGCCGCGACCGGACTGCCGCGCGAGACCGTGCGGCGCAAGGTCGTCCGCCTCGTCGAACTGGGCTGGATCAGCCGCCAGGACAATGGCCACCTCTTCATCAGTCGCGAGGCGCTGGCACATTTCGGCCGGCTGTTGAGTTCGCGAGAGCTGTCGGAGCTGCTTGAAACGGCCGATCGCGCGCGTGCCCTGCTCGACACGCCCCCCGCAGCCTGAGCCTCAGGGCGTGCGTGTGCTGCCCGGCGCCCGGTAGTCCGGGTTGGGGCCAGGGGTGGCCTGGTACATGGCGGCGCTGATCAGCGCCAGTGCCAGCAGCACGAGCAGGAAGTAACGGCGTTGCGCCCGCGCGGCCGCCAGCTTGCGGCGACCGCTGTAATACATCTCGTGCATGTAGTGAGCGCCAAGCACAGCCAGCACCAGCAGGCCGGCGCCGAGCAGGCGCGATGCGTTGGCGTCGAACTGGCGCCCGATCGCCGGATCCCAGCGCTCGGGCAGGAAGAACACCGGTGCCTGCATGATCAGGTAGAGCCCGCCCACCAGGCACAGGGTCAGCATGACCACCTGCAGCGAACGCACGGCAGGCTCCGCTCAGGCGTCGAACAGCTCGCCGCCGGTGCGCGGTGGCGCCAGCCCGAAGTGCTGCCAGATCGAATGCGTCGCCATGCGCCCGCGCGGCGTGCGCTGCAGGTAGCCCTGCTGGATCAGGTAGGGCTCGATGACGTCCTCGATGGTGTCGGTCGATTCGCCGATCGCTGCCGCGATGTTGTCCAGGCCGACCGGGCCGCCGCCGAACTTCTCCAGCATCGCAGACAGCAGCTTGCGGTCCATCAGGTCGAGGCCGAGCGTGTCCACATCCAGCATCTTCAGCGCCGCGTCCGCCACCGCCGCCGTGATGTGGCCGCCGGCCTTGACCTCGGCGTAGTCGCGCACCCGGCGCAGCAGGCGGTTGGCGATGCGCGGCGTGCCGCGCGCGCGGCGGGCGATCTCGAGCGCGCCGGCGTCGTCGATCTCGACGTTGAGCAGGCGGGACGAGCGGCTGACGATGAAGGCGAGCTCCTCCGGCGTGTAGAACTCCAGCCGCGAGACGATACCGAAGCGGTCGCGCAGCGGATTGGTCAGCATGCCGGCGCGGGTGGTGGCGCCGACCAGGGTAAACGGCGGTAGGTCGAGCTTGACCGAGCGCGCCGCCGGCCCTTCGCCGATCATGATGTCGATCTGGAAGTCTTCCAGCGCGGGGTAGAGGATCTCCTCCACCACCGGCGACAGGCGGTGGATCTCGTCGATGAAGAGCACGTCGTGCGGCTCGAGATTGGTCAGCAGCGCGGCCAGATCGCCGGCGCGTTCGAGCACCGGGCCGGAGGTCTGGCGCAGGTTCACCCCCATCTCGGCGGCGACGATGTGGGCCAGCGTGGTCTTGCCCAACCCGGGCGGGCCGAACAGCAGCACGTGGTCGAGGGCCTCGCTGCGCTTGCGCGCGGCCTGGATGAAGATCTCGAGCTGCTCGCGGATCTTGGCCTGGCCAACGTACTCGGCCAGGCGCTTGGGCCGCAGCGCGCGCTCGATGGCGTCTTCCTGGCGGTCGGCCGGGCGGGGGGAGATCAGGCGCTCGGCGGTGCCGGCCTGCAGCTTGTCGGTTTCGATCATGGTGGCAGCTTAGCGTGTGTTCAGCCCTTCGACAGCAGCTTCAGCGCCTGGCGGATGCCGTCTGAGACGCCGACGTCCTCGCCCAGCCCCTTCATCGCGGACAGCGCCTCGCGCTCGTTGTAGCCGAGCGCGAGCAGGGCGTTGAGGATGTCGCTCTTCGCATCCGGTGGCGCCCCAGGGACGGCGGCGAGCCGGGCCCCGGTGACGCTTGGCAAGGCCTTGCCGAGCTTGTCGCGCAGCTCGAGCAGCAGGCGCTCGGCGGTCTTCTTGCCGATGCCGGGGATCTTCACCAGACGGCCGCTTTCCTGCAGCGCGACGGCCTGCGCGAGGTCGCTCACCGACAGCCCGGACAGCACGGCGAGCGCCATGCGCGCGCCGATGCCCGACACCTTGAGCAATTGGCGGAAGGTGGCGCGCTCTTCCTCGGTGGCGAAGCCGAACAGGAAGTGGCCGTCCTCGCGCACCACGTGGTGGGTGTGCAGGCTCACCACGCCGCCGGTCGCGGGCAGGTTGTAGAAGGTGCTCATCGGCACGTCGATCTCGTAGCCGATGCCGTGCACGTCGACGAGGATCTGCGGCGGGTTCTTTTCCAGCAGGGTGCCGGTGATGCGTCCGATCATGATTGCGCCTGGCCAAGCGGGGAAGATGAGGCCGGAGTCTACCAGCGCGGCGCGGGCCTGCCCGTCCTCGCGGGTGAAAATTCATACAGTCCTGACGCCGGCAGCGGCGTTCCCTGGCACGGCGCTGCGGTGCCGCGCCTGCCTCAGGCTAGAATCGTGGGCTTTCGCGCTGGCGCGCGCCGCCTGTGTCCACAATGAGGAGCCCCCCGATGCTGCCGATGAAGAAGCTGTCCGTTGCGCTCGCCCTGTGCGGTGCCGCCACCGTCAACGCCACCGCCCACGCGGCCGACATCAAGGTCGGCATCGCGCTCGACATCTCCGGCCCCTTCGCAGCGCTCGGCGCCGAGGCGCGCGACGGCTTCGAGCTGGCGATCGAGAAGCTCGGCGGGCAGCTCGGCGGCAAGCCGACGGAGTTCCTGCGCACCGACTTCGGCGGTAATCCGGAGCAGGCCAACCAGCTCGTTGCGCGCTACCTGCAGCGCGACAAGATCGACTTCTTCACCGGCCCGATCGGCTCCAACGCCGCCCTCGCCGTCGGCCCGGCGCTGTTCGCCGCCAAGGTGCCCTACCTGTCGGCCAACCCCGGCCCCAGCGCCTACGCCGGCGACAAGTGCAACGCCTACTTCTTCGCCCAGTACCAGAACGACACCTACGACGAGGCCGCGGGCAAGGTCGCCAACGAGAAGGGCTACCGGAACGTGGTGCTGATCGCGCCCAACTATCCGGCGGGCAAGGACCACCTCAACGGCTTCAAGCGCCAGTTCGCCGGCACGGTGAGGGACGAGATCTACACCCGCCTGGGTCAGATCGACTACGCCGCCGAGATCGCGCAGATTCGCGCCGCCAAGCCGGACGCGGTGTTCTTCTTCCTGCCCGGGGCGATGGGGATCAACTTCGTCAAGCAGTACGTCGGCGGCGGCCTCAAGGACATCCCGCTGATCGCGCCTGGCTTCTCCGCCGACGAGGACGTGATCCAGGCGGTGGGCGAGCCGATGATCGGCGTGCTCAACACCGCGCACTGGGCGCACGACCTCGAGCTGCCGGCCAACGCCGAGTTCGTCGCCGCCTTCCGGCACAAGTACGACGGCCGCTACCCCTCGGTGTATGCGGCGATGGCCTATGACACCCTGATGGCGATGGACGCCGCGGTGCGCGACGTCGGCGGCAACATCGAGGACCGCGAGGCCCTGCTCAAGGCGCTGAAGAACCCGAGCTTCCCGTCGGTGCGCGGCGACTTCCAGTACGGTGCCAACAACTTCCCGGTGCAGAACTACTACCTGCGCGAAGTGGGCAAGGACGCCGACGGCCGCATCACCAACAAGCTGGTGGGTGTGACCCTCGAGCAGCACCAGGACGCCTATGTCGGCGAGTGCAAGATGTAAGCGGCCGGGTCGCCGCCGCGATGGATGCCATCTTCGTCTTCGAGCAGCTGCTCAACGGCCTGGGCTACGGGCTCATGCTGTTCCTGATCGCCGCCGGGCTCACGCTCGTGTTCGGCATCATGGACACCATGAACCTCGCCCACGGCTCGCTCTACATGGCCGGCGCCTACGTCGCCGCGCGCGTGCATGAGGCGAGCGGCTCCTTCGCCGGCGCGGTGGCGCTGGCGGTGCTGGTGACGGTGGCGATCGCCGCGCTGCTCGAGTGGCTGGTGGTGCGCCGGCTGTACCGGCGCGACCACCTGGTGCAGGTGCTGGCCACCTTCGGCATCATCCTGATCGCCGACGACGTGGTGAAGATGATCTGGGGGCCGGCGCCGATCATGGCCTCGACCCCGGCGGCGCTCGCCGGCCCGGTGCAACTGCTCGACGGCCTGCCCTATCCGTCCTACCGCCTGCTGCTGATCGGCGCCGGGCTGGCGGTGGCGCTCGGGCTCTACCTGCTGGTGAACAACACCCGCGTCGGCATGCTGGTGCGCGCCGGCGCCTCGAACCGGCAGATGGCCGAATACATGGGCGTGCGCGTGGGCGCGGTGTTCGCCTTCGTGTTCGCCCTCGGTGCGGCGCTGGCCGCGCTCGCCGGGGCGCTGATGGCGCCGATCAGCGCGGTGCAGGTGGGCATGGGCGAGACCATCCTGATCCCCGCCCTGGTGGTGATCGTGATCGGCGGTATCGGCTCGGTGCGCGGCGCCTTCGTCGCCGCGCTGCTGGTCGGGCTGGTCGATACCGCCGGCCGCGCCTTCCTGCCACCGGCGCTGCGTGCGGTGCTGCCGCCCGCGGTGGCGGCCGACCTCGGCCCGGCGCTGGCCAGCATCGCCATGTACGTGCTGATGGCGGCGGTGCTGAGCCTGAAGCCCGCCGGGCTGTTCCCGGCGCGCGGGTGAGGGCGGCGATGGAGGAACGCGTCCCCGCGCTGTGGCGCCGCCTGCCCTGGCTGGTGCTGGCCCTGCTGGCGGTGTTTCCGCTCGTCGCGCCGGCCTTCGGGCTGGAGTACTACGTCGGCTTCGTGCGCCGCGTGCTGATCGTGGCGATCGCCGCGACCAGCCTCAACTTCATCCTCGGCTACGGCGGCATGGCGGCGCTCGGCCATGCCGGCTTCGTCGGTGTCGGCGCCTATACGGTGGTGGCGCTGGTCGAGGCCGGCTTCTCGTCGGCCTGGCTGGCGTGGGGCGCGGCCGCCGTCGTCGGCGGGGTGGTTGCGAGCGCCATCGGGCTGGTGTCGCTACGCACGCGCGGGGTGTACTTCATCATGATCACGCTCGCCTTCGCGCAGATGCTCTACTACCTGGCGGTGTCGCTGCGCACCTGGGGCGGCGACGACGGCTACGGCCTCTACAGCCCGCTGACGCTGGGCAGCTGGCTCGACGGTGCGCACCCGCAGGTCTTCTACTGGGTGGTGCTGGCGATCGCCGCGGCAGTGTTCGCCCTCTTCAGCCGCGTCGCGCACTCGCGCTACGGCCACGCGCTGCGCGGCATCCGCGACAACGAGACGCGCATGGTGGCGCTCGGCTACCCGGTATTCCGCCTCAAGCTCGCAGGCTTCGTCGCCGCCGGCGCGGTGGCGGGCCTGGCCGGCGGCCTGCTCGCCAGCCACAACGCCTTCGTCAGCCCGGGCATGATGCACTGGACGCAGTCGGCGCTGCTGCTCGTGATGGTGATCCTGGGCGGCGCCGGCCGGCGCTGGGGCGCCCCCCTGGGCGTGGCGCTGTGGCTGACGCTGGAGGAGGTGCTGAAGCTGTACACCGATTACTGGCACTGGCCGCTCGGCCTGCTCCTGCTGCTGATCGTGTTCCATGCGCCGCAGGGCCTGGCGGCGCTGTTCGAGCGCCGCGGGGGGCGGGCATGAGCCTCTTTCACGCGCAGGGCCTGGTCAAGCGCTTCGGCGGCCTGCTCGCTACCGACCACGTCGAGCTGGCCGTGGAGGCGGGTGAGATCCACGCCCTCATCGGCCCCAACGGCGCGGGCAAGTCCACCCTGGTCAATCTGATCTCCGGCCTGCTGCCGGCCGACGCCGGGCGCATCGTGCTCGACGGCGTCGATCTCACTGCGCTCGCGCCGCACCAGCGCGTGCGCCATGGCCTGGCGCGCTGCTTCCAGATCACCAGCGTGTTCCGCAACGACAGCGTGCGCGACAACCTGCTGCTCGCGGTGCAGGCACAGGCCGGCTCGAGCTTTCGTGCGCTGCGCCGGCGCGAGGCGGAGCATGCGCTGACCGCCCAGGCCGAGGCCCTGGCCGCGCGCACCGGGCTTGCCGCGGTGCTGGAGCGCAACGCCGGCACCCTGCCGCACGGTCTGCAGAAGCGCCTGGACGTGGCGCTCGCGCTCGCTGCGCGGCCCAAGCTGCTGCTGCTCGACGAGCCGATGGCCGGCATGGGGCCGGAAGACTCGCAGCAGATGGTGGCGATGATCGCCGGCCTGCGCCGTGACACTGCCATCCTGCTCATCGAGCACGACATGGACGCGGTGTTCCAGCTCGCCGACCGCATCTCGGTGCTGGTCTATGGCCGGGTGCTGACCTCGGGCGATGCCGCGCATGTGAAGGGCCACCCCGAAGTGCAGTCGGTCTATCTGGGCACGGAGGTGGCGGGGTGATGATGGCCTACCGCACAAGGCCGTGCAGCTTGCGGGCGCGGGCCCCGTCCGACGCCGCTGGAGCGCCGCGATGAGCGCGCCGCTGCTGAGCTGTCGCGGCCTGGAGGCCGGCTACGGGGTGAGCCAGGTGCTGTTCGGTCTGGACTTCGACATCCAGCCCGGCGAGGTGCTGGCCTTGCTCGGGCGCAACGGCATGGGCAAGAGCACCACCATCAAGACCCTGGTCGGCGGCCTGCGCCTGCAGCGCGGCGAGATCCGCTTCGACGGCCGCCCCATCCACGCCGCCAGCGCCGACGCCATCGCGCGGCTGGGCGTGGCGATCGTGCCCGAGGGCCGGCAGTGCTTTCCCAACCTCACCGTGCGCGAGCACCTCGTCGCCTTCGCCGATACCCGCAACGGCGTCGCCGAGCCGTGGACGCTGGCGCGCCTGTACGCGCTCTTCCCCCGCCTGGCCGAGCGCGCCGGCCACATGGGCAACCAGCTCTCCGGCGGCGAGCAACAGATGCTGGCGATCGCCCGCGCGCTGTCGACCAACCCGCGCCTGCTGATCCTGGACGAAGCCACCGAGGGCCTGGCGCCGGTGATCCGCGACGAGATCTGGCGCTGCCTGGCGCTGCTCAAGGCGCAGGGCCAGACCACGCTGGTGGTGGACAAGTACGTCGACAAGCTGCTCGCGCTCGCCGACCGCAACCTCATCCTCGAGCGCGGGCGCATCGCCTGGCAGGGCAGCTCGGCCGAACTGGACGCCCGGCGCGATCTGTGGACGCGCTATCTCGGGGTTTGAGCGCGCGCCGCCCGCGACTGCAGCGCCTGGCGCTGCTCGCGCAGGAAGGGACGGTCGATGTGCCGCCCCAGTTCGTCGAGGTCGGCTTCGCCAACCCCTTGGGCGGCAAAGTGCGCGCGCCAGCCTTCGACCACTTCGGCCACGCGACGCGCCTCGTCCCGCGCGGCCTGCGGGCTCAGCCAGTACTGCGCGCAGGCGCTGAGCGCATTGTCGATCGATGACTCGGCGCCGCGTTCGCCCACTTCCATCGCCTGGTAGCCGAGCGACTGCGCGCACGGCAGGACGTCGAAGGCGGGCGCCAGCGCATAGTGCTGCTCCGGCCCGACCAGCAGGACATGGTTCTTCTCGTGGTCGTCCGTGTTGTCGATCAGGATGTTGAACACGAGGCGCCGGAAGAGCTCGTGCATCTGCTGCCGATTGGCTTCGGTCTTTCCCCGCCGGCGCAGCAGCAGAGCGAGATTAGGGTAGGACAGCTCGACGCCGGCGGCGCGCAGGGCCACCTTGGCCGAGAGTGCATGCAGCCGCCGGTCGGGGGCGCGGTCGAAGCGGCGGATGGCGACCGCCACGTCGCGGCCGAGCACGATCGCGCGCGTCTCGGCGACCTGGATTCCCGCACTTGCGGCCAGGGTCATCGTCGCGTGCTCGATCAGCGGCTCCGCCGGACGATCGTCTTCGGCAAACTTGATCACCCATTGCGCGCCCTCCAGCTCGAACAAGCCCTTCGGCCGCGCGCCACCCATGGTCACACCAGGGGCGAGGAGCCGCTTCTGGCGCTCGTCGACCGCTTCACGCGCCAGCACCCGGCGCACCACCTCGTGCACCGCCTGCAGATCGCCAAGTCGCGGCAGCGGGCCGATCTCGTGCGGCTGGTAGGCATCCGCGCGGGTCGACACGCCCAATGCGCCGAACCGGTCGTCACCGGCGTAATACAGGTAGTCGAGCACGGACAGGCGCGGCGGCCGGTCGAGCAGGCGGATCACGCGCTCGCCCCAGCGTTCGGGCCGCGCGTCGTCGACGGCGCCGGCGGCGCTGTCCTTGTCGTGGGGGAAGTGCTCGATGTCGGTGAGGGGCAGGTCCTCGCTGAGCGCAAAGCCGTCCTTGAGCCAGGCATCGGCATAGCGTAACGAGACCCCACGGCGGTTCATGACCAGGTTGAGCGTGCCGACCACGCGCGGGGCCTCGGGCTGGCCGAGGTGCCACAGATACAGCGTGTCGGGCAGTGCCGGATGCAGGCTCACTGGTCGTCCTCGGCGTTCGGCGTGGGTGGCGGTGTGGCGCGCGACGCACGCGTTCGCCTGGCGCGCAAGCGGCTCGCCTGGCGCACGTCGGACTCGAGGGCGCGCAGGTCCTTGGCCGGGTCGGCCAGCTCGGCAAGCCCTGCCGACAGGCCAATCAGCCACAGCGCGGTGGCGTACACGCCCATGCTCACCGTCGGGTCGCCCTTTTCGAGGCGGATCAAGGTCGGCACCGAGACCCCCAGGCGGCTGGCCCATTGCCTCTGCGACTCCTTGCGCCGCAGGCGCGCCAAGGCGCAATGCTCGCCGAGTGTCTGCAGTGCGAGGCTCACCTCAGGAGGCAGGGCATCGAGTGCGAGCGAGGACTTCGACATCACATATAGCTCTCTTCAGAACAACTCGAGAACAAGTATATGTAAGTTATCGGGTCGGTGCACTGAGCTCGGAGGCAGGCTGGGGGCGTGGCTCGGTGGCTGTCTCAGGCGAAGGCCAGCACGCCGGCGAGCACGCTGCCATGCGCCAGCGCGGCGACGATGGTGCGCTTGATGGCCGTGGCCAGCTCCGAGGGGTCGGAGGCGTGCTCGAGCAGGTCGCGGCCGGCGGGGAAGGACAGGGCCACGGTGAGCGCGGCGGCGGCGCTCTTCTGCGGCAGCAGTTCGTTGGCCACCATGGCGACCAGCCAGGCGTAGGCAGCGATGGCGATCAGCAGGTAGCCCCACTTGGCCACCTGCGGGCCGAGGCGCACCACCAGGGTGCGCTTGCCGCTGGCGGCGTCGCCGTCGTGGTCGGGGAACTGGTTGATGAACAACAGGTTGGCGACCAGTAGCGCGTAGGAGAGTCCGGCGGCGACCGGCAGCAGGTCGAAGGCGCCGCGCTGCACGAAGTCGGCGCCGACGACGACCAGCAGCCAGCAGGCGACGATGACGAGTTCGCCGAAGCCGCGGCACACCAGCTTGAGCGGTGGCGCGGAATAGGCCCAGCCCAGCGCCAGCCCGGCCAGCCCGATCACCAGCAGGCCGGGTCCGGCCTGCCAGGCGAGCCACACGCCGCCCAGCACCACTGCCGCGAGCAGGCCGTAGCCGAGCAGTGCCGTCTGGCGCAGCGTATGCACGCCGTTCTGGATGAAGCGGCTGCCGCCGGTGAAGGGGAACAGCCGGCCGCGGTTGGCGTCATCGGCGCCGCTCAGGGCGTCGTGATAATCATTGACGACGTTGCCGCCGGCGTGGGCAAGGAGCGCGAACAGCACGGTGAGCGCGGCGCGCAGCGGGTCGATGGCGACGCCGCCGGCATGGGCGCTGGCGATGCCGATCAGGCAGCCGACCAGGGTCACGGCCAGGAAGGCCGGCCGGGTGGCGGCAAGCCAGCGCACGAGCGGATTGGCGAAGCCGCCCGGGCGCGGCTCGGCCGGCTGCATGGGTGGTGGGCTCACAGCAGCACGATGTCGTACTGTTCCTGCGTGTAGCTGGCCTCGGCGTGCAGCGAGACCTTCTTGTCGATGAAGTCGGACAGCATCGCCAGCGACTGGCTTTCCTCGTCGAGGAAGAGATCGATCACGTCGGGCGAGGCGAGCACGCGGAATTCCTTGGCGTTGAACTGGCGCGCCTCGCGCAGCAGCTCGCGCAGGATCTCGTAGGCCACGGTGCGCGCGGTCTTCACCTCGCCGCGGCCGCTGCAGGTGGGGCAGGGCTCGCACAGCAGGTGGGCGAGGGATTCGCGGGTGCGCTTTCTCGTCATCTCCACCAGGCCGAGCGCGGTGAAGCCGTTGATCGTCATCTTGGTGTGGTCGCGTGCCAGCGCCTTGCGGAACTCCTCCAGCACCATTTCGCGGTGCTCGACGTTTTCCATGTCGATGAAGTCGATGATGACGATGCCACCGAGGTTGCGCAGCCGCAGCTGGCGGGCGATGGCCTGGGTCGCTTCGAGGTTGGTCTTGAAGATGGTGTCGTCGAAGTTGCGCGCACCGACGAAGCCGCCGGTGTTGACGTCGACGGTGGTCATCGCTTCGGTCTGGTCGATGATCAGGTAGCCGCCGGACTTGAGCTCGACGCGGCGGGCGAGCGCCTTCTGGATCTCTTCCTCGACGTTGTAGAGCTCGAACAGCGGGCGCTCGCCGCTGTAGTGCTCGAGCAGCGGCAGCACCTTGGGTGTGTACTCGGCGGCGAAGGCCGTGAGCTTCTGGAAGTTCTCCCGCGAGTCGACGCGGATGCGGGCCGTCTCGTCATTGGCGAGGTCGCGTAGCGCCCGCTGGCCCAGGCCGAGGTCCTCGTGCAGCAGGCGCGGCGGGAAGACGCCGGCGGTGCTGGCCGAGATCTCGCGCCACAGCTTGCGCAGGTAGGCGATGTCGGCGGCGAGTTCTTCGTCGGAGGCCGATTCGGCCATGGTGCGGACGATGAAGCCGCCGGGCTCCTCGTCCGGCACCAGGGCGGTGAGGCGGCCGCGCAAGGCCTCGCGCTCGGCCTCGTCCTCGATCCGCTGCGAGATGCCGATGTGCTTTTCCTGGGGCAGGTACACCAGCAGCCGGCCGGCCAGGCTGACCTGGGTCGACAGGCGTGCGCCCTTGGTGCCGATCGGATCCTTCAGGACCTGCACCATCAGGCTCTGGCCTTCGGCCAGGATGCGCTCGATCGGGCGCGCGCCCTCGCCGTTCTGGCGGTCGCTCCAGATGTCGGCCACATGCAGGAAGGCGGTGCGCTCGAGGCCGATGTCGATGAAGGCCGACTGCATGCCGGGCAGCACGCGCACCACCTTGCCGAGGTAGAGGTTGCCGACGATGCCGCGGCTGGCGGTGCGCTCGATGTGAAGCTCCTGCACCACACCCTGCTCGATGACGGCGACGCGGGTTTCCTGCGGCGTGAAGTTGATCAGGAACTCGATGCTCACGCCTTGTCTCCGGTGGTGAACAGTTCGAGCAGCTGCGCGGTCTCGAACAGCGGCAGGCCCATGATGCCGGAGTAGCTGCCGTGGATCTCCTCGACGAACACCGCGGCGCGGCCCTGGATGCCATAGGCGCCGGCCTTGTCCAGCGGCTCGCCGCTGGCCACGTAGTGGCGGATGCTGTGCTCGTTGAGCGTGGTGAAGCGCACCTGGCTGATCGACACCCGGCTGCGGATGCGCTCGCCGTTGCTCACCGCCACCGCGGTCAGCACGCGATGGGTGCGCCCGGACAGGCGGCTGAGGATAGCGTGGGCGTCGGCTGCATCGCGGGGCTTGCCGATGATCTCGCCATCGAGCTCGAGCGTGGTGTCGGCGGCCAGCACCGGGTGGCGCAGCAGCTTGCGCCACAGCACGCGACGCATGCCGGCCTCGGCCTTGGCCAGTGCGAGGCGCTCGACGTAGCGTTCGACGCCCTCGCCGGGCAGCGGCGTCTCGTCCACGTCGGCATCCTCGCCGCGCTCACCGTCGCGGAAGGTGAGGACGTCGAAGTTCACTCCGATCTGGCGCAGCAGGTCGCGCCGGCGGGGGCTCTTGGAAGCAAGGTAGATGCGCGGGTACATGGGCGTCAGGCGGTGTCTATTCGCGATGATAGGGGTGGTTGCGCAGCACGGTCCATGCGCGGTACAGCGCCTCGGCCAGCAGCGGACGCACCAGGGCGTGGGGCAGGGTGAGGCTGGACAGGCGCACGGCCTCGTGCGCGCTGGCCTTGAGGGCGGGCGCGAGGCCGTCGGGGCCGCCCACGATCAGGGCCACGTCCTGGCCTTCGCCCTGCCAGGCTTGCAGGCGCTGCGCCAACGCCACGGTGCTGAGGTCGGCGCCGCGTTCGTCGAGGATCACCCGCCGGCAGCGCGCTGGCAGCGCGGCTTCGATGCGTGCGGCCTCGGCCGTCATCATGGCCTCGACGGTCTTGCCGCTGGTGCGCGGCTCGGCCTTCACCTCGACGAGCTGCAGCGGCAACTCGCGCGGCATGCGGCGGGCGAACTCGTCGAAGCCGGCCTGCACCCAGCCCGGCATGCGGTGGCCGACGGCAACGAGGACGAGCTTCACGGCAGCACGTGCGTCAGGTCAGCGGCTGGTCGCGGCCCGGCGGCTGGCGGCCGTGGTGTTCCACAGCTCCTCGAGCTTGTAATAGCTGCGCACCGCGGGCTGCATCACATGCACGACGATGCTGCCGAGGTCGACCAGCACCCATTCGCCGGTGTCCTGGCCTTCGACGCTGAGCACCTCGCCGCCGGCTTCCTTGACCTTGTCCTGCACGTTCTGCGCCAGGGCGCGGGTCTGGCGGCTGGATTCGGCGCTGGCGATGACGATGCGGTCGAACAGCGGCGTATGCGTCGAGGTGTCGATGACCTCGATGTCGCGCGCCTTGATGTCCTCGAGCGCGGCAACGACGATTTTCTGCAGGGTGGGGATGTCCATGGGCTCAGCCGTAGAGATGGTGCGCGGCAATATAGTCGAGAACGGAATCGGGCAGCAAATAGCGCACGCTGTGGCCGTTCCGGACCAGGTCGCGGATGAGTGAGGCGGAAATCGCCAGGGGCGTCATGTCGAAGGGCAGGACGCAGCCGGCGGGGGTGGTGGCCAGGTCGGCCGGGTCATTGCGGTGGCGGCCGTGGCAGGCGGCAGCGAGTTCGGGTGACAGCGTGGCCGGCCAGCGCCGGCCGTGCGGCGCATAGCCGGGGCGGTTGGCGACGGCGATGTGGGCGAGTTCGAACAGCTCCTGCCAGCGATGCCAGCCCGGCAGGCCCTCGAAGGCATCGGCGCCGAGGATCAGCACCAGCGGCCGCGCCGGGCCGAGTTCGGCGCGCAGGCGCTCGAGCGTGAGCACGGTGTAGCTCTTGTCGCTGCTGCGCACCTCGCCGTCGTCGACTTCCAGCGCCGCATTGCCGGCAATCGCCAGGCGGGCCATCGCCAGGCGATGTTCGGCGCTGCTGCGCGGCGCGCCGCGGTGGGGCGGCTGGCCGGCGGGGATCAGGCGCACGGCGGCGAGACCGAGGGCCTCGCGCGCTTCTTCGGCGAGCCGCAGGTGGCCGAGGTGGATGGGGTCGAAGGTGCCGCCGAGCAGGCCGAGCGGGCCGAGCGGGCCTTTGGCGCGCGCACCCGCGGTGGTCGCGAGGCGCGACTCAGGCGGCATCGTCGGCGTCCAGCGGTGGGCGGGCGATGGCCGGCGGCGCGTCGGGTAGGCCGAAGACGTCGCGCGTGGTGGTGTAGAAGGTGGCGAAGATGACAGGCACGACGATGAGCGGGATCGGCAGCGAGGCCAGGGTGCCGAGCGTGGGCGACAGCAGGCCGAGCACGCCGATGACGAGTCCGGGCAGGATGGCGCCGAAGATCGCCACGCCGATGGCGTAGGCGAGGAAGGGGCGCCAGTTCTGCAGGCAGGCGTAGAAGCTGAAGAACAGCGCCTTGGGCGCGGACACCTTCCACCACGCGGCGAGCACCGGGGCGAACCAGTAGGCCATCACCACCGGCGTCGACAGCACGATGGCAATCAGCAGGGTGAAGCCGATCGCAGAGTCGCCGGCAGGCTGCTCGTCGATGCCCTCGCCGCGCATCAGCGCGAACAGGCTGCCGTCGTCGACCAGCGAGACCAGCAGCAGCACCACCAGGGTGGCGACCAGATAGATGCCGCCGATCGCGATCAAGGCCTGCAGGTTGGTCTTGAAGCCGGAGAACAGCACCTCGGGCCCGACCTTGCGGCCGCCGTCGATGGCGCGGCAGGCGTTGAGCACGCCCACCGACAGCGCCGGCATCAGCAGCGAGGCGGCGAGCTGGCCGAGCAGCGGCACCAGGCTCAGCACGACGATGGCGAGCAGGTAGCCGAAGGTGGCGAAGGTGATCAGCGCCGGGTTGCGGCGCCACAGCGTGAGGCCCTCGCGCAGCCAGAACCAGCCGCGCTGCATGGGGAGTCGGTTTGCTTGCATTGAAATGTCTTGGGTAGCGTCGTCTGACTAGTTGCGGGGCGGTTCGTTCGGCGAGGGCGGCGCAGGCGGCTCGTCCGGCGCGGGCGCCTCGGTGGGCGTGGATCCGTCGCTGTCTTTGGGTGGGGGTAGGGCGAGCAGGGCGGAGAAGGTCTCCTTCCAGGCCGCATACAGGGCGCCGGCGATCACCGGGATCAGCACCAGGATACCCAGCCCGAAGGGGATCATCGCCACCCAGCCCAGCACGTAGAGCAGCGCGGCGAGCACGATGAAGGCAAGCAGGTTGTGGAAGCAGGCGCGCACCGACAGCTTCATGGCGTCGAGCGGGGCGACCTCGTGCAGCATCACCAGCGCCGGGGCGAACCACATCGCCATCATCAGCAGCGCCCACAGCACGGTGAAGGCCACCACGCCGAGCATCATGCCGCCCGCCGCCATGCCCATGCCGGCCAGCGCGCCCACGGCCAGGCCGGTGAGTGCGGCGCTGCCGCCAATCGCCGCCGCAACCAGGGCAGCCAGCAGCAGGCCCAAGAGGTGGAACAGACCGACCAGCAGCAGATTGCCGGCATGGCGGCGGATGCCGTCGAAGAGCGCGTCGATGCGTAGCGGCTCGCCGCGATCGAGCGCCTGGGCGCCCGACAGCATGCCCGCCACCAGCACCGGCAGCGCCACCGGCGCCGCGGCCCAGCCGAGGAAGGGCAGCATGCCGAGGGCGGCGATGATGACGAAGAAGATCAGGGCCTGGATGACCCACTGCCCGGGCGCCTTGATGAACAGCCGCCAGCCTTCGGCCAGCCAGTTGAGGGCGTGGCTGGGGGCAACATCGCCGGGGGCGGGCGGCGGCGGATGGGGTGGGCGGGGGGCGGGGTTCATCGTCGGGCGTGCGCTCGGTTCAGCAAGGAGGCGTCAGAGCGGCAGCGGCGGCACGCCGGCGCTGCGCAGGCGCAGGATGTCGCGGTACTCGTCGGGGTCCTTCACCAGCACCATCTCGCCGGCGCGCGGCAGGTGGAAGTCGGCCGCGCGCGACAGCCAGAAGCGCAGCGCGGCGGCACGCAGCAGGGCGGGCCAGGCGGCGCGCTCGGCGTCGGTGAACGGGCGCTCGCCATGGTAGGCGGCGAGCAGGGCGTCGCAGCGGGCGCCATCGAGCGTGCCGTCGGGGTTCGAGCACCAGTCGTTGACGGTGACCGCGACATCGAACAGCAGGGCGTCGTGGCCGGCGAAGTAGAAGTCGATGACGCCACCGACATGGACGCTGCCGTCGGCGTCGACGTCCCACAGCACGTTGTCGCGGAACAGATCGGCATGGATGGCGCCGGCGGGCAGGCTGGCGAGGTCCACCGTGGCCTGGAACACGATCTCGGCGTCGAGCAGGGCGCGCTCGTCGGCGGGCAGGAAGCCGCGCACCGCCTGCGCGGTGGCGGCGCGCCACTGCGGGCCGCGCGGGTTGTCCTGGCGGCGGCCGTAGGACTGGCCGGCCAGGTGCAGGCCGGCGAGCATGGCGCCGACCTTGGCGCAGTGTGGCACGCCGGGGTCCATCTCGGAAGCGCCGGACAGGCGCACCACCAGCGCCGCCGGGCGCTCCTCCAGGGTGCCGAGGTATTCGTTGTCCAGATTGGCGATCGGTCCCGGCACCGGCAGGCCGTGGCGGGCGAGGTGGGCCATCAGGTGCAGGTAGTAGGGCAACTCGGCGCGCGACATGTCCTCGAACAGGGTCAGCACGTAGCGGCCGAGCGTGGTGGTGACGAAGAAGTTGCTGTTCTGCACGCCGGCGGAGATGCCCTTGAGTTCCACCAGGCGGCCGACGGCGTAGTCCTTGAGCCAGTCGGCGAGCACGGATTCGGGAACGGGGGTGAAGACGGACATGCGGGCTCCGGTTGTTGATGCTTGGTTCGAGTGATCACGTCGCGCGGGATGCGTGGAGGCTGTTGTCCATGAGGGGCGCCAGCGCGTCCTTCACGGCCCGCCAAGCGTCCAGCTTGGCCTCGAAGCGAAGTGATGCGTAAGTAGGACTGGTCGAGGGGAGACGGGTGAAAGTAAGTTCCGGCAGTGCGATTCGCCCGCGGACATGACGCTGAAAGGTCTTCTGGGCTTCAATGCCGTTGAAGAACACATGGCGGACTTGCGGGCAGGCGGCGAACAGGCCGGCGAAATCGTTGGCCTCGATGCTGTCGTGGGTGATCGCGCTGTCCAGGCTGCCCGCGCGCACGCAGGCGGCGATGACGTCCCACAGTGCCACGCCAGCATCGGTCAGGCGTTCGAGGCGCTCGGCGTAGGGCAGTTCCGCGCCCGCATCGAACAGCGCACCCATGATCGGCCAGAAGGCGTTGCGTGGGTGGGCGTAGTACTGCCCGGCGGCGAGCGACGCCTCGCCCGGCATGCTGCCCAGGATCAGCACCCGCGCGTCGGCACGGTAGACCGCAGGAAAGCTCTGTCGCGCCGCCAAGCTCGGGCTCACCAGGACTTGATCACCCACATCGGCACGGCAAGGTTGGGGGCCGCGTCGTCGCGCACCATCTGACCGTTGCCTTCCTTGTCGATCAGGTAGTAGGGCACGCCGTGCGGCGGAGTGACCTTGACCATGTAGAGCTTGCCGCGGATGCGGTATTCGGTGACGGTGTCCTCGCCGCGCTGGACGATGGTGACCTCGGGCTCATCCACCTCGCTCATGCCTTCGGGCATGGGGGGCGGCTCGGGAAGGGGTTCGAGCCCGGCGGGCTGCTGGGCGAAGGCGGGCACGGCAGCGGCCAGCAGCAGGGCGATCAGGGTGCGGCGCATGATGTTCTCCTGAAGAGGCCCCAATTCTAGCCGCTTTCACGGGCTTGCCGGCGATGCGGCCGCCTGCCGCCACGGGCGGATGCGTGCCGCCTACAGGTTCAGCATCATCTCGCGCTCGGCGGGCAGGGGCTGGAAGCCGCGGCGCTCGTAGTGCTTGAAGATGGCCTCGACCACGTCCTCGGGCCGATCGATGACCTGCACCAGGTCGAGGTCCTCGCGATTGATCATGCCCTCGGCCACCAGGCGGTCGCGCAGCCAGTCGAGCAGGCCCTGCCAGAACGGCCCGTGCACCAGGATGATCGGGATCCTGCGGCTCTTCTTGGTCTGCACCAGCGTCATCGCCTCGAGCAGCTCGTCGAGCGTGCCGAAGCCGCCCGGCATCACCACGTAGGCCGCGGCGAACTTCACGAACATGAACTTGCGCGCGAAGAAGTGCTGGAAGGTCTGCGAGATGTCCTGGTAGGGGTTGGCGCCCTGTTCCATCGGCAGCTGGATGTTGAGCCCCACCGACGGGCTCTTGCCGAAGAAGGCGCCCTTGTTGGCCGCTTCCATGATGCCCGGGCCGCCGCCCGAGATCACCGCGAAGCCCGAATCCGACAGCAGGCGGGCGATCTTCTCGGCGAGCATGTAGTACATGTGGTCGGGTGGCGTGCGCGCGCTGCCGAAGATCGACACCGCCGGCCGGATCGCGGCCAGGCGTTCTGTCGCCTCGACGAACTCTGCCATAATCCCGAAGATTCGCCAGGACTCGCGCGCGTTGTAACGTGGCGCGCTGCCGTCGGGCACGCTGCGGGGGAGTTTGTCTTTCGCGGTCATGTTGTTCTCGTCTGTGTTCTTGGCCGGCGCCGGGAAGTCGCGGGAAGTTGGGAAAATTGGGGACAGACCCCAATTTCCGCGGAGATCGGGGTTTGTCCCCAATTCTCCTGCGCCCATCCGTTCGATTGCGTCGCCGTCCGCCTGGTTTCCCGCAAGGATTGTCCCGATGCCCACCCTGCTGCTCGTCGATGGCTCCAGCTATCTCTACCGCGCCTTTCATGCGCTGCCCGATCTGCGTAACTCGCAGGGCGAGCCGACCGGGGCGATACGGGGAGTGCTGTCGATGCTAAGGCGGCTCGAAAGCGACTACAAGGCAGAATTTCGCGCCTGTGTGTTCGATGCCAAGGGCAAAACCTTCCGCGACGACTGGTATCCCGAATACAAGTCGCATCGGCCGCCGATGCCCGACGACCTGCGCGCGCAGATCGCGCCGCTGCACGAGGCGGTGCAGGCCGAAGGCTGGCCCTTGCTGTCGATCGAAGGCGTGGAGGCCGACGACGTCATCGGGACGCTCACCCGCCAGGCGCTCGAGCGCGGCTGGGAGGTGGTGATCTCGACCGGCGACAAGGACCTCACCCAGCTCGTGCGCCCGGGCGTGAGGTGGGTCAACACGATGAGCGAGGAGGTGCTCGACGAAGCCGGCGTGGAAGCCAAGTTCGGCGTACCGCCGGCGCGCATCGTCGACTATCTGGCGCTGGTGGGCGATACGGTGGACAACGTGCCGGGCGTGGAAAAATGCGGCCCCAAGACCGCGGTGAAATGGCTCACGGAATACGGCACGCTCGACAACCTGGTCGCCAACGCCGACAAGGTCGGCGGCAAGGTGGGCGAGAACCTGCGCAAGCACCTGGACTTCCTGCCGCTGGGCAGGAGGCTGGTGACGGTGGCGACCAACGTCGAGCTGCCGGTGGCGCTCGACGAGCTGCCGGCGCGCGAGGACGACAAGGCGGCGCTGCGCGCGCTGTACGAGCGCTTCGAGTTCAAGTCGTGGCTGAAGGACCTGGATGGCGGCGCGGAGAGCGTGGCGGCCTCGAAGGCGGCCACCGAGGCGCGCCGCTTCGACGGCGAAGGAAATCGGGGTCTGTCCCCTATTTCGCCTATTTCGGATGATCCGCCCGGGGCGCATCGTGGCGGCTACCGGACGATCCTCGACTGGCCGACTTTCGACGCCTGGCTGGCGAAGATTACCGCGGCCGAACTCACCGCCTTCGACACCGAAACCACCAGCCTCGACCCGATGGCGGCCCAGCTGGTCGGCATGTCGTTCGCCGTGGAGGCGGGAGAGGCCGCCTACCTGCCACTCGCCCACCGCGGCGCGGCGCTGCCTGCGCAACTGCCCTTGGCCGAGGTGCTGGACAAGCTCAAGCCCTGGCTCGAGTCCGCGCAGCACGCCAAGCTCGGCCAGAACCTCAAGTACGACGCCCATGTGCTGGCCAACCATGGCATCCGGCTCGCCGGCATCGCCCACGACACCTTGCTGCAGTCCTACGTGCTGGAGTCGGACAAGCCGCACGACATGGATTCGCTCGCCAAGCGCCACCTCGGGCTGACCACCATCCCCTACACCGAGGTCTGCGGCAAGGGCGCCAAGCAGATCGGCTTCGACGAGGTCGCGCTCGACCGCGCCACCGACTACGCCGCCGAGGATGCCGACGTCACCCTGCGCCTGCACCAGCACCTGTGGCCGCAACTGCAGGCCGAGCCGCAACTGGCCGCGCTCTACCGCGACATCGAGCTGCCGGTGCTCTCCGTGCTGCAGCAGATGGAGCGCACTGGCGTGCTGATCGACCCCTTCCTGCTCAGCCAGCACTCCGAGGAGCTCGGCCGCCGCCTGCACGCGCTCGAGCGCGAGGCGCAGGATCTCGCCGGCCAGCCCTTCAACCTCGGCTCGCCCAAGCAGCTTGGCGAGATCCTGTTCGGCAAGCTCGGCCTGCCGGTGGTCAAGAAGACCGCCACCGGCCAGCCCTCCACTGACGAGGAAGTGCTCGAGAAGCTCGCCGAGGACTACCCCTTGCCCAAGCTGCTGCTCGAGCACCGTAGCCTGGCCAAGTTGAAGAGCACCTATGCCGACAAGCTGCCGCGCATGGTCAATCCGAAGACCGGCCGCGTGCACACCAGCTTCTCGCAGGCCACCGCCGTCACCGGCCGGCTGTCGAGCTCTGAGCCCAACCTGCAGAACATCCCGATCCGCACGCCCGAAGGCCGCCGCATCCGCGCCGCCTTCATCGCGCCGCGCGACCACCTGATCGTGTCGGCCGACTACTCGCAGATCGAGCTGCGCATCATGGCCCACCTGTCGGACGATGCGCGCCTGCTCGAAGCCTTCGCCCACGGCGAGGACGTGCACCGCGCTACCGCCGGCGAGGTCTTCGGCATGGCGCCGGCCGAGGTCACCAGCGAGCAGCGCCGCTACGCCAAGGTCATCAACTTCGGCCTCATCTACGGCATGAGCGCCCACGGCCTGGCCAAGAACCTCGGCATCGAGCGCGCCGCCGCGCAGAGCTGGATCGACCGCTACTTCGCCCGCTATCCGGGCGTCGCCGACTACATGGAGCGCACCCGCGCCGAGGCACGCGACAAGGGCTATGTGGAGACCGTGTTCGGCCGCCGCCTCTACCTGCCCGACATCCGCGCTAGCCAGGCCGGCCGCCGCCAGGCCGCCGAGCGCGCGGCGATCAACGCGCCGATGCAGGGCACGGCCGCCGACCTGATCAAGAAGGCGATGATCGCCACCCGCGACTGGCTCGCCGCATCCGGGCTGACGTCGAAGCTGGTGCTGCAGGTGCATGACGAACTGGTGCTGGAGGTGCCCACGGCCGAGCTCGATGCCATCCGTGCCGAGCTTCCCCGGCTGATGGGCGGCGTGGCCGCGTTGAAGGTGCCGCTGCTGGTCGAAGTCGGCGCCGGTGACAACTGGGACGAGGCGCACTGATGGCCGAGCCGGCGCTCGCGGAGAAGCCGCTCGTCAGCAGCATGAAGGTGTACCGCCGCCTGCTCGGCTACACCCGCCCCTATCTCGGCTTCTTTGCGCTCAGCATCCTCGGCTTTGCCATCGCCGGCGCCTGCAAGGCGGCGCTGGCGAGCGTGCTCAAGTACTTCATCGACGGCCTCGCCACCCCCGACGCGCCGATCGGCACCGGCCTGGCCTGGCTCGACCGGCTGGATCTCGTCCTCGCCATCCCGCTGATGATCGTCATCATCGCCCTGCTCGAGGGCGCCGGCACCTTCCTCGGCAACTACGGCATCTCGCGCGTCTCGCTCGGCCTCATCCACGACCTGCGCACCCAGCTCTTCGGCAGCTTCCTGGTGCTGCCCAACCGCTTCTACGACGCCAACAACTCGGGCCACCTGGTCTCCAAGCTCACCTACAACGTGTCGCAGGTGACCGACGCCGCCACCGACGCGGTCAAGATCCTGTTCCGCGAGGGCCTCACCGTCATCGCGCTGCTCAGCTACCTGCTGTGGATGAACTGGCGCCTGACCTTGACCCTGCTCGTCGTGCTGCCGGTGATCGCCTGGCTGGTGTCCAACGCCAGCCGCAAGTTCCGCCGCCTGTCGAAGAACATCCAGACCTCGATGGGCGAGGTCACCCATGTCGCTTCCGAGACCATCCAGGGCTACCGTGTGGTGCGCAGCTTCGGTGGCGAGGCCTACGAATCCGGGCGTTTTCTGCAGGCCAGCCGTGACAACACCAAGCGCCAGCTCAAGATGGTGCGCACGCAGGAGACCTTCCAGGCGCTGATGCACCTGATCGTGTATTCGTCGATGGGCCTGCTCTTATTTACGGTGCTGAAGGTGCGCGGCGACGCCTCGGCCGGCGACGTGGTCGCCTACATCACCGCCGCCGGCCTGCTGCCGCGCGCGATCCAGCTCCTGGGTGGGGTCAGCGCCCGCATCCAGCGTGGCGTGGCGGCGGCCGACAGCATCTTCGAGCAGCTCGACGAAGCGCCCGAGCCCGACACCGGCAGCATCGAGCGCGAGCGCGTCGCCGGGCGCGTCGAGGCCCAGGGGCTCGGCTTCACCTATCCCGGCGCGGAAGGCCGCGCGCTGCAGGGCATCGACTTCCAGGCCGAGCCGGGGCAGATGATCGCGCTCGTCGGCAAGTCCGGCAGCGGCAAGTCGACGCTCGCCAACCTCATCCCGCGCTTCTACCAGCACGACGAAGGCCGCCTGCTGGTCGACGGCGTGGCGGTCGAGGACTACACGCTCGCCAACCTGCGCCACCACATCGCGCTGGTCACCCAGCAGGTCACGCTGTTCAACGGCACGGTGGCCGAGAACATCGCCTACGGCGAGCTCGCCGGCGCCAGCCGCGAGCAGATCGTCGCCGCCGCCGAAGCCGCGAATGCGCGCGAATTCATCGACCGTCTGCCGCAGGGCTTCGACACCGAGATCGGCGAGAACGGCGTGCTGCTCTCCGGCGGCCAGCGCCAGCGCCTGGCGATCGCCCGCGCGCTACTGAAGAACGCGCCCATCCTGATCCTCGACGAGGCCACCTCCGCGCTGGATACCGAGTCGGAACGGCTGATCCAGGCGGCGATCGAGCGCCTGATGGCAGGGCGCACGACCATCGTCATCGCCCACCGGCTATCGACGATCGAGAAGGCGGATCAGATCCTGGTGATGGAGGCGGGACGGATCGTGGAGCGCGGGACGCATGCGGAGCTGGTGGCGCGGGGTGGGGTGTATGCGCGGCTGCAGGCGATGGGGGAGGAGGCGCCGGACGCTGGCTGAATCAGGGGCGATCAAGCGGGCGTAGGCCCCTTGATTGTGAGATCCCGACCAACGCGTTCGATATGCTCGCGCAGCGCAGGATTGTCGAGCCGATGCCACAGGCACAGGTCGACCTTCCACGGCAGCAGCAACTCATCGATGTCCACGCCCAGCCGTAGCAGGTCGGGGAGCGTCATGGCGGGGGCGAACAGGCAAAGATCAATATCCGATCCGGGTCGATAGTTGCCCATCGCCCGCGAGCCGTACAACACGACGCGCTCCACGGCCGGGTTGCGGTGGAGAGCGGCCAGCAGGCGCTGGTGCCAGCGGATGTCAGGCGTCCCGCTCACAAGGCCTCCGCATCGATATAAACCTCATCGAGCGTGATCTCCGCCTCCAGGCAGTCCAGCCGCAAACTGCCTTCCGTGTAGGTCTCGTGCCGCACCGTCGCGCCGAAGCGATACACCTCCACGCAGCGCTTGTCCGGATCGACCAACAGGTATTCGCGCAGCGACGGAATCGTCTGATAGGCGAAGAGCTTCTCGCGGCGGTCGATGCGCTCGGTGCCGGGCGACAGCACTTCCACCACCATGCACGGGCGGCGGCGATAGTAGGGCTCGCGGTCTTCCGGGTCGCAGGCGAGCAGCAGGTCGGGGTAGTAGAAATAGGTCTGGTCGGCGTGGTCCACCCGCAGCTTCATGTCGGCCATGAAGAGCTGGCAGCCCTTGCGGCGGGCGTGCGGACCGATCGCCAGCCCGAGGCCGGTGCCGAGCAGTCCGTGTTTCGCGCTCGCACCCTCCATGGCGACCACTTCGCCATCCAGGTATTCGTGCTTGATGTCGATGCGCGTTTCGTCGTCGAGGTAGTCATCGACGCTGATCCGGGCAGGGCGTGCCCGTGCGTTGCTCATGCAGTCCTCCGGTCGGCTTGGGGCGCCACATCCTCGAACACCTCATCCAGCCCGATCTCCAGCTCCAGTGCTGTCAGCACCAGCCCGCGTGCGCTGTCGCCGGTGGCGAGCAGCCAGTCGTTGGAGGGCAGGCGGCGGAAGATCTCCACGCTGCGGCGCTCGGCGTCGACCAGCACGTATTCCTGCAGGCTGTCGAGCAGGCGATAGGCGGCGAACTTGGCGCCGCGGTCGTAGGCGGCGGTGCTGTCGCTGAGCACCTCGATGATCACCCGCGGGTGATGCAGCACGCGCTCGGCGGCGAGGTCCTCGGGGTGGCAGCTCACCATCACGTCGGGGTAGAACACCGCGTCGGCCTGCGCCACCTCGAGCTGCATGTCGGAGATGTAGGCGCGGCAGGGCGTGCCGCGCAGCTTCTGGCGCAGCGCGGCAAAGCAATTTCCTGCCACGACGACATGATCCTGGCGTGCGCCCGCCTGGGCGAACACCTCGCCGGCGACGAAGTCATGCTTGACGGGCTGTTCGGCTTCCCAGGCGAAAAAGTCCTGGCGTTCGAAGCGCGGGGCGGGTTGAGGTAGCGCCATGCTGGATATGCTCCCGATCCTTGTCGTGCCTGAAGTCTAGCAGGAGGAGGGCAAAGAGCCCGACGGCGAAGCGCCCGATGGTTTGCTCGCTTGCCCTTGCCGCCGCAGCTTGAGCCCGTGGTATCGACCGGCTATCCTCAGCCGACACACGGAGTGCGCCATGGCCCTGCCTGCGACCAAGCCCGAATTCGACGCCGAAGCCTACATGGCGTGGGAAGAGGAGCAGCCCGAACGCCACGAGTACCTCGCCGGCGAGGTGTTCGCCACGTCCGGCGGGACGGATGCGCATTGCACGATCCTGCTCAACGCGGCGACCGGTCTGAGAGCCGCCCTATCCGGCAAGCCCTGCCGCGCCTTCATCTCCGGCATGAAGCTGCGCATCGACCGCGCCGACGCCGTCTTCTACCCCGATGTCTTCGTCACCTGCGATGCCCGCGACCGCCAGCCTGAGGCCAGCCTCGCCAAGCAGCATCCGGCCCTGATCATCGAGGTCCTCTCCGACTCCACCGCCGCCTTCGACCGCGGCCGCAAGTTCGAGCTCTACCAGCAGATCGACACCCTGCAGGAATACCTGCTCATCGAGCAGGACCGCAAGCACGCCGACCTTTTCCGCAAGAACAGCGAGGGGCTGTGGGTGCTGCATCCGGCGGGCGAGGGTGATGTCATTCGGCTGGAAAGCGTGGGGGTCGAGCTGGCGCTGGATGGCTTGTACGAGGACGTCGAACTGTGAGCAGGTTCAACGCCCGAACCCAGCCCCTCTCAGGATTCGCCGCATTCAGTCGATCGCCCACCTGCGGGGCGAAATCGGGGTCAGACCCCGATTTCGTGCCCATCCGCCACTAAACACCTGACATCAGGATATCGACCGCTCGATTGATGCTGTCACCCTGATCGGCCACGCTCCCGACGCAACGCACATTGGCTCGTCGCACCGCCGCGATGAGTCGGGTGGCAAGAATCAACCGCTTGCCGTCATACAGAATTTCGGGGTTCAAACCCTTGACGGCGGGATAGTCGGGCAGCAACGGAATGACGACCACCGCTGGGTCGGGCGGCAAAAGGTCGCTTTCGACCACAACCATCGCCACACCCTTGTATTCCGCCACGCTGTAGCGGTTCAGGTGTTCCACGAAGCGGCACCTGGCGTACACATGGTCTCGGCCAGCGGGTGACCATTGCGCTCGTGCCACGCAGCTTGTGCAGCAAAGTTGTCTGCATTGTCAGTCAGCCACTGCTTGCGACGGGCTTCGGCCACCGCCCTCTTGAGCGCCGCTTCGGCCACGGCCGATACGTTGATCTCCAGTGCCCTGGCGGAGTCAAGCACCTCGGCGTCCAGCGTCAGGGACGTCTTGCGTTTGATGGCAGATCCCATAGTTAGGCTCCTACGCGAAGTACCGCACCAATATACCGCAAGATCCCGAGTCTACGAGATGTGGCGGAGAATTCGGGGTCAGTAGTGGTACCGCCCCTGCAAGAACTCCACCCGCCCGGCTTTCACCAGATACACGCAGCGATGCTCCTGAGTGATGCGGCGCGACCATACGTCGGGTCCCAGATATTTCAGCGGCTCCGGTTTGCCGATGCCGTCGAAAGGATCGCGAAGGATGGCTCGTACGAGTTCTAGCAGGCGTTTCGCTGTGCGCCGGTCGGTCTCGACCCAGTACTGAAGGTCCTCGAGAAACTCAGGGTGGCATACAGCGACCCGTTCGGCCTCACGCATCGAAGCCTGCCCTGCGCTGCAAGTCTGCGAGGGGGGTGTCCGGCAAGCTCTCAGAGCGCGCTCGCGCCAAGGCCGAGAGCAGCCGCTCGGCGTTCTTGGGCGACCGCAGCAGGTGTGCGGTTTCGACCAGGCTTTCCAGCTCATCAGCGGCGATCATGGCCACATCCCCGCCGGATCGGCGCCGCACCAGGATCACCTCGCGGTTGTCGACCGCGCGGTCCATCAGCGACTTGAGTTGCTCGCGGGCCTGGCTGTAAGTGGTTTCGATGGTCATGGCGGCCTCGATGAGTTGTACAGAATAATTGTACATAACATCCGGCCTTAATGCCGCGCCGGCTCATGCTCCGGCACCCGGCGCTTCAGCCCCGCGCGCACCCCTCAATACGCGTTGGGACTCACGAACCCCTTGAACGCCGTCAGGAAGATGATCTTCAGGTCCAGCCACAGCGACCAGTTGTCGATGTACCAGAGGTCGTGCTCCACACGGGCCTTCATCTTTTCGAGTGTATCGGTTTCGCCGCGCAAACCGTTCACCTGTGCCCAGCCGGTGATGCCCGGTTTGACCTGGTGGCGCTGCATGTAGGATTCGACCAGGTCCTTGTAATACTCGTTGTGCGCGAGCGCATGGGGGCGGGGGCCGACGATGGACATGCGGCCCTGTAGCACGTTGAAGAATTGCGGTAACTCGTCGAGGCTGGTGCGGCGCAAGAAGGCACCAATGGGGGTGATGCGCGCGTCGCCCTTCTTCGCCTGTGTCACCTGCCCGGTCGACTCTTGATGGACAACCATCGAGCGAAACTTATAGACCTTGAAGCGCTGCCCGTTGATGCCCGTGCGATACTGCTTGAAGAGTACCGGTCCTGGCGAAGTCAGCTTGATCGCCAGCGCAATCACCATGCACACCGGCAGGATCATCAGGAAGATCAGGCTGCCGACCATGAGGTCTTCGGCACGCTTCACGATTCGTGCCGCACCGTCCATCGGCGTGACGCTGAGATCGATCGAGTAAAACCCCGCCACGCGGCTCACCTGATGGTTCAGCAGCGGCAGGTCGTTCAGTTGGGGGATGAAGCGGATCGACACCACATGGTGGCGCAGCGTATACACGGCGGATTGGATCTTTGCCCCCTCGTTCAGCGGCAGCATCAACCACACTTCGTGGGCGCCGGAGCTGTCTACCTGCTCGGGCAGCGTGCTCAACCAGTCGGACGATTCGCTACAGGAGACCTCACCCGCCACGGAATAGCCCTGTTCGCGCAGCGCCAGCGCCGATGGCAGCTTGACGCCCGGGGCGTCGCTGGGTGTCACCAACACCACTTGCTTAAGATTCCGCCCCGAACGCCGGGCGCGGCGCAGTGCCAGGTACATGAGCAGGCGCAACCCGATACCCAGGCCTGCGCTGATCGCCATCGTGTATGCGAACCAGAGACGCGAGTAGCTCGCGGAAGTCTTCAGCATAAAACCCAGCATCGCCAGCACGGCTGCAGCGAGCAACCATCCACCTACGACCCGCATCACCGGGCGCAGGAACGACTGCCCACGCCAAGATCCATATGCGCCGACCAGGAACGAGGCGACCACAACCAGAGCAGCCCAGCTAATGGCGGCCACCAAGTAAGGGTAGGTCAAATCGTAAGTGTCGAAGCGCAGGAAGAACGCAAGGTACGCTGCCAACATGGCAATACCCGCATCGACCAGTGCGGCGGCGAAGGCTACCGGGTAGCGTTCGGCGAAAGTGGGGGAGTAGCTTAGGGATTGGGGCATCGGTGCGCGGCTTGGTCGCCCGGGCCTTGCGGCAGGGGACCAAGGGAAATCAATTGTCGGGGATCAGGAATTCATCGCGGCTACGCCCGGCCTCTACAGCCTCCTTCATCCACTTGGGCATCACCCCGCGGCCGGTCCAGGTCTTGCCCGATGCCGAGTCGCGATACTTTGGCTTGACCGCAGCGCGCTTGTCGCCGCGGCTGACCGACTCGGCCTTCAGCGGCGCGACGCTCGTTAAACCGAGGTCGGTCGCCGTCAGGTCGTAGTCCCGGATCTTTTGCCGGATCTCGGCGATCACGTCCGCGATCTCCGCCTGGCGTACCTCTTCGGCCTGCTTCTGCAGCGCTTCGATCTGCGCCATCAATTCGACATAGGTCGGCATGTCATTTCCTTCTGAAAGTTATTCGGCTCACTACGGCGTTTCGATCGCCCATTCTTCCACTGCAAGCCCCGGGGCACCTCGAAGCTCACGGGCGTTGTTGGTGATGATGACGCTATCCTCTGCCATCGCGTGCGCCGCAATCATCAGATCCATGCAGCCGATGGGTTTGCCTGCACGTTCCAGCCGGGATCGGATATCTGCGTAATGGTGTGTCGCGTCAAGCGGCCAGGGCCGTACGTCAAAACCGGCCAGCCAAGCCTCCACTGCAGCCTTGAATCGGGAGGCGCCCAGCTTGGCCGCACCAAGACGCAAATCGGCCGCCACAATCGCCGAGAGCCACAGGTCGCCGCGGTTCAGGCTCGTGAAGCGCTCGATCATGTTCGCCGGGTGGTGACGCAGGATGTAGCTGCAGATGTTGGTATTCAGGGTGTGCAACATGTGTGGCGTTTGCCTTGGTCAGGTCCAGTCACGCTCCTGGGGCGGCGGATCCCTCCGTTCCGCCAGAAATTCAGCGGGCAAGGCCTCGTTGTTTGCGTAGAACTGCTGCAGCCAGAGGCCCATGTCCTGCTCGGGCGGTGTTTCGGGATGCAGCCATGGGTCGTTGCCAATTTGCTCGACCCTGACGGTTTTAGCCTGCTGGCGCCGCTTTGCCGGCAGCCGCCGTGCCTGGCTACGGCCGCTCATGAATACGCGTGCGGTAATGCTCATGGTGTTTCTCCGGCATGGTCATACTGCGCTGTAGTATCACCCCTCGGAGTTGGCCTGTCACGCCAGCTCCCGCAACCTCGGATTCTTCAAATCCTTCCCCGACAACTGAGGTTCTGCGATCGGCCACGGAATCCCCACGTCCGGGTCGTTCCAGATCAGCCCGCCCTCATCCTCGGGAAAGTAGAAGTCCGTGCACTTGTACTGGAAATCCGCCACCTCGCTCAGCACGCAGAACCCATGCGCGTAGCCAGGCGGAATCCACACTTGCCGGTGGTTCTCGTCATTGAGCTCCACCCCGACGAACCTGCCGTGGGTGGCCGAAGCCGGATCGATGTCCACCGCCACGTCATAAACCGTCCCCCGGCTCACGCTCACCAGCTTGCCCTGCGGGCGGGTCTTTTGGAAATGCAGCCCGCGCAGCACCCCGCGCTGCGAGCGCGAGTGGTTGTCCTGCACGAAGGGCAGGGTGATGCCCGCCTCGCGGTAGCGATCGACCTGGAAGGTTTCCAGGAAGAAGCCGCGATGGTCGCCGAACACCTTCGGTTCGATGATCAACACCCCGGGCAGGGCCGTCTCGATGACCTTCATTCCACCGCCTCCTGCGTCACCAGACGCTGCAGATACTGCCCATAGCCCGTCTTGCTCAGGGCATCCGCCTGTTGCGACAACTGCTTGCGGCTCAGCCAGCCCTGGTGGTAGGCGACCTCCTCCAGGCAGGCCACCTTCAGCCCCTGGCGCGCCTCGATGGTCTGCACGAAGTGGCTCGCCTCCATCAGCGAGTCGTGCGTGCCAGTGTCCAGCCAGGTTGCGCAGTCGGGTTTCTCAACGACGCGGGCCACCAAACGGCCACCACCGAGCGAAACGTCTCCGCAGGCAAGTACATGGCAGTCAGATCTCTGCCAGAAAGCGGCTGAGGATGCGGGCCTTCTCCAGAAACTCGCACGCGTAGTCGATCGCGACCTTATTCGGTAGCGGCATCGAGAGTGCACGATCGATGCCCTCGATCAGCGCTTCCACCGACTCAGGTTCGATCCGCACCGCAATGCCAAGGTACTCCTCGCACAGCAACCCTAGACTCGTGCCCGAATCGGCTGTGATTACTGCGTTACCCCCTACGGCCAGGATATTGGTCAGCTTTGACGGCAGAACCGCGTCGGCCGCTCCGCGTTTCTGGATTACCAAATGGCAGTCCGCCGAGGCCAGCAGTGCTGGAAGATCTTCGTAGGGCTGCAAAGGCGCAAACAGCAGATTCGTCAAACGCTTGCGCTGAGCCATTTCCACCAGACGTGCTTTTCCAGCCCCTTCACCGACAATTAGAAACTGCAACTCCTGCCGATCCTGCAAGCGCTCGGCCGCCGCGATGACCGTTTCAAGCCCTTGCTTCTCACCGATATTGCCCGAGTACAGCAACACGCGCTTATCCGGTGCGACGCCCAAGCGCGACAGCAATCCCGCATCCCGTGCCACACCCTGGAAGCGTTCGGTTTCGGACCAGTTCGGGAAAAAACGCAGACGCTCCTCGTCCACGCCCTTCAATCGCGCTCGCTGCAGCATCCCGCTGGAGATGGTCGACACCCTATCAAAGGCTCGCAGGATGGCCCGCTCGGCAGCGAATGCGAAACGCTTCAGCCTCCCCCCTTTCGCAATCCCCAGCCCAAATAGCGCATCCACCTCGTAATCCTGGATGTGAAGCACGGACTTGGCCCCGCACAACTTCGCCAGCAGCAGCGCCTGTGGTGAGCAGAAAAGAGTGGGCACCACCAGGATCACCAGATCCGGCCGCCAGCGAAGCTGCGCGAATACGGGGAGTGACGAAGACACCGAGAAGCTGGCGAGATGGAGCATGCGCTTGAGTGCGCTCGGCTTCTCAGGCACGTAGAGCGGGCAGCGGGTTACCCGCACCCCGTCCTCCATACGTGTGTCGTACCTCCGGCCAGAAAACGCCGACCACACCTTCCAGTCCGGATAGTAGGGCGGTGCGCTGACCACCCTCACTTCATGATCCTGCTTGGCAAACCAGCGGGTCATTTCACCGCTGTACTTCCCGATGCCGGTCAGTTCCGGGCTGTAGTTGATGCCATATACCAGAATTTTCATTCATCGCGCCCGGGCTTGCTCGACGTTGTCCAGATACCAGTCATACGTCTGACCCAAGCCCTTCGCTAGGCCGATGCTTGCCTGCCATCCAAGTCGCGCCAGCCGGCTGACATCCATCAGTTTGCGCGGCGTGCCGTCCGGTTTCGTGGTGTCGAAGACGAGGCTGCCCTCATAGCCGATGACCTTGACCAGTGTCTCTGCGAGTTCGCGAATCGTCACATCAGCACCGGTGCCAACATTGATGTGCGAGCGCATCGGCTCGGTTTCGCCGGCGTAGCGTTCCTGCGGGATGTTCTGCAGATGCACGACGGCTTCGGCGAGGTCGTCCACATGCAGGAACTCGCGCATCGGTGTGCCGCTGCCCCAGATCACCACCTCGGGCGACTTGGCCAGCTTGGCCTCGTCGATGCGCCGCATCAGCGCTGGGATGACGTGGCTGTTCTCGGGATGGAAGTTGTCGCCCGGGCCGTAGAGGTTGGTCGGCATGGCGCTGCGATAGTCGCGGCCGTACTGGCGGTTGTAGCTCTCGCACAGCTTGATGCCGGCGATCTTGGCGATGGCGTAGGGCTCGTTGGTGGGCTCGAGCAGACCGGTGAGCAGGGCTTCTTCCTTCATCGGCTGCTCGGCGAACTTGGGGTAGATGCACGACGAGCCGAGGAACATCAGCTTGTGCACGCCGTGGGTGTGGGCGGCGTGGATGAGGTTGGCCTCAATCATCAGGTTCTGGTGGATGAACTCGGCCGGGTAGGTGTTGTTGGCGTGGATGCCGCCGACCTTGGCCGCGGCCAGGTAGACCTGATCGATGCGATGGGCGGCGAAGAAGGCATTGACCGTGTGCTGGTCGGTGAGGTCGAGTTCATTGCGACCGGCAGTGAGAATGTTGATGCAGCCCAGCGCCTTCAGCCGGCGCACGATGGCTGAGCCGACCATGCCACGATGGCCGGCGACGAAGATGGTGTCGGTGAGGTTCATTCTGCTGTGGGAGCGGCGGTAGCCGCGATCTCCAGGTTCATCATTTTTCAACGGCCACCGGCACGTCGTGCCCGTGCGCCTTCAGGAAGGCGTGCCGCTGCGCCACCTTGAGGTCTTCGGCGACCATCTCGGCGCACATCTCCTGCACGGTGATCTCCGGCGTCCAGCCGAGCTTGTCCTTGGCCTTGGTCGGGTCGCCGAGCAGGGTTTCGACCTCGGCGGGGCGGAAGTAGCGCGGATCGACACGAACGATGACGTCGCCCGCCTTCAGGGCCGGCGCCTTGTTACCGGCGATGTGTTCGACCACCGCATGTTCGTCCACGCCCTTGCCCTCGAAGCGCAGCGTGATGCCCAACTCGGCCGCCGACCAACGGATGAACTCGCGCACCGAATACTGCACGCCGGTGGCGATCACGAAATCTTCAGGCTGATCCTGCTGCAGCATCATCCACTGCATGCGCACATAGTCCTTGGCGTGGCCCCAGTCGCGCAGCGCGTCCATGTTGCCCATGTACAGGCAGTCTTCCAGCCCCTGTGCGATATTGGCCAGACCGCGGGTGATCTTGCGCGTGACGAAGGTTTCGCCGCGGCGTGGGCTCTCGTGGTTGAACAGGATGCCATTGCAGGCGTACATGCCGTAGGCCTCGCGGTAGTTCACCGTGATCCAGTAGGCGTAGAGCTTGGCCACCGCGTAGGGGCTGCGCGGGTAGAAGGGCGTGGTCTCCTTCTGCGGGATCTCCTGCACCAGGCCGTAGAGCTCGGAGGTAGAGGCCTGGTAGAAGCGCGTTTTCTTGTCCAGGCCGAGCAGGCGGATGGCCTCGAGCAGGCGCAGCGTGCCCATGGCGTCGACGTCGGCGGTGTATTCGGGTGACTCGAAGCTCACCGCCACGTGCGACTGCGCGCCCAGGTTATAGACCTCGTCGGGCTGCACCTGCTGCAGGATGCGGGTGAGGTTGGACGAGTCGGTGAGGTCGCCGTAGTGGAGGACCATGCGCGGGTCGGGCGTGTGCGGGTCCTGGTAGATGTGGTCGATGCGCTGGGTGTTGAAGCTCGAGGCGCGGCGCTTGATGCCGTGGACTTCGTAGCCTTGGGCGAGCAGGAATTCGGCGAGGTAGGAGCCGTCCTGGCCGGTGATGCCGGTGATGAGGGCTGTCTTGTTGTTCATTGGTCTTTGTCCTATTCGGGGTGCATGCCCGCCGACCGAAACGAAGTGCCGGGGCGCGTCGGTGGGCTGCAAGATCAACTGTAGGTTTGTAAGTGATTGGTCGAAGGTGCGCGGTTGGTCTGCAGTGGCTCGCCAACTATTCGTTGTTGGGCTTAGCCAGCGCCGCTACGAGAAACCTCGATGGCCCTCTGGTAAATCTCCATCAAGGTCGCGTAGTTGGTCTCTTCGGTGTACTTGCCTTCGAATTCGGCGCGTGCGCCTTGGCCAAGGTGCTCCAGCAACCCTTGCGCCTCCCAGGCGGTGCGCACCTCCTGCAGCAGGGACTGCGGATTGGCCGGCTGGAAAACGATGCCGCTCTTACCGTGCTCTACGATGGAGGGAAGTGGACCAATATTGGAAACCCCCGCTGGCGTGCCAAAGGCGAACGCCTCGCGAACAACCATAGGGAAGCCTTCGAAGCACTCAGATGGAAGAATCTGCAAGCGTGCGTTGGCAATCTCGGCCTGGGCGTATTCTGCAGAAAGCTGGCCAAGAAAGCGCACGGGCAATCCTTCGGCCATTCGCTCCAACTCGGGGTGCAGTTCCCCAGAACCCACCAATCGCAACTCAGGTGCCCCCGTTCCCCATGCCTGCCAGGCCCGCAGTAGGTTGACGACGCCTTTTTCCGCTGTCAGGCGGCCGACAAAAACCACATAAGGCAGGCGCTTTACCCAAGGCACGACGGCAGGATTGCCAGGATAGAAGTTGGGTTTGACATGGACCTTCTCGGCAGGCAAACCCGCCGACACCATGACCTGACGCTGGAACTCTGTAAGGCAGATAAAGGCGTCCACTTGCTTCGTCCAGGTCCCGATCATGCGGTGAAGCTCGACCGAGATTGCTAGCGGAGTTGTAGCGATCCGGCTTCCCCGGTAGCAGCCATGTACGAGGCTCGGCAGGGCAGAGTGACGGTCCAAACACTCCGTACACACACGACCATTCCGCATTGGTATCGCAGCAGGGCAAAAAAGGCGGTAGTTGTGGAGTGTCAACACCTTTGCTGCGCGCTTGCCGATTGAATGGAAGATTGCAGGCGAAATTAACGGGAAGGTGTTATGGACGTGGACTACATCGGGCCGCAGCTCATCCACTTTCGCGCTTAGAGCGCGCGCCATTATTGGATTCCATGGTGTGCTAAAGGCACCATTCAGTCTTCCCTTAATTCCACGGTGTTTGATCTCATCATTGGATCGACAAAAAAAATAAACATCATTACCGTTCCTTGCGAGCAAACACGCTTCAGCAGCGAAAACATGGTTTTCGCCGGATGGAACACCAGAGGAGTAATGATTGTGAGTGAGGAGTATCTTCAAAACAGTATGTCTCGAACACGGCATAGAGCCAGAGATGCTCCACTCCGCTCGGTAGCTTAGTCAGTGACTTGTCAGCGGCTGTGTGACGGCGGAGTGTATCTGCTGCCTGTCCCTTTTGAGGCCCAATCCTGGATTATGCTTAGGTCGCTGCAGATAACGCGTCCTTAAAAAAATCGACATGCTGCTTAAGAGGTGAGATTGGAATCGGATGGCTAATTTAACCGTGAAGCTATTGAATATTTTTGTCGAATGCTTTAAGTGAACCTGTGCCTCGGTGCGCTTTCAATGGCTGCGTCCGCCGCCTTTTAAAAGGCCCAAAGATGATCAATGCTACAAGTGGTGTTAGAATCGCGCCGCCGGAAAGCATTGCGGTGTGAGTTGGAACTGTGGTTAAGAAAAATGAGTTAAGAAACATTGCGCCAGATAAAACAGGGAAGTAATGGCTGTTTTGGAATCTGAGTAGGGTTGCATTGTTAAAAAATACTGCTCCATAGGCAACCAATAAATATAAAATCAAACCTATGAGTCCAAAGGACGAGATGCCCGATCCCATAAAGCCCGTCTGTATCGAGGTCTTGTCTGACCCAATAATTTCGATTGCGGTAAATAAGGGGATGTCGATACAGTCAGAAAGAAGCAAAGTGCATAGTTTTCCGCTGCCAGCCAATCCAATGGGCTCGGAAACAAGGATAAAGTAATTTATCCATGCCGCTAAACCGTCAGCGCTAGCAAAAAAAACACGATAAACAAGTGTTTTGATTAACGTGGCCGTGTTTGATGTTCCGTCGTTGATTGAGTCAGAATATTGAAAATAATAGAGGGCGAGTAATACGAAGCCGCCAATGCACAAGGCAAGGAAAATCTTCCATAAATCTCGTGAAAAACGCGCTAGCTGCGCGCTAAAGCTCGGCACCCCTCTTCTTGAGCATTGGTATATATACGCGTAAAGGAGAAGGTAATACGCGTAAAAGAGTTTGTTGAGTTGAATGGAGGTTAATAGGGGAAGGAGTGCGGATAAGAGAAAAAAGAAAGTCTTTTTTGCAGTGCTTTTAACTGTGAGTGCGGCTAGGAGTGCCCCGCCTCCAATTAGCGGAATGACTGCAAAACGAACCGCGTTGGCAAAAGAGCTCCAGGTTGTTCCTTGGAATACATCGCGTCTGATATCCGTGTACGAGTAATTTGAACTGCCGACGAAGTACGAGAAATGCTCCGATATTATATTTATTGAATGTGGAAGCGACAGACTTATCGCAATCAAAGCGATAGCTGGAATCGTAATTCTCAACCCCTGTCCCCGTGGTTTGTCCGGATGGTCGCCGAAGCGATTCTTGCATCGAAGAACGGAGGGGGGAGTTGTTGCGATAAGTGAAGCTAAGATTAAGTAACATAAAGATGTTACTATCACATAATAATCATGTGCCGCGTTTGGTATATCGGCAATCTTGCTTATCTCGAAGAATTGTGGAAGTACCGCAGTGTGTGGGCCGTACTGAATTGAAAAGAAAATCAAAAAGCCAAGGAAGTACGTTGGCCTCATGGAGCCAATTCTTGCTACTGCAATCCAAAGGAATGCAAAGGAAAAAATAGAGAATAACTGCAGTAGCATATTGATGCTGTCAGTTTGCGTTATTTTGCTACGCGATTTTGGTAAAGGTTGCGTAGGATCTTTTTTAACCTGCCCGACGCTCTATCGAAAAATGATGGCTTGTTCTCGCGGTAAAAGGCCTGGATGCTTCTGAGGGCGACGTCATTTTCGCTGATCGCATCCGTTAAGATTGGAACTGTCTGGCGCGTATGCGCTCCCGAGAATGGGTCGTAATCACTGCAGTTAATGCCGCTTCCGTCATTTCCTATATTCTTGGTCAACGACTGGCTTGGGTTTAAGCAAAGCCCATTGTTTTTGAAGATCGTTGCATACCAGAAGATGGCCCAGGTATTAGTTCGGCCGCGCTGGTTATTTAGGACTTGTGACCAGAAATTATGCGCGCCATCGAGGTTAAAGGAGAAAATTTCCTCTTTCTTCCATAATTCTATCATCGAAGATGGGGCCTTCTCAAAATGACTCCAACGATCTGCCCAAGTTGCCCAGCCCCAGCAATTCATGCATCTCCAGAGAAAGGTTTCGTCGATGTCTTTCGTTGAAATTGGGTAATTCCAGCCGCTTATATGCCAAACTTTTTTCTGGTTTTCGTAGAGTTCAAGTGCCTCGTTCATAAATCTGAGAAATGCGGGGCTGGTAATAATATCGTCCTCTAGTACGATTATCTTCTCTCGTTCTTTGAGGATGCGGGTGACACCTTCGATAATTGATTTTGCAAGTCCCCAATTATCATTTCTCTCGATTATAGAGACAGATCTGAAGCCTTCAATGCTCTTGATGTATTTTCGCACCTCTTGAACGCTTCGCTCAGCGCTTGCGTTCTTTGGAGCGTCGGAGAAGATGGTCAGGTCGCTTTCCTCGGCAAGCTCGTTCCTTAAGAGCGCTTCAATGGTTTGCTTCGTGTGAGCAAGCCGATTATATACAAATAGTGCGATCGGTGCGGGTCGTGTGGTTGCCATTCACTTATCTTGTGTGTTTAGTGCGTGGGACTTATTGTAAAGTAAATTTCTATTTTTTTATTAATGTAAGTGGATTAAGCGCCTTAATCTTCATGAGGAAAATATGGCGGGTTTGACTGCTTGTGCAATCCACTAAAAATGATGAGGTGGCTTGCGATGCTACTGTGGCTAACGCGGCGCCATGCGCTCCATACTTTGGAATCAATGCAAGATTCAGAATGATGTTCATGAGGGCGCCAAAAGCTGTTCGCTTGAAATTTAATAGCGGGAGGTTCTCGGCGATGAACCATCTAGAACTGGCTACGCCGAGAGACACGAAAACGGAAGCCCAGATGTGGATTGCAAGGATTTGGCCCGATTCGATGTATTCGGGCCCGTATAGAACAATGATCAGTGGGGTGGAAAGAAAGGTCATTGGTAGCGCAATTAGAACTGAAGTCCAGGCGAGGAACGTGAAGAGTTTTTGAAAGCGTTGGTAGTAGAGCTCTTCACTGCGTGATTTCGCGTTGATGATTGTCGGAAAGACGGAGGTGACGATTATCATTGGGATGAAATACCATACTTCGCTGATTCGAGCGGCTGCGCTATAGATGCCGACCTCGTGGTCTCCGATCATTTGCCCGAGCATGATTTGGTCCGTTTTCATGTAGACCATGATCGCGATACCTGAAAGTAGTAGTGGCCAGCTATCACGGATTAATGATTGTGCTGTCGGCCAGCTGGCCCGTAGCGAAGCGATCTTTGGGCCTCGAAGATTGAAAATGGCTAGAAGGATCGCCGAAGACAGAACAGTTTCAGCCAAAATCGCCCAGGCAAAGGCGAGAAGCGAAGCATCGCCCAATATCAATTTGACTTTTACGATGGCAAATACGATGAATGTGGCGTTTTGAGCCCAGACCGTATATTTCGATTGAACTTGCGACTCAAACCAATATGCTGCGGTGTCTGCGAACTTGAAAAGTAAGGCAGAGCCGAGAATCGAGACAATCGACTTCAAAAGCGGGTCGTCTGCACGGATCCAGAAAGCGGTTGCGATCATTAGGCTGTACGCGATCAAGCCTCCTGCAAGCTGGAGCGCCGCAGCGGTGCCGAGAATCAAGTTCTTGTCTGAGGGGTTTTTTATAATGTCCCGCACGACGACGCTAGGTAAGCCCAGCGTGGCAATCGCAGCGAAAAGTGCTGTAAAAGCTGTTGCGAAGCTGAGTATGCCGAACTGTTCGGGACCGAGGGCGCGGGCAATCCAAATGCCAAGAAGCAGGCCGATCCCCATGCGAAAAATTTTGTCGAGGAAAAGCCAACCAATGTTGTCGAGTATTTTGACGAGATTAGGTCGACCCGCGATGTGGCGCTGAAGAAAGTTAGGGATGAGGTTCACGTGGATATCCTCAGAGTTTCAGCTATCGCTTCCGAAGATATCGCGTGTATAGAGCTTGTCTTGAACGTCGGCAAGCGATTCTGAGTGACGGTTCGCTACGATAATGTCTGCTTCGCGCTTGAAGATGTTGATGTCGCTAACGACTCGCGAGTTGAAGAAAATAGACTTGTGCAGGGTGGGCTCATAGACAATAACCTCGATTCCCTTTGCTCTTATACGCTTCATCACGCCCTGAATCGCTGAGGCACGGAAATTGTCCGAGCCCGCCTTCATAACCAAGCGGTAGATGCCGACCACCTTCGGATTGCGCTTCAGGATGGATTCCGCGATGAAGTCCTTGCGAGTCGTGTTGGCATCGACGATGGCTCGGATCAGCGTGCTCGGCACGTCGGCGTAGTTCGCGAGTAGCTGCTTGGTGTCCTTGGGCAGGCAATAACCCCCATAGCCGAAGCTGGGGTTGTTGTAGTGACCACCGATGCGGGGGTCCAGGCAGACGCCTTCGATGATCTGCCGAGTGTCCAAGCCATGGGTTTCGGCATATGTGTCGAGTTCGTTGAAGTAGGCGACACGCATCGCTAGGTAGGTGTTGGCGAAGAGCTTGATGGCTTCGGCTTCAGTGCTGTCGGTGAAGAGGACGGGGATGTCCTGCTTGATGGCGCCTTGTTGCAGCAGGGCGGCGAAGGCTTCAGCGCGGTCCGAGCGCGCGCCGACGATGATCCGCGAGGGGTGCAGGTTGTCGTGCAGCGCCATGCCTTCGCGCAAGAACTCGGGCGAAAAAAGGATGTTGCCGGTGCTGTACTTCTTGCGGACGCTGCGGGTGTAGCCGACCGGCACGGTGGACTTGATCACCATCACGGCGTTGGGGTTGATGGCGAGGACGTCTTCGATGACCGCCTCGACGCTGCGGGTGTTGAAGTAGTTGGTCTCGGGGTCGTAGTCGGTCGGCGTCGCGATGACGACGAAGTCGGCGCCGGTGTAGGCGTCGTGTTTGTCAAGCGTGGCGCGGAGGTTGAGCGTCTTGTGGCGCAGGTAATCCTCGATCTCAGCGTCAGCGATGGGTGAGCGGCGGTCGTTAATGCGCGCCACCTTCTCCGGGACGATATCGAGCGCCACCACCTGGTTGTGCTGGGCGAGCAGGACGGCGTTGGAGAGGCCGACGTAGCCTGTACCGGCGATGGCAATTTTCATTTGATTACCCAAAAGACTTGTATTCCGAAAGGGCGTGAAGAGTTCGTTCCATAGGCCAGGACTGGCACTGAGCGCACGGCCGCCAGCGGCGGCGCGGATGTGAAGGGCGGCGAGATCCTCCACCCCGCCAGCGGTGCGCAGACATCAGACACCCTGCGCCATTGCGGAACGCAACGATAGCCGTGTGTCGTAGCCGGGATATGTTTGCGCAGCCCTTCTAGCAGGATGGGGGCGATATTGGCTTCCGGCGAGGGCGCAGTGGCGACTTCGTACATAGGCTAGTCCTTGGGTGCAGCGAATCAGGCGCGAGCGCCGTTCAGCTTCGCCTTTGTAACGAATTCCGCCACGAAGGCGAGCATCACCCCTCCCATCACGCCAAGCACCGCTGCCAGCGCCAGTACGAGTCGCTTCTTTGGCTTGAACGGCTTCTCCGGCGCGACGATCTCGCCGTCGATGTTGAACATCCGGAACGTCTTGGGGTCGGGGTTGATCTCTTGCAGAAGTCTGAGCTTGGCTTCGGTCTCACGCAGCCCGAAAAGGAACGGGTCGTCGCTTTCTCGCTCCTTGAGGACCTCGAGTTCCGCACTCAGCGACCTGGTTCCGCGTGCATAGAGCTGACTGCCATCCATGAAAGGGGAGAGCGCGTCGCCTGAAGGGGGGCGGGCCGAAGTGATCTGAGGGTCGCGAATGCCTACGCTCTGAGCAACCTGAAGGGCTTCCGAGAGTTGCACGACTCGGTCAGCTCTATTCTCCGCGGCGACGCGGCGTTGCTCTTCGAGTGAGCGTTGGGTGTTGCGTGTGGTCAGGTCGATCTCATTGCGCAGGTCGGCAATGAGCTTGTTCGCGGCGTCCTCCGCTACGAGGTCGAGAAAGGCCTGGGCGCCTTGCGCGGCAAGCTCGCTCGATCGAGCCTCGATACGCAGGCTGTAGAGGTCACGCCCCTTTGGATCTGGCTTCTTCACTGTGACGGTCTTCTCGGTCATGAATTCATACAGATCCTGTGTACTTGCGTTTTCGCGTACGTCCTCGGGCTGGGCGGGGAGTAACACCTCGTGGAAGAAGCGCTGCTTCGCCTCCGTCGAGAGTAGTCGCCGTGTGAAGTATCCGAACACTTGCTCGGGCGGGAGGGGGGCGAGACCGGTGCTTTCCGTCCTGCCGAGGTTGAGCGCAGCCAGGTCGCTGGGGAACGGTTTGTCGACATGCACCTCCACCTCGTAGCGCGCCGGGGCGAGCAGGATGTAGGCGATCCCGGCCAGCACGCAGGCGGTGAAGGTGAGCAAGATCCACATCTTGCGCCGTACCAGGATCTGCCACAGCTCGATCAGGCTGATCTCGTCATCGTCATAGGTCTGCTGGGCGGGCTGGCTGTTCTGGCTGTTCTGCATGGCTGGCTGGGGGCTTGAGGATCGCGCATTATCGCACTGCAGCGAAGATTTCATAACCGCTTGGAGGGTAAGCGCTTCTTGCGGGTGTTGGATCGAACGTTTGAACTCGCGGGCAAGGCATAGCCTCACGCTGAACCAGCCTGCTGATCTTCGCGCCGGCCGTTGCGATGTGATCGCTGGAGACGGCCACATCGATCCCCTGCGCTGGCTGGCGGCAGAGCGATAAGGTCGTCCATCCGGACTCAGGGCGACAGGATATGATCGTCGTTACCGAAATTTGGCTGCGCGGAGGTTTGGCGGGTGAACTATGCGGTGTTGGTGATCAACCTTCCCGACGCGGCGGAGCGGCGGGAGCGGATTCTGGCGCATCTCGAAGAGGTTGGGCTGACTCCAATCGAGATGATTGCCGCGGTCCGGGGCGCGAGCCTTTCTGCTGAGGACAGGGGTCGGCTCGCCGACGATCGGCGGTCACGCGAGCGCTACGGACGCACGTTGACGGCCGGCGAGCTCGGGTGCTCGTTGAGCCATGTCAGGGCATACGAAGCCTTGCTTGCGAGTGAGCGTTCGTTCGCGCTCGTGCTCGAGGATGATGCCGTGCTCTTGCCCGATGTCCGGGATCTGCTCGCGAGCGCCCATATGGCGGAGTGGATGAACGCCCCTAGCCCGCGCCTCGTCCTGATGACCCCGATCAGGTCCCTGCTCGTGCGCGGCAGGACGCCCTTCGGCGCGCACTATCGTCTGGCGCGGGTGAGGCGTGCCTGGGAGGGCTACGGCTACGTGATCAACCGCGCCGCAGCGGAGGTCATGCGCCGGGTGAACTCGCCGTGCTGGCTTTCGGCGGACGACTGGGTGGCCTATCGCAAGCTTGGCGGTGTCGATGTGCGAGGCCTCGATCCCTTCTGCATTGGCTACCTCGAGACCGCGCCCTCCCAGCTGGAGACGGATCGTCGCACGGTGGAAACCGATCGGAATCGTTCGCGCAATGTGCGGATGCGATTCGACAAGTGGTGCAGGCAGCTTGGCGACGCGCTTTACTACCGCCCCGTTTGGGGCCTGAAGCGGCAGAAGATGCCGGCAGGTTGGTCCAGGGCGCCCTATCGGCTCGAATCGGAGTGATCCTGGGTCAGACGGCTTTGTTGGCGAGCGCACGCAGGGGTGCCGCCAGGCTATGTGCTCGCAGCGCAGTAACGAGGATCACGAAAGCCATCGTGAGCCGGTTGTGGTTGAGCACGGTTTCGCTCAGCCCCTCGACCGCGATCAGGATAAGGATTACGGCGATCGCGCCACGAAACGGCGGGCTAGTGCCATGGATCGCGCCGAACAGCAGGCCGAGCAGGGTGGCCAGGCCGACGAGGCCGAACGCGGCGGCCTCGTTCAGGTAGAGGTTGTGCAGGTGATCGTATCGGGTGAGCACCGACGGCTTGTAGTGGTGTTCCTTGAGGAAGTCCAGGCTGAGCGCCTTACGTTTTTCGGTGTCCAGCCCGAGCCCGAACACGGGGCGCTCGGACACGATGAAGAGTGCGGTATGCCACATCTGGATGCGGTGCCCGATGGAGGTTTCCAGATTGCCCTGGCTGATGCGCTGGTACTCCGACAGGGTCTCTTGAGCCCGCTTCTGAACCGACGGTAGCTGCCAGGCGATCGTGCTCACCAGGGCGATAGACCCGATCGTTGCGGCAATGATGGTGCGGCGAGAAAGACCTCGGTTTTTCAGGACACCGTAGCCGATATAGGCCATGCATGCGGCGAGCGCAGGGTAGAGCCCGCGCGTGCCGGAGTAAAGCACGCCGATGACGCCCATCGCCGCGGCTGCGATCAGCACGACTCGCCACAACATGTGCTTGTAAATCGTTGCCGCGTAAAGGCACCCCATGCCCATGAAGCCAAGCAGGCTGCCATAGGCGATCGGGTGGTGACCGACCCCCGCGCGCTGGGCGCCATCGACGATCACTTCCTGCAGGCCCGCGACGCCGCCAATTGCGCAGCCTGCGACGAGCCCCGCCCACAGCGCCTCGATCTTGAATCCATAGCGGGCGAGATAGATGAAGATGGGGATTGCGCCCAGGAAGCGTGCCGGCGGGTCGGTCTGGGCGCTCAGGCCGCCGTCCACGATTCGTCGCGCGATCTGATAGAGGCAATAGATGGCGATGCCAAGCATCCACGGCGCGCCGCGCTTGAGGGTCGTTCGCAGGTGCCCCGCGCTCAGTGGCAGCGTGAGGATGCTGAGTACGAGGAGAGCGCTCGTGGCGTACGAGTTTTTCGGCCCGGTGACGAGGAAGGCGAAGAACCAGAAGATCAGCGCCGAATTGACGTAGCGCAGCCCACGCTCCATCGCGCTCATTCCGGTTGGCAGCACAGGCGTGAAGGTCATTTCTCGATGATGGACGAAGATGTGACGCGTTCCGGCGTACCGCTTGGGCCGTGAAGGCGGATCTGGCGGCGGACGCTCCAGCGTTGGCGGTAATACAGGAACCGCAAGGGGTGGGCTAGCAGCTTCTTCCAGAAGAAGCGTGGGTAGAGTGCGATCAGCTTCGCCTCGGACAGCCTTTTTCGGAAACGGCCCAGCATCCGGATCTCCTGCTTGGCGCGGTGCTTGCGGTATTTGAGCACCGGCCGGGGCAGGTGCACGCCACGCCAGCCGGCATGCCACAGTCGCACGAACAGTTCCCAGTCCTCGCGGGTATCGAAGCCACGGTCGAAGCCGCCGACCTGCTTGAAGACCTCGCTTCGGATCAGCGAGCAGGCGGGGATGTAGTTCTCCCGGCTCAGATAGTCGGGGTCGAAGGGGCGCGAGGCGAAGATCGAGTTTTTTTCGCCGAAGTATTGCAGCTGGCCGTAGGCGAATGCCATGTTCGGGCCAGCCTTGTCGAGCGCTTGATAAAGCCCTTCCAGCGCATCCGGAAGCAGCAGATCGTCTGCATCCAGGAACAGCACATACTCGCCGCTTGCGAACTGAGTGGCATTGTTGCGGGCGGCAGAGACGCCTTGGTTGCCCTGGCGGAGGACGATGACTGGGTAGCGCATCGCAAGCTCGACACTGTCGTCGTTCGAGCCGTCGTCGATGAAAATGATCTCGACGGGGGAGTAGGTCTGCGCGAGAGCCGATTCGATCGTTTCAGCGAGGTAGTGGCCGTAATTATAGTTGGCGATGACGACCGAGATCAGCGGCTTCATTATCGTGGGTGCGGTGCGGCGTCGGTGAGCAGCTCCTGGAGTCGTGCCCGAATGACATCGTTGGAAAAGTGCGCATCATACCGGGCTCGTGCTGCGCGCCCCAGCTTTGACAGTTCGCGGCGAGCTTCGTGCACCCGCCCCACCGCCGCACAAACACTCCCCGCATCCCCCGGCCGCGCCCAGAACAGCCCATGATCCTCGCTTGCCCTCAGCTCCGCTGGGAACGCCGGCGTCGCCGCCGTGATCACCGGCCGCCCGATCGCCAGCCCCTGATACACCTTGTTCGGAATCACCCGCAGCGCCTTGTCGCTGGTGCCGAAGATGCCGAGGATCGCGTCGGCGCTGGCGAGCCGGCCGGGGAGCTCGGCGAGCGGGCCCCAGCCCTCGAAGCTGACCTGGCTCGGGCCCTCACCGCGCGTAAGCGACGCAAGCAGCCGCTCGCACTCGGCTTTCATCGGCCCTTCGCCGATCAGGCGCCAGTGGGTGGGCGGGCCCTCGTATTGCAGGATGGCCTGGGTCAACACATCGACGCCCTGCAGGCCGATGAAGGTGCCGAAGAAGACGAGCTCCAGCGGTGCGTCGGGCGCCTTGTCGGGCCAGGGCTGCGGGGTGAACAGGGCTTCTTCCGCGCCCACCGGGATCACCCGGATGCGCTCGCGCGGCACGCCGTGGGTGGCGTGGAAGTAGTCGGCGTGGCCTTCGGTGTCGGCGATCAGCCAGTCGGGCAGATTGAACAGGCGCGCCTCCCAGGCGAGGAGCTTGCGCGCCTGGGCGCTGTCGGCGGCGAACTTGCGCTTCTCGTTGACCTGCTTGTCGTAGGCGCTGATCAGCGGGTCGAACACCAGCGGCAGCCGGTGGCGGCGGGCGTAGCGGGCGGCGACGGCGAGGTCGCGCTGGCGGAAGCAGGGCACCCAGACGAGGTCGGGGCGCGGGCCGCGGCGCAGGGCGTATTCGAGGTCGGCGGTGGCGGACAGCGCGGGTAGGAAGCGGCGCACCGTGCAGCCAAGCTCGCGCAGCACCGACTCGATGACGCGGTTGCGCGGGTAGTCGGGGCCGTAGTTGCCGTAGCGGCCCCAGATCAGCACGTCTTTCATGGTGTCGGGTGTTCTAGCAGCGGCAGCAGGGCGGCGGCGATCTCGGCCTGGACATCGGGTAGGCTGGGGTTCGCAGGCGGCAGCGCGGCGCTGGGGAGGCCGGCGATCGGGCAGCGGGCGAGCAGGCCGCGCTCGGCGTAGGCCTCGAGCGCGGCGCCGTCGTTGGCGTTGGGCGCGGCGGTGGCGGGCGAAACCGACAGCACCGGGCGGCCGGAGTAGATGCTCTCGGCGACCATCGTGAGGCTGTCCTCGGTGACCACTACCGCGCTCGCGGTGGCGAGGAAATCGCGCACCACCTTGCGCGGCGCCTGCTCCCACCAGACGGCGTCGGCGAGCAGCGCCGGCGGCAGGGCGCCGCGCAGGATGGCCTCCGCCGCGGCGCCGGTGCGGCGCGAGGTGGTCAGCAGGAGCTGGGCGCCTTCGCGCCGGGCGAGCCCGGCGAGGCCGTCGGCGAGGGCGTGCCAGTCGGCGTCGCGGAAGACGTAGCCGGCGCCGTCACCGCCGATCAGCACCGCGATCCGCGGCGTGCCGGTGGACGGGGCGGGCAGCGGGCGGGCGAGCTCGCCCGGCACCGGCGGCAAGGGCAGCACCAGGTTGCAGGCGACGCCGGCCAGGCGCACGACGGTGAACACGCAGTCGAAGGAGTCGGGGTCGTAGCCCTTTAGCGTGCCGCTATAGACGTTGGCCGCCCGGTGCTGGCGGGCGAGCAGGGCGTTGGCGAGCAGGGTGTTGGCGCCGGAGGAGACGATCAGGTCCGGGCGGCCGGGCGGCGGCGCGATGTCGTAGATGCGGGCGAGCCAGGCGCGCGTGGCGCGGATGCGCGGCAGGCATAGGCGGCCGAGCCGCTTCCAGAAGGGGCTGCGCACCTTGAGCGGGATCGTGTCGACCTCAAGATCGAGGCGCGTTGCCAGCGCGTCGACCACGCCGCGGCTCTGGCTCAGGTGGCCGGGTGCGCCGTCGCTCAGGATCCACACCTTGCGCTTCACTTGCGCCAGCCCCGCTTGCCGCCGCGCATGCGCATCACGAAGCCGAGCATGGTGTCCTTGCCGCTGATTTTTATCCGCTTGAGCTCGAGCGGGTCGGGGCGCGGGCTGCGCGGGTCGATGCCGTCGACCGTGGTCACCGCGGTCTCGTAGCCGCATTCGCGCGCGAGCGCCACGTCCGCCGCGCCGTAGATGCCGAAAGGGTAGGCAAAGCTCTTTACCGTTACGCCGAAGCCTTCCTCCAGCGCTCTGCGCGACTCGATCAGCTCGCGGCGCTTCTCGGCCAGCGGGGTGGTCTTCATGTTGATGTGGGTCAGCGTGTGGGAGCCGATCTCGATGCGGCCGCTGGCGATGAGGCGGCGGACTTCGTCGTCGCTGAGCTTGGGCTCGCGGGCGAGCTCGCCCGAGTCGTGGTGGGCCTTCTTGGCGGTGGACCAGTCGCGGTCGTGACGGTCGACCACCATGTAGATCGTCGCCTTGGCGTCGTACTTCTCCAGCAGCGGCAGCGCGGCGTGCAGGTTGTCGGCGTAGCCGTCGTCGAAGGTGATCGCCACGCTCTTTTGCGGCAGGTCGTCCCAGAGCGCCCACAGCTCGCTGAGGGTGAAGAACTGCCAGCCGTGCCGCTTCAGCCAGGCGAGCTGGGCGTCGAAGCGTTCCGGCGGCACGCGCAGGCCGTTGAAGCGCGCGCCTTTCCGGTGCGGACTGACCATGTGGTACATCAGCACGCGTGGGTGGCGGTAATCCACCGGACGCCGCCACCAGGCGTAGCGGTGAGAAAACCACAGCGCAGCCACCGCCAAGGCGAGGACCAGCCAGGTCATGATGCGAGCGCCTTGTAGATGTCGATCGTCCGCCTCTGCATTTCGTCGAGCAGGAAGCGCGTGTTCGGTTTCACCGCCGGCGCCTTGTCCTGCAGGATCTCGACGACGCGCGCGCCGGCCGCGGTGGCATCGCCCTTGTCCACCGCCCCGAACGGAAACAGCTCGGCGAGAATCTCCGCCACCCCCCCATGCGCATACCCCACCACCGGCCGCCCCATCGCCAGCGGCTCGAGCACCGTGCGCCCGAACGACTCCGGCGTGCTCGACAGACTCAGCACGCAGTCCGAAATTGCATAGATCTCGCGCACGTCGCTGCGATGCCCGGTGAACACGATGCGCTCGCCCAGGCCTTCCGCCTGCACCCGCTCGCGGATCTCCTTGGCGTAGCCGGGCCGCTTCGGGTCCTCGCCGCCGACGATCAGCCCGACCACGTCCAGCCCTTCGGCGATCAGTTTGGCGACGATGGTGATGAAGTCGTGGTGCCCCTTGAGCCTTGTGAGCCGTCCCGGCAGCGTCAGGATCTTGCGTCCGCCGAGCTGGGGGAATTCGGCGTGAAAGCGTGCCAGCCAGTCCTCCGACGGCCGGTAGTCGCGCGGGAACTCCGCCGGATCTATGCCGCGCGGGATCACGGTGATGCGCTCGTCCGTCAGGTGCGGCCAGCGCGCGGGCGGGTAGTGGCTGCGGATGTAGTCGCGCACCGTGTCGCTGACCGCGATCACGCGTTCGCCGGCACACATGATGGCGCTGTAGCGGCTTACCGAGTGCATCCCATGCACGGTGGTGACGAAGCGCGGGCGGGCGTTGGCCGGCATGCCGCGCCAGGCCAGCCAGGCGACCCACGCCGGCAGGCGCGAGCGGGCGTGCACGATGTCGAAGCGCTCGGCTGCGAACAGCCGGCGCAGCGTGCGGTACTGCAGGAAGGTGGCTGGCGACTTGCGCCCGAGGTCGAGCGCGATGTGGCGCGAGCCTTCGCGCTGCAGTTGCTCGACCAGCCGCCCGCCCTTGGACAGCACCACCGATTGATGCCCGGCCGCGACCAGCGCCCGCGCGATCTCGAGCGTGCCGCGCTCGACGCCGCCGCTGTCGAGCGCGGGGAGCAGCTGCAGGACCTTGAGGGGCTTCATCTCTGCTTCAGCCCTCGAAAAGGTCCGCATGGGTGCCGGCCCGGACGAAGATGATCTGCTTGTCGTCGGCGGTGTAGATGAGCAGGAAGTCGCCGCCTAGGTGACATTCGCGGTGATCGGCCCAGTCGCCCTTGAGCGGATGGTCGAGCCATACCGGGCCGAGCGCGGCGTCGTTGGCGATGAGCAGGAGCATGGCTTCCTTGAGCCGCTTCATGTCAAAGCGGCCGGCGCGGCCGAGCCGTTGCCAGTCCTTGTGGAACGCCTTGCTGAAGTCCGCCGCGCGTGGCAGCGGTGCCCGCTTGATCTTAGCGGGTCTTTTCGAGGTCATCGAACAGCGCGTCGGCCGATACGAAAGGTACCTGGCGCGCCTTCATCATGACGCGTGCTTCTTCCATGGCAGCGCGGGTTTCGGCATTGGGAACCTTGAGCTCGAGCGGAAAGGCCTGGTCGTTGACGACGCGCTTGAGGAAGATGCGCACCGCGTCTGACATGGACAGCCCCATCGCTGCCAGCGCCTCGGTGGCTTGGGTCTTGGTTTCGTCGTCGACGCGGATGTGCAGCATTGAACTCTGTGCCATGGCTTCCTCGTGTGCAGCGCGCGAATTATGTATCGCATATGAGATGCGATCAAGCCGCGGGGTTCCGTGGCGTCAGTATTCCGGCTTGGGCAGCCTGGCGACGAGCGCATCCCAGGCGATCGATACGCCGGGCAGCACGCCGATGGGGGTTTCGTCCTTCAGCTCGTAGATCTCCGGGCGACCGTACTGGCCGTTGTCGAGCAGATAGACGGTGAGCGTGCGGTCGCCCGGGTGCACCAGCCAGTATTCGCGCACGCCGGCGCGCTCGTAGGTGCGGCGCTTGGCGATCTGGTCGTGGGCGGCCGTGCTGGGGGACAGCACCTCGAGCAGCCAGTCGGGCGCACCACGCACGCCGCGGCGGTCGATCCTGGCCGGGTCGCACACGACCAGCACGTCGGGCTGGACGACGGTGTCGATGGCGGCGTCGGCCTCGTCCTTGCGCGGCAGGCGTACGTCGACCGGGGCGATATAGGGGCGGCAGGGCTGGCCGTCGAGCTGGTTGGCCAGTTGGCAAAACACGTCGCCGGCGACTTCCTGGTGTTCGATCAGCGGTGTCGGCGCCATCCGGAAGGCTTCGCCGTCGATCAGCTCGTAGCGGGCGTCGTCCGGCCAGGTCAGGTAGTCGGCGTAGGTGTAGTGCTTTTCCTTGCGCAATTCGACACCCATCATGGTGCTCCGGTGCGTTGATGTCCTGCCCTTATTCTAGGCGATCGCCCGGGCGGGGTGCTTGCCCGGGCCTTGCTGCGCAAGCCGCTGCTGCACCTACATCGGCCAGCGCGAAAGCACGGCCTCGGCCACCCGGTCGGCTTCGGCCAGGCGCGCTGGCGCCGCGCGCAGATGGCCTTCCCGCTGCCAGTCCGCAAACGCCGTGACGAAGCCCTCGCGCTGCAGCGCCGCCACGCCCGCGGTGATGCGCGTCTCCCCCTGTCGCGGCACCGCAAGCAGGCCGGTTGCAGCGCCGGCGGTGAGGCTCTCGTACACCATCGAGACGCTGTCCTCCGTGACCCAGGCCTGCGCGCTCCTCGCCACCTGGGCCATCGCCCAGCCCGGCGCGGTGTCGGCCACCGGGCGCACGTCGACCCCGCGCTCGCGCAGGGCGAGGAGGGCGGATTCGGCCTCGGCTGGCGTACGGCGCGAGGTGGTCAGCGTCCATCGCATGCCAGGGCTGGCGGCGAGGATGGCGTCGAGTTGCGCGAGCAGTCCGGCGGTGTCCCAGCCGTGGTGCTTCGACGGCCCGCCGATCAGGAACAGGCCTCGGTCCGCCTCGCGCGCGGCGCTGGGCCGCGCGGTGTTGAGCACGCCGCGGGTGGCGATGACGTTGGCGCGGGCGGGGGGGCGGTCGTGCTCGGGAATCACGCACAGGTCGAAGCAGGCCAGCGGCAGGCTGGGCCGCATCAGGGCGATCAGCCTGCCGCCCCGAGCGCGCCGCGCGGCGAGGCCGGCGAGGTGGGTGCGATGACCGGCGACGAGGATCAGGTCCGGGTCGGGCAGTCCGGCGCCAGGCGGAAAACGGCCGCTGATGAATTGCCACAACGCGCTGCGCCCGGTCGGCGCGTCGATCCAGTGCGCCTCGACCGCCGTACGCGCCGCCAGCGCCTGCGCCAGCCCCTGCAACTGGCTGCGGTGGCCGGGCTTGTTGTCGGTGATGAGCCAGAGGGTGAGCATGGTGGGCTTTTCCTACCTCAGCGATTGAACCACTTCAATACCACCCCCCAGCTTTCGACATCGATCCGCGTCACCTGCCCGCAGCCGAAGTCGAGCCCGATCCAGCGTTCGACCGGCATAGCCAGCAAGTGCCCCGCGATCGCGCGCAAGGGACCACCGTGGGCTACCACGACCACCGCCTCTGGAAATGGGGGACAGACCCCAATTTCCGCGGAAATCGGGGTCTGTCCCCCATTTCCCGTTGCCTCCTCAAGCCATGCCAGCACCCGTGCTGCCATCTCGCGCGGCGACTCGCCGCCCGGCGCGCGAAAGCCGAGCGGGTCGGCGGCCCAGTCGTCGATCGCGGAGCCGATGTCGGTGAAGCTGCGGCCTTCCCAGTCGCCGAAGTGGATCTCCTTCAGCCGGTCGTCCAGGCGCGGTGTGCCGAGCGCTTCGGCGAGCAGGCGCGCACGGGCGAGCGGGCTGGCGTGCAGGGCGAATGAGTCGGGCAGCAGCGGGCGCAGGCGATCGGCGGCCGCGGCAGGGCAGTCGGCGAGGCCGATATCGGTCTGGCCGTAGCAGATGCCGGGCTCAACGGCGGGGCGGGGGTGGCGGATGAGGTGCAGCTGCATGGCGGTGCGGGAGGCGGGGGAGTAGAAAGCGGGGAGTGAGGATGCCGGAGGCCTCGTCCTGCGTCAGGCCCAGTTCTCCAGCCGCAAGCCCGCGACGCGCTCGAACTCGGACGTGTTGTTGGTGACCAGGATGAGTCCTCGCGAGCGTGCGTGGGCGGCGATCATCATGTCGTAGGGGCCGATGGGGCGGCCTGCGCGGTAGAGCTCAGCGCGGATCTGGCCGAAGTGGTGGGCGGCGGCGGCATCGAAATCCAGCGACTCGACGCGGGCGACAAAGCCCTCGACGACGGCCAGGTTCGCCTCCGGCTGTGCAGAGCGTTCGGCGCCGAAGACGAGCTCGCCCAGGCTGACGCTGGAGATGGCCATCTGGCCGTCGTGCTGGCGAAAGCGTTCGCGCACCTGGGCCGGCTTGTTCTTGATGGTGTAGATGACGATGTTGGTGTCGAGCAGGTACTTGAGCATGCTCACCAGGCCTCGCGCACCTGGTCCGCAGGCTGGTCGCGGTTGCTCATGAAGTCGGCACTGACGTCGGGGCCGTCGAACCAGGCGTCCCAGCTTGCTTCGGCGGGTGTGATGATGCGGGTGTTGCCGATCGCCGTGATCGTGACCTTCTTGACCGATTCGGGCAGCTCGAGCGCCTTGGGCAGGCGCACGGCCTGGGTCTTGTTGCTGCGAAAGACGGTGGTTTGCGAGGAGCTCGTCATGGCCTCACCTTGTTCTGCGTGGATATGGGTGGAGTATATCCCTGATGCTCAGAGGCTGACAGCGACGATGCCGACGTAGCACGCCAGCTCCGTCACCTGCTGCACCGCACCCAGCAGGTCGCCGGTGTGGCCGCCCAGGCGGCGCAGGAACAGGCGGGCCAGCCACACGGTGAGCAGCGCTGCCAGGCTCAGCGCGGCGAGCGCCGGCAGCGGCGCGAGCAGCACGAACGCGGGCAGCAGGCCGCAGGCGGCGCCGATGAGGAGGTCCCCGCGGCCCAGCTGGCCGACGACGGCCGCTGCCTTGCTGCTGTCGTCGCTGCGCGCGTAGGGCAGGGCGTGCAGCACCGCGGTGGCGGCCAGGCGCGACAGCGCGTGGGCGACGAACAGGGCGGTCGCGGCGGTGGCGGGGCTGGCCGTGGCCAGATCGATCAGCGCCGCGGCCTTGGCGAGCAGCATCAGCACCAGGCCGATGGCGCCGTAGCTGCCGATGTGCGAGTCCTTCATGATCGCCAGGATCTGGGCCTTGTCCCAGCCGCCGCCGAGGCCGTCGCAGCTGTCGGCGAAGCCGTCCTCGTGGAAGGCGCCGGTGAGGCGGATCGTCACCGCCATCGACAGGATCACCGCCAGGCTCGCGGACAGGAACTGGGCGAACAGCAACAGGCTCGCCGCGCCGGCGCCGCCCACCACCCAGCCCACCAGCGGCAGCCAGCGCGCGGCGCGGGCGAGGCGCTCGGGCGCCCACGCCACCCAGCCGGGCATCGGGATGCGGGTGAAGTAGCCGAGGGCGATGAAGAAGAGTTCGAGCTGCGCGCGCATCGGGCCTCAGCCCTGGTCGCTGACGCCGGCCGATTCGAAGCTCGCCATCTCGTTGAGGAAGTTGACCGCCGCCTGCACCAGCGGGAACGCGAGCGCCGCGCCAGTGCCCTCGCCCAGGCGCAGATCCAGCTCCATCAGGGCCTGCACCTGCAGGAAGTCGAGCTGCACGCGGTGGCCGGGCTCCTGCGATCGATGTGCGAACACGCAGTAGGGGAGGATCCGCGGGTCGATGGCGTGGGCGACGAGCAGGGCCGCGGTGACGATGAAGCCGTCGACCAGCACCAGCATGCGCTTTTCTGCCGCGCCGAGCATGGCGCCGGCCATCATCGCGATCTCGAAGCCGCCGTATTCGGCCAGCACGGCCAGCGGGTCGCTGGGCCGGCCGCCGCGCGCCAGGGCCTGGGCGAGCAGACTGCGCTTGTGGAACAGGCCGGCGTCGTCCAGGCCGGTACCGCGGCCGGTGACGGTGTACAGCTCGGCATCGTGCTCGGCGCCGACCAGGCAATGCGTGATCAGCGAGGCCGAGGCGGTGTTGCCGATGCCCATCTCGCCGAAGCCGACGCAGTTGCAACCGTTGCCGGCGAGCGCTTGGGCGATGCCGCGGCCGCGCTCCAGCGCCAGGTCGCGCTGCGCCGGACTCATCGCCGGGCAATCGAGGTAGTTCTGCGTACCGGGGCCGATCTTGGCGTCGATCAGGCCCGGGCGTGCGCCAAAGTCGTGATTGACGCCCGCATCCACCACGCTCAGCCCCAGCCCCATCTGGCGGCTGAAGACGTTGATGGCCGCGCCGCCGGCGAGAAAGTTCTCCACCATCTGCCAGGTGACGTCCTGCAGGTAGGCCGATACGCCGGCACGCGCGGCGCCGTGGTCGCCGGCGAAGACCACGATGTGCGGCTGGCGGATCTCGGGTTCCAGGCGCTGCTGCACCAGGCCGATCTGGCGCGCCAGCGCCTCCAGCCGGCCGAGCGCGCCGAGCGGCTTGGTCTTGCGGTCGATCTTGTGTTGCAGTGCAGCGGCGAGCAGGCTGTCGGGCGCGGTGATGGCAAAGGGTGTCATGCGGGTGGTGGGGTCTCAGGGTGCGGCGGTCTGGGTTTGTTGCGCGGCATCCGGCAGGTCGCGATACAACTCGGCCAGCGCGAGTTCGAAGCCGAAAGCAGGCAGGGTGAGGCTGGCGCTGTCCCCGCTCGCTTCGCTGAGGATCCAGTACCCGTCCTCGCCGCGGGTGTAGCACTCGACATGAGGGCGGTCCTGCGACAGCAAGAGCACGGTCTTCAGGCCGGGAAAGCGGCGGTAGGCGGCAAACTTGTCGCCGCGGTCGTAGGCCTCGGTCGAGGGTGACAGCACCTCGGCGATCAGCGCAGGGTCTTCCTTGACCTGGCGGCGGGCACTGTCGGCCTCCGAGCAGGTGACGAAGACGTCGGGGTAGAACAGGTCGTCCGACTCGGCCAGACGCAGGCGGACGTCGGACATGAAGACCTTGCAGCGCGAACCCGCGAAGGCCGTACGGAGTGCAAACGTCGTGTTGAGGCTGATGGCGTTGTGCACATCAGACCCGCCAGCCATCATGGAGGCCTCGCCGTTGAAGAACTCCCAGCGCTCGGGCTGTTCGGCCTCCCAGGCGAGGAAGTCATTCAGCGTCATCTTGTGCCTTTCTGCAGGCAGGCCCATCGCAGTCCCCTGAAACGTCTTGTCGTTCCGCAGTTTAGCCCTGCTTCAGCACCAGCGGCAGGCCGGCGGCGACGAACACCACGCGCGAGCACAGCGCCGCCACCACTTGGTTGAGGCGGCCGGCCTCGTCGCGGAACAGGCGTCCGAGTGGCGTCTCCGGCACCAGTCCGAGGCCGACCTCGTTGGCGACCAGGATGATGTGGCCCCGAAGCGTGGGCAGGGTGGCGAGCAGCGCGTCGCGCTCGCGGCGGAACAGCGGCAGTTCCTCCGCTCCGGCTCCTGGCGGCAGATGGTCGGCGTCGACCAGCAGGTTGCTCACCCACAGGCTCAGGCAGTCGACCACCACGCAGCGCCCCGGGGCGGCCTCGCGGCGCAGCGTGTCGGCGAGCGCGACCGGCGCCTCGACGGTGCGCCAGGCCGCCGGGCGGTCGGCCTGGTGGCGGCGGATGCGGGCCGCCATCTCTTCGTCGAGCGCCTCGGCGGTGGCGATCACCGTCACCGCCAGGCCGGATTCTTCAGCCCGGCGCTCGGCCTCGCGGCTCTTGCCGGAGCGGGCGCCGCCGAGGATCAGTTCGCATGTCATTGTTCTGGCAGGTCCTTGCATCCGAGGAATCTGTATTTTATTGCAGTGCACGATACGCGGCCGTACGGTATCATCCGCCCCCACTGCCCTGGAAGGGGCAGCGCGTTATCGGTGCCCGCGGGCGTTTCTCGCCCAGGGTTAAACGGGAAACAGGTGCGCGGCCCCTCGCAAACGAGGCCGCAATGCCTGTGCTGCCCCCGCAACGGTAAGTGCGCGCAAGGTGTGTCATGCAGCCACTGGGAATGCTCTCCCGGGAAGGCGATCCACCCGTCCGGCCCCGCCGGCACAGCGCACGAGCCCGGAGACCGGCCGGAACGCGAATTGGCGGATGTGCCGCGGGGTGGCGGCGACGGGCGTGGTGGCTTCTTCCTACTCTCTTCGGTTCTACCTGGCTCGCGGTGCGTCCATGTGAAGTTGCCATGGTGTGCGGGGACGCACGGCATGGCGAAGGGAGTACGAACAATGAAGATCCGTCTTGTCGCTGCGGCGCTTTCCGTGCCCGCAGCGCTCTCGTTTTCCGCCCCGACGGCGTTCGCACAGGAGCGCACTGCCGCGCCCGTGGTCGTTTCCGCTACCCGCATCGACATGCAGGACCAAGATGCGCCCTATGCGTCCGAAGTGCATACCCGCGAGGCCATCGAGCGCTCGGGTGCGAACTCGCTCTACGACTATCTGGCGCTGCAAACCTCGCTCCAGGTAACGCCGAGTTATGGCAACCGTTATACGCCGCAAATCAGCATGCGTGGCTACGGCAGCGCGAACGGGCATCAGAACGTTGTCGTTTCGGTCGATGGCCGCAGGCTCAACAACATCGACATGGTGCCGCAACTAATTGGATCGATTGCTCTTGCAGACATCGATCGCATCGAGATCACGAAGGGTAGCGGCGCCGTGCTGTACGGCGATGGAGCTACGGCCGGGACCATTCAGATCTACACCAAGCCACGCGAAGGTGTGCGCCTGGACGCCTATGCAGGGAATTACGGTACGCGTGGTGGCGTGGCTACGGCGGGTATCGTGCGCGATCGGTTCGACTTTTCCGCGACCTTGGACCACGGCAAATTCGGTGGTTTCAGCGACAAGGATCCGTCCGGGCATCGTGACCAGTCGGAGGCCAATACCTGGCGAGTGGCTACAGGTGTGAAGCCGACTGACGGGCTGCGCCTCGACTTCGAGGCGGGCGCATCCAGAATTGACACGCGGTATCCGAGTTCGCTGTCGTTGGCTCAGTTTCGCGCTGATCCGGCAGTGAACAACGGTGGCAACTACACCCGCCAGAGGTTCGATGCTGAGCACTGGAGTCTCGGTGCAGACTATGTGCTGAGTCCCGAGTGGCGGGTCACCGCTCGCCATCAGGACGAGGAGAAGAGTTCCGCGTACGTGCCGTCTCCGGAATCCGAGTACAGGTACCTCGCTGACGAGCTTGCGCTGCAGTTTCAGCGGGGTGGCCTAGCAGTGAACACGGGTGTGCAGCGCTTCGATGGCGAGCGTGTCGATCCGGACGGGGTGACCACGAAGGAGAACTTGGGCTGGTTTCTGCATGGGCAATATGTTCTCGACCGACTCACCCTGTCGGCCGGTGTCCGTCGGGAACACGTTGAGTACGGCTACAAGCCTGTCTTGGGTGCGGCACTAGGGGAGGAGGAGCGTCTGACCTCATGGGAGGCCGGTGCGAACTATCGCGTCGACCCTGCTCTATCGGTATTTGCTAGCTATAGCGACGCCTTCCTGGCGCCGGATATCGACCGCTTTTTCAAGAGCATATACGGCCCGCCTCCCCTGTATCAGTTTGTCGGCAAGAGCTTTAACGGTTTCATCGAGCCTGCGAAGACCCGTACGCTGACCCTCGGGCTTAACCACTTCACTGAGCGCAACCGGTTGAAGGCCGCGCTCTTCTACGCCCGTCTGAAGAATGAGATCTATCTTGAGCCTACGTCCTACAACAACACCAATATCGACAAGTCGCACAAATATGGTTTCGAGGTGCAGAACAGCTTCCAGGTGACGCCGACCGCGGCCGTACTGCTGAACTACGCTTGGACGCTGGCGAGAATCGACCGTGAAGCCGATGGAGGTGGCGCCTACGATGGTAAGGATCTGCCGGGGGTGTCGCGGCACAGCCTGGTTGCGGGTCTCAACTTCCGCGTGGCCGAAAACGGCAGTCTGAACGTCTCGCATGTATGGCGGAGCAAAGCGTACGCCGATGGTGACTTCGACAACAGGAACGCGGAAAAGCAGCGCGCTTACCAATCCACCGATCTCGCGTATCGACACCAACTGACTAAGGGCGTGGAACTCTACGGCGCGGTGAGCAACCTCTTCGATCGCGAAAACGGGTTGTTCCTGGAAAGTTGGAGTGGTGATCGCGTCTACCCTATCGACTTCGAACGCACCTGGCGCGTAGGCGCGCGGCTCACTTTCTGATGGGCTGGCTGCGCGCAAGACAAAGAGGGTAGAGGCTTGCCTGATCGGCAACGACTAGTCCTGGTGCTGGCCGTCCTTCTCTCCGCGGCCGTTGGCGCCATCCTGCTCGCCGTGAGCGCAGGCAGTTTGGTGGTGCCTTTCTTGGATGTGCTGCGCGCGCTCGGCGGTAAGGGGGATGTGGACGCCGCTGCCATCATCCTCGAACTCCGCCTCCCCCGCGCCATCGCCACCTTCGCCTGCGGCGGCCTGCTCGCCACCGCCGGCGCGCTGATGCAGGTGCTGCTGCGCAACCCGCTCGCCGACCCCTACATCCTCGGCATCTCGGGTGGCGCGGCGGTCGGCGCGCTGGGGGCGATCACGCTCGGGGCGGCGGCGTTCTGGGTCGATGCCTTTGCCTTTGCCGGTGCGCTCACCGCGATGCTGGTGGTGTTCGGCCTCGCCCACGGCGACGGCAGCTGGACGCAGACGCGGCTGCTGCTCACCGGCATCATCGTCGCCGCCGGCTGTGGCGCGGCGGTGTCGATGATGCTGGCGCTGGCGCCGGACACGCGGGTGATGTCGATGCTGTTCTGGATGATGGGCGATGCCAGCGTGGCGGCGCGGCCGTGGCCGGCGGTGGGGGTGCTGGTGCTGGCGCTGCTGGCGGTGATGCCCGTCGCGCGCGACCTCAACGTGCTGGCGCGCGGCGAACTCAGCGCGCGCGCGCTGGGCGTGCGCGTGGAGCGGCTGCGCATGGGCCTATATGTGCTCGCCTCGCTGCTGACCGCGAGCGCGGTGACGCTGATCGGCTCGGTCGGCTTCGTCGGCCTGATCGTGCCCCACCTGGTGCGCCTGATCCTGGGCAACGACCAGCGCGTGCTGATCCCCGCCGCGGCGCTGGTTGGCGGCACGCTGCTGACCCTGGCCGATACCGCGGCGCGCACGGTGCTTGCACCGCAGCAGCTGCCGGTGGGCGTGCTCACCGCGCTGATCGGCGTGCCGGTCTTCCTGTTCCTGTTGTCGCGGAGGCCGCGCTGAAGGGCGCGCCGGAGTTGTGATGACCGCCGCCCGCCGCCTGCCCGTCGACGATGCCCCGCTGCTCGAGGCCGAGCGCCTCGCGCTCAAGGTGGGCGAGCGCTGGCTGTGCTGCGAGTTCAGCCTCAGCCTGGCGGCCGGCGAGTGCCTGGTCCTGCTCGGCCCCAATGGCGCCGGCAAGACCACGCTGCTGCACACGCTGGCCGGCCTGCGCGAACCCACGGTGGGCCAGGTGCGGCTCGGTGGCCTGCCCTACGCGGCCTGGCCGGCGCTGGAGACGGCGCGCTTTCGCGGCCTGCTCGCCCAGCAGCAGCCCGACCCCTTCGCCGCTGGCGTGCTCGAGACGGTGCTGGTCGGCCGCCATCCGCATCTCGGGCGCTGGGGCTGGGAAGGGGCGGCGGACGTGGCGATCGCGCGCCAGGCGCTGGAGGCCGTGGGGCTCGCCGGGTTCGAGCAGCGCGACGTGCAGACCCTGTCCGGCGGCGAGCGCCAGCGGGTGGCGATCGCGACCCTGCTGACGCAGGCGCCGCGGCTGTTCCTGCTCGACGAGCCGCTCAATCACCTCGACCTGCACCACCAGATCGCCGCCCTCGAGCTGTTCCAGCGCCTGGTGCGCGAGGACGGCGCCAGCCGCGGCAGCGTGCTGGTGCTGCACGACATCAACCTCGCCGCGCGCTACGCTGACCACATCATCCTGCTCGACGGCCGCGGCGGCGTGATTGCCGGCGACCGCGATACCGTGCTGCGCGCCGACCTGCTCGGCCAGGCCTTCGGCCACCCGCTGCGCCGCTTCGAGCATGACGGGCGGGTGGTGTTCGTGCCGGATTGATGCGGCGGCCGCGGGATCCGGGAGCCGAGATTATCGGCGATTCCGATTTCTTGCATTTATCGGGAAAATCGATATCCTGGGTATATCGGGATCAGCGATACAAGACCATGCCCAGACTTTACTCGCCGGAACAGGCCGCCGCTTTGTTCGTCGGGCGCCGCAAGGCGCTCGGCCTGTCGCAGGCCGAGGTCGCGGCGCGGCTTGGCATCAGCCAGAACCGGCTCTCCGAGCTGGAGACGCGCCCCGAGCGCCTCACCTTGGACCGCCTGCTCGCGCTCGCTGGCGTGCTCGGGCTGGAGCTGACGCTTGGCGACCGAAAAGCCGTCGAGGCGGAGCGCGAATGGTAACCGCGGGGCGCCGCGCGCAGGCACGCGCGCTCGATGTCTGGATCAATGGGCAGCGGGTCGGCCAGTGGCAGGTGACGGCGCAGGGCGAGGACCGATTCCGCTACGCGCCGAGCTGGATCGAGTCGCCCGAGGCGCGCCCTCTGTCGCTCTCCCTGCCGATGCCGCTCGATGCGGCCGCAGCGCCGCTGCGCGGTGCGCGGGTGCGCAATTACTTCGACAACCTGCTGCCCGACAGCGAGCAGATCCGCGCGCGGCTGCAGGCCCGTTTTCGCACGTCGGGAAAGGGCGCCTTCGAGCTGCTGGGGGCGATCGGGCGTGATTGCGTGGGCGCGGTCCAGTTGCTGCCCGAGGGCCAGGGGCCGGAAGACGTATTCAGGATCGACGTGGTGCCGCTTGATGAGGCCGATGTCGAGCGCCTGCTGCGCGCGGCCGTCGCGCCGGCACACGCCTTCGGCGAGACGACGACGTTGGACGATTTCCGCATCTCGATCGCTGGCGCGCAGGAGAAGACCGCGCTCACCCTTCACGAAGGGCGCTGGTGTCGACCGCTCGGGGCGACGCCGACCACGCACATCTTCAAGTTGCCGCTCGGCCTGGTGGGCAACCGGCAAGCGGACATGCGCACCTCGGTCGAGAACGAATGGCTGTGTGCCCGGCTGCTGGCCGCGTTCGGGCTGCCGGTGGCGAGCTGCCAGATCGAGCAGTTCTGTGCCCAGAAGGTGCTTGTGGTCGAGCGTTTCGACCGCCGCCTGGCCAGCACTGGCGACTATTGGCTGCGCCTGCCGCAGGAAGATTTCTGCCAGGCCACCGGAACGCCGCCCGCGCTCAAGTACGAGGCCGATGGCGGCCCGGGCTTGCTCGACCTTGCGCGCATCCTGCAGGGCTCCGAGCGCCGCGACGGCGATCTGCGCACGGTGCTGAAAGCACAGTTGCTGTTCTGGATGCTGGCCGCCACCGATGGGCATGCGAAGAATTTCTCGATCTTTCTGCTTGCAGGCGGGCGCTACCGGCTCGCGCCCTTGTATGACGTGCTGTCGGCGTGGCCGATTGCGGGGGTGGGGGGGAACCGGCTCGATCCGGCGCGTTTGCGTCTGGCCATGGCGCTGCGCGGACGCAATGCCCATTACCGCCTGCGTGACATCCAGCGCAGGCACTTCAATGCGATGGCGTACAAGTGCGGCCTCGGGAGCGACATGGAGGAGCTCATCGAGGAGGTGCTCGAGCAGACCGAAGGGGTGCTCGAAAGGCTTGGCGGCGAGCTGCCGCGGGGATTTCCCGAAGAGGTTTTCACCACGATTGCCGCGGGCATGCGTGCCAGCGCGACTCGGCTACACAACGAAACCAGAAGCACAGGATCGACATGACCCAGGACACCGACCGCGACACCCGCCACGCTGAGCGCATGGCGCGCAAGAAGGACCTCATCGACGACAGGATCGCCGCGGCGCAGGCCGAGCGCGGCGTGCTGCTGGTCAACACCGGCAATGGCAAGGGCAAGTCCAGCGCCGGCTTCGGCCTGGTGGCGCGCGCGCTGGGCCACGGCATGAAGGTGGGCGTGGTGCAGTTCATCAAGGGCCGCTCCGACACCGGCGAGGAGGCCTTCTTCCGCGCCCAGCCCGGCGTCATCTGGCATGTGATGGGCGAGGGCTTCACCTGGGAGACGCAGGATCGCGCGCGCGACGTCGCCACCGCGCAAGCCGCCTGGGCGCTGGCACGCAGCCTGCTTCAGGATCCGGGCATCGGCCTGGTGGTGCTCGACGAGCTCAACATCGCGCTCAAGTACCGCTATCTTGAAGTCGACACCGTCGTCGCCGACCTGCTGGCGCGACCGACGATGCAGCACGTGGTGGTCACCGGCCGTGGCGCGCCGTCCGCGCTGGTCGAGGCCGCCGACACCGTCACCGACATGACGCCGGTCAAGCATGCCTTCGCCGCGGGGGTGAAGGCGATGGCCGGCATGGAGTGGTAAGCATGAGCATCCCCGACCTCGCGGTGCATCGCCCTGGTCCGCTGCCGGGCAGTGTCTATCTGGTGGGCGCCGGCCCCGGCGACCCCGAGCTGTTCACCCTGCGCGGCGCGCGCCTGGTGGCGGGGGCGGATGTCGTCGTGTACGACAACCTGGTCGCGCCGGCCATCCTCGATCTCGCGCCGCCACAGGCCGAGCGCATCTACGTCGGCAAGAAGGCCGCCGACCATTCGCGGCCGCAGGACGAGATCAACCAGTTGCTGCTAGAGCTGGCGCGGCAGAACAAGCGTGTGGTGCGTCTGAAGGGCGGCGATCCCTTCATCTTCGGCCGCGGCGGCGAGGAGATGGAGGTGCTGGTCGACGCCGGCATCCACGTCGAGGTGATTCCCGGCGTGACGGCGGCAGCGGGCGTGTCCGCCTACGCCGGGATCCCGCTCACCCACCGCGAGCATGCGCAGTCGGTGGTGTTCGCTACCGGCTTCCTGAAGGCGGGCAAGGTCGACCTCGATTGGCCGATGCTGGCGCGCCCGCAGCAGACGGTGGTGATCTACATGGGCATCTCGCGCCTGGCCGACATCTGCGCCCAGTTCATCGCCCACGGCCTGGCGCCGACCACCCCCGCCGGCGTCATCGAGCGCGGCACCACCCACGCCCAGCGCGTGGTGGTGGCCGACCTGGCCACCCTGCCGCAGCGCGTGCTGGAAGAGGGCGTGCGTCCGCCTTCGCTGACCGTCATCGGCAGCGTGGTCGGGCTGTACCCGAAGCTGGCCTGGTTCGAGCCGCAGGACCAGCCGCAGGCCTCGCCGCTGCCGCATGCCGGCTGTGCCGTGGTGCATGGCGCGGGCGACCGGCGCTAGGCGTCAGGCTCACTGGCGCAGCACCTGCGCGGCGGTGTGCGCGATCGCCTGCGCCAGCCGCGCCATCACCGGCGACTGCACCAGCCAGTGGTGCCAGTACAGCACCACGTCCTCGCGCTCGGGCGCGAGATCGACGAGCTCGCCGCGGGCCAGGTGTTCGCGCGCCTGGATCTCCGGGATGAAGCCGTAACCCAGGCCGGCGACGGCGAAGGCCATGAAGCCCTCGGACGAGGGTACGACGTGGCGCGGATACTGGCCGGCATCCAGCCCGAAGTGGCGCCGCAGAAAGACGTCGTGCATGTCGTCGTGGCGACCGAAGACGATGGCCGGCGCGCGGGCGAGCGCGCTGCGCGTGAGCCCGTGCGGGAACCAGCGCGCGCGAAAGGCGGGCGCGCCCGCGCACAGGTAGGGCATCACGCCGAGGCGCTCGACCGCGCAGCCACGGATCGGATCGGGTCGGGTGGAGACGCAACCCAGCACCTCGCCGTCGGCCAGCAGGGCGTGGGTGTGGTCCTGGTCGTCGACCACGCAGTCGAGCACCAGGCCCTCCTCGCGCACGACTTCGGCCACTGCAGCCAGGAGCCAGGTGGCGAGGGTGTCGGCATTGACGCCGATCGCCAGGCGCAGCGGGCCGTCCTGCCTGCCCGGCGACAGCGCGCGCCGCGCCTCGGCCTCCATCAGGCGCAGCTGGCTCAGGTAGGGCAGCAGGCGGCGGCCGGCGGGGGTCGGGCGCACAGGTTTGCTGCGCACCAGCAGCACCTGGCCGAGTTCGGCCTCGAGCAGCTTCACGCGCTGCGACACGGCCGACTGGGTCAGCGCCAGACGGCGCGCGGCGCGCTCGAAGCTGCCCTCCTGCAGCACGGCCTCGAAGGCGAGCAGGCGGTGATCGATCATTAGTAATTTTGAAGAGAATTGAATTAAATCGATTCTACTTAATGAAAGGCGCCCAGGCGCCTACAGTCCGCGCCTCACGGTCAAATCAAACAACAACGGGGCGGGACATGGGCAACGGTATGGGCAACGTCTTCTTCAACGGTTTCGCGCTGACGCTCGGCCTGATCATGGCCATCGGCGCGCAGAACGCGCACGTGCTGCGCCAGGGCCTGCGGGGCGAGCATGTGCTGCTCACGGTGAGCGTGTCGGCGCTGTGCGACATGGCGCTGATCCTGGTCGGCATCGCCGGGCTGGGCGCCTTGTTCGCCGCCAACCCCGACCTGATGGCGGTGGCGCGCTATGGCGGCGCGGCCTTCCTGCTGTGGTACGGCGCCCGCTCGCTGCGCGCGGCCCTGCGCGGCGGTATCCGCGCGGAGCTTGGCGCGCGCACGCAGCTGTCGCGCGGCCAGGCCCTGCTCGCCGCCGCCGGCTTCAGCCTGCTCAATCCGCACGCCTACCTCGACACCGTCGTGCTGCTCGGCTCGATCGGCAGCCAGCAGGCCGAGGACCTGCGCCCGCTGTTCGCCGCCGGCGCGATCACCGCCTCGGTCGTGTGGTTCGTGCTGCTCGGCTACGGCGCCCGCCTGCTCGTGCCGCTGTTCTCGCGGCCGGCGGCCTGGCGCGTGCTCGATGCGCTGGTGGCGCTGATGCTGTGGGGGATCGCCGCCTCGCTGCTGCTGGCGTGAACGGCTTCGCGGCGCAGTGAGCGGGCGGGTCGGGCGGCGCTTTTAAGGCGCGTGTTTCACGCCCGGCCAGCGCGGGAGCGCTCGGTATAATGCCGCCATTCGCGCAGCGCGCGCCCATCTCGCCCAGGATCCCCGCCGTGTCCGACCGTCTCGCCGTCGCCCTGCAGTACGCCCTGCCCAAGCGCCTCCTCACCCAGCTTGCCGGCAAGCTGGCCGGTCTCGAAGGGGGCAGGGCTACGACAGCGGTGATTCGCTGGTTCGTGAAGCGTTACGGGGTCAACATGGCCGAGGCCGCCAACCCCGATCCGGCAGGCTACGCAAGCTTCAACGAATTCTTCACCCGCCCGCTGCGCGCCGGCGCGCGGCCGCTGGCCGAGGCCGACTTCCTGTGTCCGGTGGATGGCGCGATCAGCCAGTTCGGGCCGATCGAGGCCGACCAGATCTTCCAGGCCAAGGGCCACTTCTATTCGACGGCGGCGCTCGTGGGGGGCGACCTTACGCTTGCGGCGCGTTTCGAGGACGGCGATTTCGCCACGCTCTACCTCAGCCCGCGCGACTACCACCGCATCCACATGCCTTGCGCCGGCCGCCTGACACAGATGATCTACGTGCCGGGCGCGCTGTTCTCGGTGAACCCGGTGACCGCGCGCGGCGTGCCGGGCCTGTTCGCGCGCAACGAGCGCGTCGTGTGCGTGTTCGAAGGCGACTTCGGCCCCTTCGTGATGGTGCTGGTGGGGGCCACCATCGTCGGCAGCATGGCGACGGTGTGGCACGGCGTGGTCAATCCGCCGCGCCGGCCCGACATCGAAAAGCGCAGCTATGGCGAGGGCGAGGTCTTCCTCGACAAGGGCGAGGAGATGGGGCGTTTCCTGCTCGGCTCCACGGTGGTGATGCTGTTCCCGAAGGGCGCGCTGCGCTTCGACGGCGACTGGGCGGCGGCGCGACCGGTGCGCATGGGCGAGGCCATGGCCGCGCGCAGGACGGCGGACGCCTGAGGCACGCGCGGTGCCGTCAATGCACCGCGGCTGTGCGCACGGATCGGCAGATGCACGCTGGCGATGCATGCCTTGTCGGGAATGTTGCGACGCAATATCCTCACAAGGTCATTTTTCTGTCAAAAAGATGTGCTAGAACAACTATTTGCGGCTCGTGTGCGGACTCATTCGCCGGGCTGCAAAGCTGGCACGGTTGAAGCTTGGTAAACCGTGCCTTTCCACAAGAGCATCAGGAGACAGATCATGCCCAGCCGCCCGATCCATCAGATCCTTTCCGATCGTCCTTTCGTCTGCGCCTCCGTATACACCCCGGTGCGCGAAGTCACCCGCATGATGCAGGACCTGCACTGCAGCGCCGCCCTTATCACCGAGCATGGCGTGCTCACCGGCATCTTCACCGAGCGCGATGCCACCTTCCGTGTCCTTGCGGCCGGCCTCGACCCCGAAACCACGCCGGTCGGCGAGGTCATGACCCACAACCCGCAGACCTTGTCCGAGGACAAGCCCTTTGGCCACGCGCTGCACCTGATGTTCGAGAACGGGGTGCGCCACGTGCCGATCATCGACGGCGACCGGCGTCCGCTCGGGGTGGTGACGGCGCGCGATGCGCTGGCGCTCGATGCCCTCGATTTCGGTGCCGAACTGCTGCGTCGCGAGGAAATCACCGTGATCCTGTAACTGGCTCGGACCGGCACTGCGCTGGCACCGCCGGGCTCAGCGCCGGCTGCGCTCACAGCAGGTTCATCTTCCTCGCGGCCGCGCGCAGCTCGGCGCGGAAGTCGGGGTGGGCGATGCCGATCAGCGCCTCGGCGCGCTGCTTGGCGGTCCTGCCGCGCAGTTCGGCCACGCCGTGTTCGGTGACCACGTAGCTGATGTCGTTCTTGCTGGTGGTCACGTGCGTGCCCGGCGACAGCACCGGCGCGATGCGCGACACGCTGTCGTTCTTCGCCGTCGACGGCAGCACGATGAAGGCCTTGCCGCCTTTCGAGCGGTTGGCCGCACGCACGAAGTCGACCTGGCCGCCGGTGCCCGAGTAGGGCAGGTGGCCCAGGCTTTCCGAGCCGCATTGGCCGAGCAGGTCGATCTGCAGCGTGGCGTTGATCGCGCACAGCCTGTCGTTGCGCGCCGCAATATAGGGGTCGTTGGTGAAATCGACCGGGTGCATCTCCACTGCAGGGTTGCGGTGCAGGTGACGGTACAGGCGCTGCGAGCCGAGGGCGAAGGTGGCGACCGTCTTGCCGGGCATGAAGGTCTTCTTGCGGTTGGTGACCGCGCCCGACTCGATCCGCGACAGGATGCCGTCGCCGATCATCTCGGTGTGGATGCCGAGATCGCGCTTGTGCTGCAGCTGCATCACGACGGCGTCGGGAATGCCGCCGTAGCCGATCTGCAGGGTGGCGCCGTCGTCGATGAGGTCGGCGACGTACTTGCCGATCGCCTCCTGCACCGGGCCGATCTGCGGCAGGCCGACCTCGAACAAGGGCTCGTCGCTTTCCACCAGGCCGCTGACCTGCGAGATGTGCACGTGGCAGTCGCCATTGGCGAAGGGCACGTTCGGGTTCACCTCGAGCAGCACCACGCGCGCGCGGCGGATCGCCGCCATGGTGTAGTCGGGCGCCAGTGACAGGCTGAAGTAGCCGTGCTCGTCCATCGGCGAGGCCATCGACACCACGACGTCGGCCGGCGACAGACCGCGCTCGATCAGCATCGGCAGTTCGGAGAAGTAGGCCGGGATGAAATCCACCCAGCCGGCCTGGCCGCCGGCGCGGGTGGCGCCACCGAAGAAATAGGCATCGTGGCGGATGTTGGCGCGCGTCTCGGGGTCGAGATAGGCGAACTTGCGCAACGGCAGGATCTGGCTCACCGAGACCTTGCGCAGGCTGTGGCGGCGCTCGGACAGCGCATGCAGCAGGACGGGCGGCTCGCCGACCCCGGTGGGAACGACGACGGCGTCGCCGTCACGGATCAGTTCGGCCGCGTCGCCGGGCGTCATGCGTTTCTGTTCGTAAAGCGCCTGCGCACTCATGCTTCCTCCTGGATCGGATCGTGATGCTCGTGAGGGCCGATTATACGCGTTTCCATACTGCGACGTATGGAAACGGCGGCGCGAAAAAAAACCGCCGCTCCGATGGGCCGGGCGGCGGTGTCTGGCTTGCCGGGGCGCTGAGCGTTCAGCGGTTGCCGTTGCCGGGCTTGGCGGCAAACAGGGCGGCGCGCTGCGCAGGGCGGGCGCCTGGCCGGCGGTCCTGGCCCTGGGGGGCGCGATTGCCATCGACCTCGGGCCGCCGGCCGCCGGTGCCGCGGTTGACGTCGATGCGGTTGCCGTCGACATCGGCACGTCGGGGCGCGGCACGATTGCCGTCGACGACGCGAGCGTCGCCATTGCGCGGTGCGCGGTTGCCATCGACCTCGCCGCGCGCACGCGGCGCTTGCGGCCGCCCGACAGGCTTGGCCGGGGCCGCAGCGCGGCCGGCCGGGGCGCGGTTGCCGCTGCGCGGCGCATCGGCTGCGCCTGCACTGCGCGCCTGACCCTGGCCCGGGCGGCCACCGCCACGGCGCGGTAGCGGATCGCGCCGGTGGTCGGCGTCGTGCGCGGCGGCGGCGCCCACGCTGGGCACGAAGTCCTCGGCCGTGGCGCGCTCGATGCGGCGCTTGATCAGGCGCTCGATCGCGGTCAGCAGCTTGATCTCCTCACGGTCGACCAGCGAGATGGCATTGCCGGCGGCGCCGGCGCGGCCAGTGCGGCCGATGCGGTGGACGTAGTCTTCCGGTACGTTGGGCAGCTCGAAGTTGACCACCTGCGGCAACTGGTCGATGTCCAGACCGCGCGCGGCGATGTCGGTTGCTACCAGCACCGGCAGCGAGCCGTCCTTGAACTCGGCCAGCGCGCGCGTGCGCGCCGCCTGGCTCTTGTTGCCGTGGATGGCGGCGGCCGGGATCTCATGTTTGCTGAGGTACTCGGCGAGCTTGTTGGCGCCGTGCTTGGTGCGGGTGAACACGAGCGCCTGGAACCACTGCTTTTCCTTCATCAGATGGGCGAGCAGTTCGCGCTTGTGCTTCTGGTCGACCTCGTAGACCGCCTGGTCGACACGCTCGGCGGTGGTGTTGCGCGCGGCGACCTCGACGGTGCCCGGATTGTGCAGCAGGCCGCTGGCAAGCTCGCGGATCTCGTCCGAGAAGGTGGCCGAGAAGAGCAGGTTCTGGCGCTTCTTCGGCAGCAGGGCGAGGATCTTGCGGATGTCGCGGATGAAGCCCATGTCGAGCATGCGGTCGGCTTCGTCCAGCACCAGGATCTCGACCCCCGACAGGTCGAGCGTGCGCTGGCCGACGTGATCCAGCAGGCGGCCAGGGGTGGCGACCAGGATATCGACGCGCTTCTTCAGCGCCGCGATCTGCGGGTTGATATTGACGCCACCGAACATCACCAGCGAGCTGAGCGGCAGATGCTTGCCGTAGGTCTTGACCGATTCCTCCACCTGGGCGGCGAGTTCGCGCGTCGGCGTGAGGATGAGGCAGCGCGGGCGGCCGGGCGGGTGCGGATGCGCATGGGTGGCCGCCAGCATGTGCAGCAGCGGCAGCGTGAAGCCGGCGGTCTTGCCGGTGCCGGTCTGGGCGGCGGCCAGCAGGTCGCCGCCGTTGAGCACCTGCGGAATGGCCTGGGCCTGGATCGGCGTGGGGGTGGTGTAGCCGGCTTCGCCAATGGCGCGCAGCAAGGGTTCGGCCAGCCCGAGGCTGGCGAAAGTCACTTCGGAATTCATTTGATGGTCCAGCGCACGTCCACCACACCCATTGGTGCGATACCTATCCAGACGGCGGGAAGGGATCCGGGCCGCAACACAGCACGCGCTGCGGTCGCGCGGATCGTTTCAGGAGACACTGCGACGGATCGGTACATTCGCAGCGCGTGCGCACTATAAGCGCTTGGCGCAGGAATGGCGAGGCATTTCGGGTCACGGCGGCATCCGCCACCGCGTGTGCTCCCGGCCTGAGCCCCCTTCATGCTGCAGTGCGCGCAAAACTTCGTTACACTGCTGCCGCGTTTCAATCAAGGGGCCAGGATACGCATGCACGACTTCGAACCCCGTCTCAGTGTCATCCGCCTGCGTGCGCGGCTCGCGCGCAGGCTTAGCGGGTGCGCGGCCGCCGGCCTGCTCGCCCTGCTGGCGCTGGCGCTGTTGCTGGTCTCTGCCGTCGCCGTCTGCGCATGGTCGGCCTGGGAGGCGATCGGTGGCGGGCGGCCGCTGGCCACGCTGATGTGGGTGGGCGCCGGGCTGGGCTGTGCCGCCATCGCCCTTGCCGCCTTGCATGCGCTGTTGCGTCCCGCTCCGCAGGCGCGGGGTATTCGCCTGCCGCGGCCCGCGGCGGAGGAATTCTTTCATCTCCTCGATGAGCTTGCCGAGCGCGCCGGCGTGCCGGCGATCGACCATGTGCACATCACCGACGAGGTCAATGCCGCGGTCGTGCAGCGGCCGCGCTTCGGCCTGTTCGGGCCGCTGCGCACCGAGCTACTGGTCGGCCTGCCGCTGGTGCACAGCCTGTCGGCGCTGCAGTTCGCCGCCGTGCTGGCTCATGAGTTCGGCCACATCGCCGCGCAACGGCGGGGCTGGGGCGGCTGGGGGGGCTATGCGCGGGCGTGGTGGGCGCGTGTGCTCGACACCCTGCTGGGCGATGCCGCGGAGGGGGATTCGCTGCTTGGTCGCCACGCGGCGCGCTTCTTTCACGACATGCTGCGCCTGGCCCGGGTCGAGGAGCTCGAGGCCGATGCACGTGCAGCCATGCTGGTCGGGCCGCTGCTGCTCGGCGAGACCCTGATCGAGCTCAGCCGCAAGGCACATTTTCTGCAGCACGACTACTGGCCGCGGGTGCAGGCGCTGCGCTCGGCCGACGACGCCTCGCGGGTGAGACCATTCCGCGAGATGGGGCATGGCGTGGCTGCCGGCTATGCGCAGGCGATGATCGCCCGTTCGCGCGAGCTTGCCGACGCCCGCGGCCGCGGCGACGCCTTCCACCCTTCGCTGCAGCGCCGCCTGTGCGCGCTGCGGGTGACGGTCGACCCGCAGCCGCAGGCCGGCGCGTCGGCCGCCGAGCATTTCTTCCGCGCCCTGCTGCCGAGCCTGGCGTGGATCTTCGACCGTGCCTGGTGGGAAGTGAGCCGCATCGAGCGCCACCCGATGCTGGTCCCCGACGAGGGCGAGGCCGCGGGCGTCTGAGCGGCGACGGGCGTCCGGGTGCCGCCTCGCAGCGCGGGGCGGCCCTCTCAAGAAAACGTTCTGCAATCTGTTGTTTTCTTTGCGAAGGTCTTCCGCCGCTCGCGGGGGCTTGGGATGCTCAGAAGGCTTCCTTCTCCGCTTCGAGATAGGCCAGGCTGACGTACTTGCCGATGTTGGTCTCGAAGCCGGCGGTGTCGGTCGCCTTGCCGGCTACGCGCGGATCGGCCAGCACCCGGGTCCGCGCGCTGGCCATGTCCGCACCGTCCTCCACCGCGCGCACGCAGTTCTCGTAGATGCCTTCGAACAGTTCGCGGTTCCAGGCCAGCACCTCGCCGCTCGGGCGGCCGTGACCGGGCACCCAGATGCGCGAGGGCGCGTTCTTTTCGAGTTCGTCGTAGAAGTGGAAGGTGCCGACGTAGGAGCCGTCGTCCATGTTGGCGATGCGGCGGTCCATGGCGACGTCGCCGACGTGGGTGAGCGCGTCCTCCACGACCTCGATGCAGATGTCGCCCGGGGTGTGGGCGAGGCCGTAGTGATGGATGCGCAGGCTCACGTCGCCGAAGTCGAACTCGTCGCCGTGGGCGACCTCGTGGTTGGGCGCCACGATGCGCGTGCCCGCCGTGGCCTGGTTGGTCCAGCGCTCCATCAGGCTGTGCCACAAGTTGCCCTGCACGCCGAGGATCTCGCGCCGGGTCACCGCATGGGCGTAGATCGGCAGGTCCTTGCCGTAAGCGTCCTCGAAGGCATGGTTGGCCAGCCAGTGGTCGCCGTGGTAGTGGGTGTTGAAGATCGCCACCACCGGCTTGTCGATGACGCTGCGGATCATGCGCAGCGCCATCTCGCCAATCTGCACCGAGCCGCCCGGATCCAGCATCACCACGCCCCGCTGGGTTATCACGAAGGTAATGTTGCTCATCATGCCCTTGTTCTCGGGGGTCGGAAAACCGTCTTTGGAGTAGATCATCCACACGTGCGGCGACAACTGCTGCGGCGCGATGTCGGGGACCGCAGGGCCGCGGATGAAGTCGTCCATGTCGGCGGCGAAGGCGGACAGCTGCGGCCAGTGGCTGGCCAGCCCGGCGGCCGTTGCGAGGCCGAGGCCGGCCCTCAGGAATTGACGGCGAGACGGGCGGTGGGCGGGCAGGGTCATGGCGGTCTCCGGCGGTGGTCGCGGTGAATGACCAGAATATTATAGAAAGCTGATTGATTGCGCGCCGGCACGTGCTGCGGCGCCGCTCAGCGCGTGCCGGCGGGCGCCGGGTGCGCTGCGCCGGACGCCGTGCGGCGGCTGCGCGCCGTCTCCAGATGCGCACACAACGCCTCGGCGCCGTCGAGCAGGCGCGGCGTGTGGCGCTGGATCAGATCGGGCGGGACGAAGAACAGGTTGTCCGCCGCCGTCGCCGCCAGCGCCGGCCAGCGTTTCCACTGATCCAGCCACTCCGGCCGCGCCTCGTCCATGCCGCTGGCGACGATGGCCTCCGGATTGGCCGCGAGCACGCTCTCGACGGCGATCGTCGGTGCCAGTTGCGCCAGACTGCCGAATACGTTCTGCCCTCCGCACAGGCGGATCACGTCGGCGATCACATGCTCGTCATTGACCGTCATCAGCGGCCGGTCCCAGATCTGGTAGAAGGTGCGCACCGTGGGCCGTTCGCTGTAGTCGGCCTTGAGGCCGGCATGGCGCCGACGGAAGGCGTCGGCGTTCGCCTGGGCCACGGCCGTGCTGCCGGCGAGCGTGCCGAGGGCTTCGATGCTGCGGGCGACATCGTCCAGGCTGCGCGGCTCATTGATCCACACGGCGATGCCGAGCGCGCGCAGGCGCTCGAGGTGCTGTTCGCGGTTGCCGCTCTTCCATCCCACGATGAGATCGGGGCGCAGGGCGAGCACGGCCTCGAGGTCCACCTGGTTGTAGCTGCCCACCTGGGGCAGTTGCCTCGCCTCGGGCGGGAAGTCGCTGTAGGCGACGACACCGACCACGCGCTCCCCGGCGCCGGCCGCGAACAGCAGCTCGGTGACGTGGGGGGCGAGGCTGACGATGCGGGTGGCGGCCTTGTCGAGCCGCAGCGTCTGGCCAGTGTCATCGGTGAGCGTGATCTGCGCCTGCACAGGCAGGCTGGTGCCGGCGAGCAGCGCCAGGCTGAGCATGAGGGGCGACAGTCGGGTCCGAGGCGGGAGAAGCGAGAAGGTCATCAGGACTGTTCCGCGGTGAGGGCTGGGAATAGGGGGTGGGGGTTGGGGGGGAAAGGGGCTGGAGCGGTGTCGCGGTGCCGGTCAGCGGCGCACAGGCAGGGCGGGCGACGGGCCGATCTCGGCCAGCGCCGCGTGCAAGGCGTGCTGGAAGCGTTGCCAGTCGGCCTCTTCGCGCGGCAGGCCGAAGCGCAGCGCCGCCGGTGCGTCGAACAGACGGGTGAGGATGCCGCGGCGGGCGAGGGCGGCATGCAGGGCAGCGGCCTGGGTGCTCGGCCACCACTTGAACAGGGCTGGGCCGTGTACCGGCGCCAGGCCGGCCGCGCCGAGCACACGGGCGAGGCGCGCGCCGCCGGCTTGCAGCTTTCGGCAGGCGTGCGCCTGCCAGGCGCGGTCGAGCAAGGCGGCGCGGCTGACATGGCGCGCCGGGCCGCTCACCGTCCACGGGCCGAGCTTCGCCGCCAGGCGCTCGCGTACCGCGGCCGGCGCCAGCACGAAGCCGACGCGCGCGCCGGCCAGGCCGAAGAACTTGCCGAGCGAGCGCAGCACCACCAGGCCGTCGGCGCCGGCCAAGGGCGCCAGGCTGGCCGCGGGCGTGGGGTCGATGAAGGCCTCGTCGATCACCAGCCAGCCGCCGCGCGCGGCCAGTTGCTGGTGCCATGCGAGCAGGCGGGCGCGCTCGAACTGCACGCCGGTGGGGTTGTTGGGCTGCACCAGGACGACGATGTCGCTGCGTGCCACCGCGCGGTCGGCGTCCTCGGCGGCAAACAAGGCGGGCCCATGGGCGCGCCAGGCCTGGGCATGCTCGGCGTAGCTGGGCGCCAGCAGGCTTACCCGCGGGGCGGGCCGGTGTGTGCTGACAAGCTCGGCGAGCACACCGGGCAGGGCCTGGATGGCGGCCTGGGAGCCGGCCACCGGCAGCAGTGAGGCGCTGCCGTAATAGCTGGCGGCGGCCGCTTCGAGGCCGTCGTCGTCCTCGGGCAGGCGTTGCCAGGCGGCGAGGGGGATCGGTGGCACGGGATAGGCCTCGGGGTTGATGCCGGTCGACAGGTCCAGCCAGTCCCCGAGCGCAATGCCGTAGTGGGCGGCGGCGCGGCGCAGACGACCGCCGTGCTCAAGCATGGCCGGTGGCGCCGGTGAGGAGCGGCAGCGCGACGGCGACGAGGGCGACGAGGGCGGCGAGCGCCAGCCACAGCAGCACGCCATGGCGGACGAGGCCGAGCGCGGCGCGAATCGACGCCGCGTCCGCCGCCCGGCCCTCGCCCAGCGGCGGGCGTTGTTCGAGGCGGCCGTGATAGATCGCCGGCCCGCCCAGCGCCACGCCCAGTGCGCCGGCGCCGGCGGCCATCACCGGGCCGGCATTGGGGCTGTCCCAGGCCGCGGCCTGGCTGCGCCAGCAGGCGAGCGCGCGCCGGGTGCGGCCGAGCAGCGCGTAGGTGAGCGCGGTGAGCCGGGCCGGCAGCAGGTTGAGCAGGTCGTCGATGCGCGCCGCCGCCCAGCCGAAGCGCAGGTAGCGCGGCGTGCGATAGCCCCAGCTCGCGTCGAGGGTATTGGCGAGGCGAAACAGCAGCGCGCCGGCGCCACCGCCGACGATGAACCAGAACAGCGCGCCGAACACCGCGTCGTTGCCATTCTCGAGCACCGACTCGGTGCCGGCCGCCGCCACGCCGGTGGCATCGAGGGCGGCGGTGTCGCGGCTCACGATCCAGCCCACGCGGCTGCGGGCCTGCGCCAGGTCGCCGGCTTCCAGCGGGGCCGCGATCGCCTCGGCGTGCTCGGCGAGGCTGCGCCCGCCCAGCGCGAAGTAAAGCAGCGCGATGTCGACCGGCCAGTGCGCCCAGGGGTGCACGGTGCGCAGCCACAGCGCAAGGCCCACCCAGGGCAGCACGGCGAGCGCCCAGGCGAGCGCGCCGGCGGCGCGCTGCGCACCGACGTGGCGCCGCACCACCGCCTCGATGGCCGCCGCCCAGTGCCCGAAGCCGACCAGAGGATGGAAACGGCGCGCCTCGCCGAGCAGGCGGTCGGCGAGCACGCTGGCGGCGAGTTTGGTGACGAGGATGGCGGCAGCGCTGATCGGCATAGAGGCGAATGGATCTCGAAGAGGGCGTCGTCGACGGGAGGCCAGGGTGGGGGCGGCGCAGGTCTTCGATGCGCCATCGGCAGCAGTGTGCGGGGGAGCGGAGCCAGCCGGCGGCCGGAATCGGCGATAATCTCGCCCCTCGAAAAAGGAAGGCGATTTTACGCGATGTCTCCTCCGCTGACCCTGATGGTGCAGGGCACGACCTCGGATGCCGGCAAGAGCACGCTGGTGGCAGGCCTGGCGCGCGTGCTGCGCCGGCGCGGCCTGCGTGTGGCGCCGTTCAAGCCGCAGAACATGGCGCTCAATTCGGCGGTGACCGCCGACGGCGGCGAGATCGGTCGCGCCCAGGCCTTGCAGGCCCTTGCCGCGGGCGTCGCCCCGCATAGCGACTTCAACCCGGTGCTGCTCAAGCCCTCGAGCGACATCGGCGCCCAGGTCATCATCCACGGCCGCGTCGCGGCGAACCTGTCCGCGCGTGACTACCATGCCTACAAGCCGCGCGCGATGGCGGCGGTGATGCAGAGCTGGGACCGGCTGTGCGCCGGCTTCGATGCGGTGCTGGTCGAAGGCGCGGGCAGCCCGGCCGAGATCAACCTGCGCGACCGCGACATCGCCAACATGGGCTTTGCCGAGGCCGCCGACGTGCCGGTGGTGCTGGTCGCCGACATCGACCGCGGCGGCGTGTTCGCCCATCTGGTCGGCACGCTCGATCTGCTGTCGGCGAGCGAGCAGGCCCGTGTCCGCGGCTTCGTCATCAACCGTTTCCGCGGCGACATCGGTCTGCTGCAGTCCGGCCTCGACTGGCTGGAGGCGCGCACCGGCAAGAAGGTGTTCGGGGTGATGCCCTACCTGCACGGGCTCTTCCTCGATGCCGAGGACGCGCTCGCCGACGGCGCCGCCGACGTGCCGGCGGGCACCGGCGCGCTCAAGGTGATCGCGCCGGTGTATCCGCGCATCTCCAACCACACGGATCTCGATGCGCTGCGCCTGCACCCACAGGTCGATTTCCGCTGGGTGGGGCCGGGCCAGGCCATCCCGCCGGCCGATCTGATCGTGCTGCCCGGCTCGAAGAGCGTGCAGGCCGACCTCGACTGGCTGCGCGCGCAGGGCTGGGAGGCGGCCATTCGCCGCCACCTGCGCTACGGCGGCCGCGTCGTCGGCATCTGTGGCGGCTTTCAGATGCTGGGCCGGGTGGTGGACGATCCGCTCGGGCTGGAAGGGGCGCCGGGCAGCGTCGCCGGCCTGGGCCTGCTCGACATGGAGACGGTGCTCGAGCGCGACAAGCAACTCGGCACCGTGCGCGGCTGTCTGAGTGCCGAAGTCGATGCCGGGCAGGCCGGGCTCGTGGGCTACGAGATCCACATGGGCGTCTCGCGCGGGCCGGCGCTGCAGCGTCCGGCGCTGTACCTGCAGGATGCAGCGGCGCCGCGTGCCGACGGCGCGCTGTCGGCCGATGGCCAGATCCTGGGCAGCTACGTGCATGGGCTGTTCGATGCGCCCGCGGCGCTCGCCGCGCTGCTGGCCTGGGCCGGGCTGGAGCGGGCGCAGACGGTCGATCTGGCGGCGCGGCGCGAGGCCGACCTCGACCGCCTGGCCGATGCGGTCGAGGCGCATGTCGATCTCGCCGCCCTGTTCGACGCCCCGATGAATGAAATGGCGCCGCCTGCGGCGCAAGTGTTGGAGCGATGATGACGAAGCAAACCCCGGCCAGTCACGGTGCCGAAGCCTCGCCGCTCGGCCGTCCGGTCGCGTACCGGGACACTTACGCGCCCGAGCTGCTGTTCCCCATCGAGCGCCAGCTCAAGCGCGACGAGCTGGGTCTGCGCGCCGACGTGCTGCCTTTCGTCGGCGAGGATCTGTGGAATGCCTACGAGCTGTCGTGGCTGGATGCGCGCGGCAAGCCGGTGGTGGCGCTGGGCGAGTTCCGCGTACCGGCCGACACGCCGCGCCTGATCGAGTCGAAATCGCTCAAGCTCTACCTCAATGCCTTCAACCAGCAGCGTTGCGCCAGCATCGACGAGGTGCGTGCGCTCATCGCCCGCGACCTGTCGGCGGCGGCGGGGGGGGCGGTGGCGGTGCGAATCGTGCCGCTGTCGGCGCGCCCGCAGCGCTGCTCGAGCACGCCGCAGGGCGTGTGCGTGGATCAGCTCGAGCTCGACATCACGCACTACCAGCCCGACGCCGCGTTGCTGTCGGCCGGCGGCGAGACCGTCAGCGAGACGCTGTATTCGCACCTGCTGAAGTCGAACTGCCTGGTGACCGGCCAGCCCGACTGGGGCACGCTGGTGGTGCGCTACCGCGGCCCGGCGATCGCGCGCGAGGGCTTGTTGCGCTACGTGGTGTCCTTTCGCGAGCACAACGAGTTCCATGAACAGTGCGTCGAGCGCGTGTTCTGCGACATCACGGCGCGTTGCCGCCCGCTCGAGCTCGCCGTGTGGGCGCGCTACACGCGGCGCGGCGGGCTCGACATCAATCCCTTCCGCGCCAGCCATGCCGGGCTGCGCCCCGACGAAGGCATGGAGGTGCGTCAGTGAGCAGTGGAAGTTGATGTCGGACATGGCAAAAAATGCGCAACAGGGTATTGCCTATGAGGTGTATCAATAGGCAAGCCCGGTGGGCTGGTTTAACATCGGCGTGCTGATCACCACCACCACAAGAGGTAAGGAAGATGAAGGTTCTCGTTGCTGCTGCCGTTGCTGCAGGTCTCCTCTCCGCCGCCCCGGCCTTCGCCACGGCCGAACTCGCCAAGGCCAAGAACTGCATGGCCTGTCACGCGGTGGACAAGAAGCTCGTCGGCCCCGCTTACAAGGAGGTCGCGGCCAAGTACGCTGGCCAGGGTGACGCGGCCGACGTGCTGGCGGCCAAGATCCAGAAGGGCGGCGTGGGTAACTGGGGCCAGATCCCCATGCCCCCCAACCCGCAGGTGAACGACGCCGACGCCAAGGCGCTGGCCGAGTGGGTGCTGTCGCAGAAGTGATGCCCCGGGTCGCGGATCGCCGTTGCGATCCGCCCCGCTGAAACGACAAGGCCGGCGATCGCCGGCCTTGTCGTTTCAGGACGTCCATCGTCTTTCTAGTGTGGGGCGAACAGCAGCTCCGGGCGGCGTAGCCAGGCTTCGGCGTCGATGGCCGGTGCCGGGCGGGCGAACAGATAGCCCTGCATGACGTCGCAGCCGAGCGTGCGCAGGGCCGAGGCCTGCTCCAGGTTTTCCACGCCCTCGGCGACCAGTTCGAGCTCGAAGCCGCGGGCGATGCCGGTGATCGCCGAGATGATCGGGTTGGTCATCGGCCCCTCGAGATCCCGCACGAAGCTGCGGTCGATCTTCAGCGTGCTGACCGGGAATTTCTGCAGATAGGCGAGCGCCGAGTAGCCGGTGCCGAAGTCGTCGATGGCGACGCTGAGCCCGGCGGCACGCAGGCCGCGCACCTTGCTCGCCACGCTCGCCGTGTCGTTCATCATGATGCTCTCGGTGATCTCGATCTCGAGGTGGTGGGGATCCACCCCGTGGCGACCGAGGCAGCCGGTGATGGCATCGACGATGTCGCTACGATGGAAGTCGTGCGCCGACAGGTTGATCGACAGGCGGGTCGCCGGCACGCCCTCGCGCTGCCAGGTGGCCAGCTGCAGGCAGGCCTGCTCCATCACCCAGGCGCTGATCTCGCCGATCAGGCCCACTTCCTCGGCGACCTGGATGAAGGTGGCCGGGGGCACCGCGCCGAGCGCCGGATGGTTCCAGCGCAGCAAGGCCTCGAGGCCGACGATGCTGCGGTGGACCATGCTCACCTGGGGCTGGTAGTGCAGTTCGAGCTCCTCGCGCGCGATGGCGCTGCGCAGGTCGTTCTCGAGTGCGATGCGGTCGCGGTGGCGCGAATTGAGGTCGGGGTCGAAGAAGCGGAATGCGTTCTTGCCCGAGCGCTTGACCTGGTACATGGCGATGTCGGCATTGCGCGTCAGGTCTTCGGCCGTGCCACCGTCGCGCGGGAAGAGCGAGATGCCGATGCTGACCGTGGCGCGGAAGTCGCCCTGGCTGAGCGCCACCGGCGTGCTCAGGGTGTCGAGGATCTTGCGCGCGATGACCTCGGCGTCTTCCGGCTGGTTGATGTCGGGCAGCAGCACCGTGAACTCGTCGCCGCCGAGGCGGGCCAGGGTGTCGCCGCGGCGCAGCGTGGCCGACAGCCGGCTGGCAATCGCACGCAGCAGCACGTCACCCTCGGCGTGGCCGAAGGTGTCGTTCACCAGCTTGAAACGGTCGACGTCGATGAACATCACCGCCAGTGCGCCGGTGCGGCGCTGCGCCTGGGCGATGGCCAGCTCCAGCCGGTCCTTGAACAGCACCCGGTTGGGCAGGTGGGTGAGCTGGTCGTGATAGGCCTGGAAGGAAATGATCTCCTCGGCGCGCTTGCGCTCGGAGATGTCGCGCGCGACGCCGTACAGGCCGACGACGCGGCGGTCGTTTTCCTGTGTCAGCATCGGGATGCCGGTCAGCGACACGGTGATGCTGTCGCCTTCGCTGGCCGGGTGGTACTTGCGCAGCCGCAGCTCGACATTGAAGCTCTCGCCCGGCAGCGAGCTGGGCTGACTGAGCAGGCCATGGATGCGATCGAGATCCTCGGGCATCACCAGGGTGGTGAAGGGGCGGCGCATCAGCGCGCCGCGTTCGTAGCCGAGCAAGGCCTTGGCGCGCGGGTTGAGATAGCTGAAGCGGCCCTCGCCGTCGAGGGTGAAGATCAGGTCGGGGGAGCTCTCGACGAGGTAGCGGTGCAGGCGCTCGGAAGCCTTCAGCCGCTGGCTCATCAGCTTGTTGGCCTTTTCCAGCGTGCTCTTGTGCAGGGCGCCGTCGACCGCGCGCTGCAGTTGTGCGACGTGGTAGGGCTTTCGCACGTAGTCGTCGGCGCCGCGGCGCAGGGCGCCGATCGCAGCATCGATGGCGTCTTCGCCGCTGATGATGATCACCGCCTCGTCACGCTGGTTGTCGGCCAGCCAGTCGAGCAGGGCGAGCCCGTTGGCGTCGGGGAGGCGATAGTCGAGCAGGATCAGCGCGTAGTGCTGTCCGCTCAGCCTGTCGATGGCTTCGCCGATGCTGCCGCACTCATCGAATACCCGCCCCGGGCGCGCGAGCACATGAGGAAAGGTGCGGCGCAGGGCCGGATCGTCATCGACGATCAGGATGCGGAAATCGGCGGTGTCAGCGTCAGCAGCACCTTCGACCTGAGGCCGTAACGGTTGCTCAGCCGGAGTGACCATGGCTCCCAGGATAGTGTAAGCAGATGTGTTCAGTGCCCGCATGATGCAACACTCAGGCCGTTTGTTCCAGCGGCACGAAGATCTGGAAGCTCGTCCCGGTGCCAGCCTGGCTGCGGCACAGCAGGGTGGCACCCCACTGGCCGAGGATCTCGCGCACCACCGTCAGGCCCACGCCCTGGTGGCTGCCGCCCTTGTCGCTCGGCTGTGGTGAGAGCGGGTCGTCCGCGCGCGCCGGCGGCAGGCCGGGGCCGTTGTCGACGAAGCGGATCTCGAGGCAGTTGCGCCCGTCCACATTCACCTGCGGGAAGACCGAGATCACCAGGCGCTGGCCGGGTTGCAGCGCCTCGGACGCGTTGCGCAGCAGATTCAGCAGCACCTGCTTGAGCGCCGAGGCCGGCATCGCCGCCGGCGGCACGTCGCGCGCGGCGCGCAACTCGAGCTGCAGGTCGCGACTGCCGAACAGGGGCTCGCCGTACAGCGTGCGCATGTCCAGCAGCAGCTCGGGTACGCGGCAGTAGCTGGGCTCGGTGCGCTCGGTGGGCAGCTCGGCGGCGTGGCGCAGCAGATTGTCGATGCGGTCGAGCTCGGCGTTGAGCAGGCTCATCTCGTCCTGCAGCGGCATGTCCTCCGGACGCTGCAGCACCAGCATGCCGAGGCGGCTCTTGAGCACGGTGAGCGGATTGGTGGCCTCGTGCGCGATCCTGCGCACGTGATCGCGGAAGCGTTGCTGCAGGACCGCCTCGCGTGCGGCGAGCTCACCGCGCTGGCGGGCGAAGCTGCGCAACGCGCGCGCGGCGGCGCCGAGCAGCGCCGCATAGCGCCAGCGCAGCTCGCCGTCCAGCGCCTGGGCCGAGTGGGCCGCCACCAGCGCCACCACGGCGTCCTGCCCGCTCGCCAGTGGCAGGCAGTAGAAGCCATGCTGGCCCAGCCAGCGCGCCACCTGCCAGTCGGCCAGGCTGCGCTCCGGTCCGCTGTCGCCGGCGAAGAAGGACGTCGGATGCTCGCTGCGTGCGCACAGTGCGATACAGCTCGCTTCGTCGTCGACGCGCAGGCGCAGTTCGGTGATCAGTGCGCCGATGCTGCCGGCGCCGTCCTCCAGCAGCGGACGCAGCAGGCCGGCGCTGTCGGCACCGAGCAGCACGGGCGGCGTGTGCAGCCCGAACAGGGGGCAGGCCAGGCGCAGGCGCTCCTTGACCGTCGGGCCGTCGAGGTCGACGAAGGCGGCGGTGAGCAGGCCCAGCATGCCGGCACTGCGGTAGGGGTCGTCGGCCAGGCGTGCGGACGCGGGCGCCAGGCCGGCGGCGAGGGCGGCGGGCGGCGGATAACTGGCGTGACCGGAGACGATGTAGCCGACGTCGGTACGCAGGCTCAGCAGGGTGTCGTATTGCAGGCCACAGAGCCGGGACACGCGCGTGAGCTCGACCTGCCAGCTGTCGCGTGCGAGCAGCTCGGCCGCTTCGATCAGGCGCAGCAGCGGGTGGGCGCCGGCGAGCTGTTCGTCGAGCAGGCCTTCGAGCTCGAGCGCGTCGGCCAGGCTGGCAGGCAGGCCGCAGTCGTGGATCAGGCTGGTGAACGCGGGCCGGCGGCCGTCCTTGCAGGCGGCTGCTCCGACGAGCCCGCGCCACAGTCCGCCCAGATAGGCTTCGTCGGGGCGGGGGTAGGCGGACTCGATGGCCAGGTGGAGGGCGCATTCGGCACGCAACAGGGCGACGTCGGCGGCGTGGGCGCCGTCCTGCGGGCCCCGATGGCCCAGACCGAGCAGCCAGGCGCGCAGCAGGTCGGTGCCGATGCGCTCCAGGCGGCGGCGCAGGGCGGCGTTCAGGCCTGCGTCGAGTTCGCCCTCGGCGAGCGGTTGCGCCACCAGCAGTGCCAGACTGAGCGCCGGATCGCGCGCGGCAACGAGCGCGACCTCCGGCCAGTTGGGCGACTGGGCCGCGAGCAGGCGCAGGATGGTGGAGGCCCCATCCGGCACGGGTTGGAGCTCGAAGGCGCTGAAGGTGGCAGGAAGCATACGGCGCTCAAGGCAGGGCAGCGGGCCCGGAATCCGGATTCTAGCCCCGCACGGGATTGCCGGACGTGACGCAGTCGGCGGGCCGCAGCAGCTTTCCGGGCGGGCGCCCGGCCTCCTCAGGCCTGCAGGCTGTCGGCGAAGCTCAGGCCGACGAGCTGCGCGCGGTTGATGCGTTCGTAAGGCAGATGCAGGGCCTGCGCCGCCTTGGCCAGCGCGCTGCCGTCGAAGCTCTCGCAGGCCTGGGCGAGCTGCAGGAAAGGGGCGAATTCGCCCTGGCCGTAGAGCAGCGCTTCGCTGACGTTGGCGGGCAGGTTCATCTCGTCGAGCAGGCTTTGCATCGAAGTGCCGAGCAGCACGTGCAGCAAGGAGAAGGCGCCGGTAATGAACAGGTTGTCGCGCTCGCCGGCATCGAAGTAGCCCGCCCCGACTTCTTCCATGAAGCGGCCGCGCGCGATCGCGGTCTGCATCATCGCCGGCGCGCTGGGGTCGCGGCTGGCGGTGACCAGCAGCAGCGACAGCCATTTGTTGAGCGCGTCATAACCCAGGATGCTGACCGCGTGGCGGAAGGACTGGATCTCGCACATCAGCCCGAAACCGGCCGAGTTGATGTAGCGCAGCAGCTTGTAGGACAGCGCCACGTCCTGCTTGAGCACCGCCTCGATGTCGCGGATCTCGCCGTTGTTGCGTACCAGATTGAGGAGTCGCACGATCTGCGCGTGGCCGGGGCTGAGCGCCTTCGCCGGCGCATTGCCGTGCAGGAAGAACCAGCCTGAGGCGCCGTCGAAGCCCGCACTCACCGCCTGGCGGAAGGCGTTGATGTCGCTCAGGCCCCAGGCCAGGCTGAGTCCGGGCGCGCCGCCCGGTGTCGGGTGGCGGCGTCCGTCCATCAGCACGAAACGCCAGTCGACGCCGGCGGGCAGGGCGGTGCCGGGGGCGTACCAGGTCAGGCACATGCCGACGCCGGCGTCCTGCAGGCGCGCCATCAGGGCCTGCGTCTGCGGGTGGGCGAGCGTCTGAGCCGGGATCTCGATGGCGGCATTGTCCGGCACGGCCCAGTTCATCAGCTCGGGCGTGGGGACAAGACGGCCGACGCTGACGAAGACCGGGTGGTGGCTGGGCCAGACCTCGGCCTGGGCCGACAGCGCCTCGACCACCGAGGCGATGTTGGGGCCGTGGGCGATGATGCGGTTGGCGGTGATCGCGCGGTTCTTGTTGACGACCGGCTCGCGGGTCAGCAGGGTGGTCTGGCTCATCGAGCGCTCCGGGGTGGCGGTCAGTTCGTCGGCTGGGCGAAGGTGAAGGCGTCGGCGAAGAAGGCGTCCGCGGCCAGGCCGCGGCGGCTGCAGAAGCTGCTGCGCGCGGCGTCGATCATCGCGGGCGCGCCGCAGGCGTAGATCTCGTGGCCGGAGAGGTCGTCAAAGTCGTCCAGCACCGCCTGGTGCACCAGGCCGCGGCGACCGCTCCACGCACTGTCGGGCTTCTCGTCGGACAGCACCGGGATGTAGCGGAAGCCGGGCAGGCTCGCCTCCCAGCTGCGGGCGAGCGCGTCGAGGTACAGCCCGGGGCGCTCGCGCGCGCCCCAGTACAGGGTGATCGAGCGCTGCAGGCCCGTGTGAAGGACGTGTTCGATGAGGCCCTTGATCGGCGCGAAGCCGGTGCCGCCAGCGACCATGACGATCGGGCGCGACGAGTCCTCGCGCAACCAGAAGCTGCCGAGCGGACCCTCGAAGCGCAGGATCTCCTTCTCCTTCATGGTCTCGAACACATGGCCGGTGAAGCGTCCGCCGTCGATGCGGCGCACGTGGAGCTCGAGGTGGCCGGCGTCGTGCGGCGCATTGGCGATCGAGAAGCTGCGCCGCGCGCCATCGGCGAGCAGGATGTCGATGTACTGGCCGGCGCGGAACTGGAAGTTCTCGCTTGCTGGCAGCTTGAGGTCGATCAGCATCACGTCCTCGGCCAGGCGCTGCAGCTTCTGCACACGGCTCGGCAGCTTCTTCACCGGGATGTCGTCGGCACGGCTGACGTTGCGCGCCTGCACGACCAGGTCGGTGAGCGGCTTGGCACAGCAGAACAGCGCGTAGCCTTCGGCCCGCTCGGCCGCGGTGAGCGCGCCATCGGCGTGGCGGCCGTAGTCGACCCGGCCTTCCAGGACCTTGCCCTTGCACGCGCCGCAGGCGCCGTCGCGACAGCTGTGGGGCAACAACAGCCCGGCGCCGAGCGCGGCCTCGAGGAGGGTCTGGTCATCGGCGACGTCGAACTGGTGGTCGCCGGGCTGCAGTGAAATCCGGTGGCTCATGGTGCGTGAGATAATCATTCGATGAAAAGAATCCTGATCGTCGGCAGCGGTGACGTTGCCCAGCGCGCGCTGCCCTGGCTGACCCGCCGCTTTCGCGTCCTTGCCCTCGTGCGCAGTGCAGAAGGCGGTGCGGTGCTGCGCGCGGCCGGCGCGATCCCGCTGCTGGCCGACCTCGACGACGCGCGCAGCCTCAAGCGGCTGGCCGGCATCGCCGATGGCGTGCTGCATTTTGCCCCGCCGCCGCCCGCCGGCGACGGCGATCCGCGCATGAAGCGGCTGCTGGCCGCGCTCGAAGCGCGCCGAAGTCTACCACAGGGGGTCGTATACATAAGTACGACAGGGGTTTACGGCGACTGTGGCGGCGCCTGGGTGGACGAGACGCGGCCCTGCCGGGCGCAGACCGCACGCGCGCGCCGGCGCATCGATGCCGAGCGCCAGCTGCGTGCCTTCGGTCGCCGCCGTCAGGTTCGCGTGGCCATCCTGCGCGCGCCCGGCATCTACGCCGCCGACCGCCTCCCGCTCGAGCGCCTGCGGCGCGGCGATCCCGTGCTGGCGGCCGACGAGGACGTGCACACCAACCACATCCACGCCGAGGATCTCGCCCGCCTCGCCTGCCTGGCCCTGTTCCGCGCCCCGGCCGGGCGCGTGTACAACGCCAGCGACGACTCGGACCTGAAGATGGGCGACTATTTCGACGCCGTCGCCGATGCCTTCGGCCTCGCCCGCCCGCCGCGCCTGGGGCGGGCCCAGATTGGCGAGCGGTTGTCGCCCCTGACGCTGTCCTTCATGAGCGAATCGCGCCGACTCGACAACCGACGGCTGAAGCGGGAACTGCGCCTGCCGCTGCGCTATCCGACGATCGCCGCCGGGCTCGCCGCTGCACGCGGCGCAGCGCCGGCCGGCGTATGAGGGCCGCGTTCGACGCGCCCTGATCGCCGGCGCGGGCCGGCTTCCTCTCTCACGCATCCTGGACATCCATCGTCGACATGCTGACCCTGAAAGCCCTGCACATCATCTTCGTCGTGAGCTGGTTCGCCGGCCTGTTCTACCTGCCGCGCCTGTTCGTCAATCACGCCATGGTCGAGGACGCGGCCACCCGCGAGCGGCTCGCGCTGATGGAGGCGAAGCTGTACCGCTTCATGACGCCGCTCGCCCTCCTCGCCATCGGCCTGGGGTTGTGGCTGTGGTTCGGCTACGGCTTTGCCGGCGGCTGGCTGCACGTGAAGACGCTGCTGGTGATCGGGCTGGTCGCCTATCACCTGTATTGCGGTCGGCTGATGCGCGACTTCGCCGCGGGGCGCAACACGAAGTCGCACGTGTGGTACCGGGTGTTCAACGAGATCCCGGTGCTGGTGCTGTTCGTCGTGGTGTTCCTCGTCGTCCTCAAGCCGTTCTGACCGGGGGCTGAGGCGGGGAGGCCGGATGTGAGACAAAGGCGCAAGCCGAGGGAGACGAAATGCTGCACGAGACGGCAGTGACGCTGGACAAGCCGGTCGATCTGGCCGAGTACAACTGGCAGGCGCATTCGGTGCTGGTGGTCGATGACGAGGAAGGCATGCGCCACTTCCTCGAGCGCACGCTCGCCCGCCGCTGCGGCATGGTGCAGGCTGTGGCCGATGCCGAGCATGCGGCGGCGCTGATGGCGCGGCTGCACTTCGACCTGCTGATCCTGGACATCGCGCTGCCGGGCAAGTCGGGCATCGAGTGGCTGCACGAGCTGCGCGAGCATGGCTACACCGGCGACGTGATCCTGGTCACCGCCTTCGCCGACATGGAGACCGCGATCGATGCGCTGCGCGGCGGCGCCTCCGACTTCATCCTCAAGCCTTTCCGTGTCGACCAGATTCTCAACTCGATCAAGCGCTGCTTCGAGCGTGCGCGGCTGGCGCGCGAGAACTTCGTGCTCAAGCGCGAGCTGGCCGGGCTGGCGGCCGACCCGATCGGCCTGGTCGGCCATTCGCCGGCGATCGAGCAGTTGCGCGGCCTCATCCGCCGCGTCGGGCAGATGCCCAGCACGGTGCTGCTGCTGGGCGAGTCGGGCACCGGCAAGGAGGTCGTCGCGCGTGCGCTGCACCACACCAGCCCGCGCGCGCAGCGGCCCTTCGTGCCGGTCAACTGCGCGGCGATCGCCTCCGAGCTGATCGAAAGCGAGCTCTTCGGCCACATCAAGGGTGCCTTCACCGGCGCCAGCGAGAGCCGCAACGGCCTGTTTTATTACGCCCACGGCGGCACGCTGTTCCTCGACGAGATCAGCGAGTTGCCGCTGGCGATGCAGACGCGGCTGCTGCGCGTGCTGGAAGAGCGCAAGGTGCGCCCGGTGGGCTCCGAGCGCGAGCTGCAGGTGGATGTGCGCATCATCGCCGCTTCCAACCGGGATCTCGCTGCCGAGGTCCTGGCGGGACGCTTCCGCCAGGACCTCTACTACCGCCTCGCCGTGGTCGATATCGCGATGCCGCCGCTGCGCCGGCGTGCCGAGGACATCCCCGACCTGATGCGCCACTTCATGCAGCAACTGGCGGTCGAGCTCGGGGTCGCGCCGCTGCCGCTGTCGCACGAGGTCGTGAGCCGGCTGCAGGCCTATCCCTGGCCGGGCAATGTGCGCGAGCTGCGCAACTTCGTCGAACGCTCGATGATCCTCGGCAGCTTCGCGACCGAGGCCTTCGCCGTCACGACCGCGAGTGCGCCGCCGCCCGCCGGCGAGCTCGAGCTCACCCTCGCCGAGCTCGAGCGCCGCCATATCGAGCGTGTCACCGAAGCCTGCGCGGGCAACAAGAGCGAGGCGGCCCGCCGCCTCGGCGTGTCGCGCAAGACGCTGGAGCGCAAGTTCGCCGAGTGGGCCGAGAGTGTCCGGCAGCAAGAGGACGAGGGGCGGCGTGCGCGGCTGCAGGGCCTGGAGCGGCGCGCATGAGCGGCTTTTCTGGGCTGGCCTCGCGTCCGACATGAGGCGGCTTGTCGAGCGCCTGCGCGCGTCGGTGCGCGCCAAGCTGCTGGCCCTGGTGCTGGCGCCGCTGATGCTCGGTTTTCCGATCATCATGGGGCTGCTGGGCTGGTGGGGAGAGAGCCACTACCAGCGTTTGATGTCGTCGCGCGTGGGCAGCGACCTGGCGACGGCGCACGGCTATCTGGAGCGGGTGATCGACGGCGTGGGCAGCGGCGTGCGCGGCCTGGCGGGTTCGCAGGCGCTCGCGCTGGCGCGCGCGACCGCGCCTGCAGCGGCCGCGGCGACCGAAAGTGAGGCCGTGGCCGCGTTGCTGGCGGCGCGCCAGGCGCAACTCGGCCTCGATTTCCTGAACCTGCTCGATGTCGAAGGGCGCGTGCTGCAGTCGTCCACCGGCGTGGCCGCAGGCAGCGCACGCGGCGACTGGCCCATGGTCGATCGCGCGCTGCGCGCCGGCGGTGGCAGTGCGATCGAGCGCTTCGGGCCGGCCCACTTGCAGGCGCTGTCGCCGGCGTTGGCCGAACGCGCGCGCCTGCCCCTGGTCGCGACCGAGCGCGCACTGCCCGACCCCCGCCGCGAGGAGGTGCGCGGCCTGGTCATCCACGCCGCGGCGCCGGTGTTCGATGCGCGCGGCAATGTGGTCGGCGTGCTCGAGGGCGGTATGCTGCTCAACGGCAATCTCGACTTCGTCGACACCATCAACGCCATCGTCTATCGCGACGGCGCGTTGCCCGAGGGCAGTGTCGGCACCGCCACGCTCTTTCTCGACGACGCCCGCATCGCCACCAATGTGCGCCTGTTCGAAGGCGCGCGGGCGCTCGGTACGCGGGCCTCGGCCGAGGTGCGCGCGCATGTGCTCGGCGCCGGGCGGACCTGGCTGGAGACCGCCTTCGTCGTCAACGACTGGTACGTGTCGGGCTACGAGCCGGTGCTCGATAGCCGTGGCGAACGCGTCGGCATGCTCTATGTCGGCTTCCTCGAGGCGCCGTTTCGTGCCGCCAAGCGCAACGCCTTCGTCGTCGTCGGCGCCGTGTCGCTGTTGATCAGCATCGCTGGCGCCCTGTTGACCCTGCACTGGGCGCGCGGCATCTTCCGCCCCATCGAGCGCATGCATGCCACCATCGAAGCCCTCGAGGGCGGCGACGCCCAGGCCCGGGTCGGGCGGGTCGGCAGCCGTGACGAACTCGGCCGCCTGGCCGCGGAGTTCGACCACCTGCTCGACGCCCAGGCGGCGCAGCGCGCCGAGCTGCAGGCGCTCAACGCCTCGCTCGACCGCAAGGTGGCCGAGCGCACGGCCGACCTCGCGGCGGCCAACGAGGCGCTGCATGCCGCCCAGCACCGTCTGGTGATGAGCGAGAAGCTGGCCGCCATCGGCGAACTCACCGCCGGCGTGGCGCACGAGATCAGCAACCCGACCGCGGTGATCCAGGGCAACCTCGACCTGCTGCGCGACGAGCTCGGTGCCGCGGCGCAGCCGGTCGCCAACGAGATCCGGCTGATCCACGAGCAGGTCAACCGCATCCGCCTGATCGTGACCAAGCTGCTGCAGTTCGCGCGCCCGGGCGAGTTCGCCGGCTACGTCGAGACGGTGGATGTGAACGCCGCGCTGGCCGACTGCCTGGTGCTGACTCGCCAGCACCTGTCACGGCGCGACGTGCATCTGGTGCAGCAGCTGGGCGCGCGCGGCCGGGTGCTGATCAACCCGCAGGAGCTGCAGCAGGTGCTGATCAACCTTATCGTCAATGCGGTGCAGGCGATGCCCGAGGGCGGTACGCTGACGCTGGAGACCCGGGATCGCGACCCGCGCGCCGAGGCGGCGGGCGTCGACATCGTCGTGCGCGACAGCGGCCGCGGCATCGCCACCGAGGACATGGCGCGCATCTTCGATCCCTTCTTCACCACCAAGAAGCGCCAGGGTACCGGGCTGGGGCTGTCGATCAGCCACACCCTGGTCGAGCGCTACGGCGGGCGCATCAGGGTCGACAGCGCGCCCGGGCAGGGCAGCGCGTTCACGGTCAGCCTGCGCGCCGAGCCCGAGTATCGTCATGAAGCATCGGCGGCGGCCGCAGGCGGCCGCGCGGGTGACTCCCTTAGCCCACTGGAAAGCGCAGCAAGATGAAACTGATCGGGTTCGCCGGCTGGTCCGGCAGCGGCAAGACCACCCTCGTCGAGCAGGTGATCGGCGTGCTGAGCGCGCGCGGGCTGGTGGTGTCGCTGGTCAAGCATGCGCACCACAGCTTCGACATCGATCACGCCGGCAAGGACTCGTGGCGCCATCGGCAGGCTGGCTGCCGCGAGGTGATGGTCAGCTCGGGCCAGCGCTGGTCGCTGACGCATGAGCTGCGCGGTGCCCCCGAGGCCACGCTGGACGAGCTGCTCGCCCACCTCAGCCCGTGCGACCTGGTGCTGGTCGAGGGTTTCAAGCGCGCGCCGATTCCCAAGATCGAGGTGCATCGCGCAGTGCTAGGTGCGCCGCTGCTGCATCCGGACGACCCGTACATCGTCGCCATTGCCACCGACGCCACGCTCGCCACGTCGCTGCCACGGCTCGACCTCAACGGCCCGGCGCAGGTGGCGGACTTCATCGTCGCTCATCTCCATCTGTAGGCGAGGCGCGCCTTCCGGGCACTTTGTTGCATTCGTGCGACCGTTGGCAAAGACAAGGCCTCAGGTCTGCTGGTATTCTCGATATTTTTTATAAATCTCGCGAAGAGAGCGATCGATGAACACGCCCATGGATGCAAAGCCACACCGGATCGTCATCGTTGGCGGCGGCGCCGGCGGCCTTGAGCTGGCCACCCGTCTCGGCCGCAAGTTCGGTCGTCGTGGCAAGGCCGAAGTCACGCTCATCGACAGCAAGCGCACCCACATCTGGAAGCCCAAGCTGCACGAAATCGCCGCCGGCAGCATGGACATCGGCGATCACGAGGTGGCCTACCTGGCGCAGGCGCACTGGCATGGCTTTCGCTTCCGCATCGGGCAGATGACCGGGCTCGACCGCCGCGCGCGCGAGGTGCACGTCGCGCCCTTCGTCGATGAGGACGGCAAGGAAGTCACCCCGGCGCGGACCTTCCCCTACGACACGCTGGTGATCGCGGTCGGCAGCCAGAGCAACGACTTCGGCACCCCCGGGGTGCGCGAACACGCGCTCAAGCTCGAGACGGTGGCCGACGCGCGGCGCTTTCACATGCGCATGGTCAACGCCTGCGTGCGCGCTCATGCCCAGCGCGCGCCGCTGCGTCCGGATCAACTTCATGTGGCGATCATCGGCGCCGGTGCAACCGGCGTCGAGCTCGCGGCCGAACTGCACCACACCACGCGCGAGGTGGTGGCCTACGGGCTGGACCGTGTCGACGCCGACAAGGACATCCGGCTCGCCCTCATCGAGGCCGCGCCGCGCGTGCTGCCGGCGCTACCCGAGCGTCTGTCGCAGGCCACCGAGCGCCTGCTGCGCAAGCTGGGGGTGGAAGTGCACACCGGGGCCAAGGTCGCCGAGGTGCTCGCCGATGGCGTGCGCCTGGCCGACGGCCGCATCCTGCCTGCCGAACTGGTGGTATGGGCGGCGGGCGTGAAGGGGGCGGATTTCCTGTCCCGCCTCGATGGCCTGGAGACCAACCGCATCAACCAGCTCGTGGTGCGGCAGACGCTGCAGACCACGGCTGACGACGACATCTTCGCGATGGGCGACTGCGCCGCCTGCCCGTGGCCGGAAAAGAACGGCTTCGTGCCGCCGCGGGCGCAGGCGGCGCACCAGCAGGCCTCGCACCTGTACAAACAGCTGCAGCGCCGCATCGCGGGCAAGGCGGTGCAGGACTACCGCTACCGAGATCTGGGCTCGCTGGTGTCGCTCGGCGAGTTCAGCACGGTCGGCAACATGATGGGCGGCCTCACCAAGGGTGACCTGTTCATCGAGGGCTGGTTCGCGCGGATGATGTATACCTCGCTGTACAAGATGCACGAACTCGCGCTGCACGGCTGGGTGAAGGTCACCCTCGACACCCTGGCGCGCATGATCACGCGCCGCACCGAGCCCCACGTCAAGCTGCACTGAGGACGGACCGCGTTCGACCGGGGGCGGCGACGAGGCCGTCCGTTCGGCGCGCGCAAGCAGGGGCGCGCGCCGACGGCTTTCCGGCGAGGGGCGATCAGTCGAGGCCGAGCACGCGTCCGAGCGGCGACAGATCGTAGCCGCCCAGGCGCCGCGCCAGTGTCTGCGAGCGCGTATCGCCATGAGCGGCGAGCAGGTCCTGGAACAGGCGCCGGAACAGGATCTCGCGCGGCAGGGCGAGGTCGAAAGCCTCCCAGCCCAGGGGCAGGAAGCCGAGGCCGAATTCCGCCGCCGCCGCGCGCGTGCCGGGCGCGCAGTCGGCGTCCTCGCGCGCGACCAAGGCGGCCGCCTCGCGTTCGCTGTACGCTTCGGCGACGACACTGCAGTCGGTGGCGGCAAAGCCGCGGCTGGCCAGCGCGGATTCGAGGAAATGACGCGAGCCTGCGCCCGCCTGGCGCATCGCCCAGCGGTAGTCGAAGGCGGCCAGTGTCTCGAGGCCGTCCACTTCCAGGCCACGACGCAGGATGACGCCCTGCTCGCGCAGGGCCAGGCGCACCAGCGCCCACTGCCGGCTGGCGCCGAAGCGGTGCAGCAGCAAGGCGTGCTGCTGCGCGCTGTGCTCGACGCCACCCCAGTGCAGGGCGCAGGCGTTGGCGCGGCGGCGGGCGAGCAACTCGAGGCCGGTGAGGGTGCCGGTGGGGCTGTAGGCCACCAGGCCTTCGGCGCCCAGCTCGTGCCCGAGCGCGGCAGTGGTGGCCGCCAGCAACGGGTCGTCGCTGCCGGTAATCAGCAGGCGGTCGGTGAGGGCGCCGCCATGGGCCTGCTCAAGCAGCCAGTCCTCGAGCAGGGCGCGCGGAAACAGCCACTTGCCGCCGACGCGCGCGGCGGGAATGTCGCGGCGGTTGGCGAGCTCGTAGAGCTTTTTCTCATTGAGCTGCAGGAAGGCCGCCGCCTCGCGCGCCGTCAGGCAGGCGGCGGGCGCGGTGTCCGCCGCCTGCCCGCAGGGCGCCGCCGGTGCGCCGGTGCCGCGGGCTTCAGCCATGGCGTGCGGGCAGATCCTTGGCGGCGTCGGCCAGTTCGTCGCGGGTGTTGATGTTGCGGAAGGCCGCCTCCTCGTCGTCGAAGCTGACCTCCACCACCTTCAGGTTGCCGTACCAGCGGTCGATCTTGCGCCCGCCGCCGGCGAGGAAGGCGCCGAGGTGGTCGGCGAGCTCGCGCCGGCACAGGCAGAACACCGGGTGCGGCTGGTCGAAGGTTTTGGCGACCGCGAGCTGGGCGTCGGCGGCGTGCAGGGCCGCGGCGAGGCGCGCGACGAGGTCGGCGGGCAGGAAGGGCGAGTCGCAGGGGGCGGTGGCGACCAGCGGGTGCCGGGCGCGCGTCAGTGCGGCATGCAGCCCGGCGAGCGGGCCGGCGAAGCCGCCGATGTCGTCGCCGAACACCGGGTAGCCGAAGCCCTGCCAGGCTGCCAGGTTCTGGTTGGCGTTGATGATCAGCTCATCGACCTGGGGGGCGAGGCGCTCGAGCGCATGCGCGGCCATCGGCCGACCCGCGAGCTCGACCAGGCCTTTGTCGACGCCGCCCATGCGGCTGCCCTGGCCGCCGGCGAGTAGCACACCGGTGATGCCTTGCTCGGCACGGCTAAAGGGGGCGGCGGGGATGTCGTGCATGCGTATCGGCTCGGATCGGTGGCGGGTCGGTTGGGGGGCGATTGGGGGGGCGATTGGGGGGGCGGCCGGGGCGCTGGCTCGGTTCAGTCGCGCTCGAAGCGCTCGGCGCCGGAAAACAGCAGGTAGTGCTTGCCCTGCGCGCGCCCGACCATGGTGAGGCCGATTCGCGCCGCGATCTGCCAGCCCATGTGGGTGAGGCCGGAGCGCGACACCAGGAAGGGGATGCCCATCTGCGCGGTCTTGATCACCATCTCCGAGGTCAGGCGGCCGGTGGTGTAGAAGATCTTGTCGGCGCCCTCCAGCCCATCGAGCCACATCTGTCCGGCGATGGCATCCACCGCATTGTGGCGGCCGACATCCTCGACGAACATCAGGATCTCGCAGCCGGCGGGCGTGGCCTGCGCCAGCGCGCAGCCGTGCACCGCGCCGGCCTGCTTGTAGATCGATTCGTGCTGGCGCACCGCGTCCATCAGCGCGTACAGCGTCGATTGCTTGAGCGAGCGCTCATGCGGCAGGCGGATCTCGTCGATCTCGTCCATCAGCCCACCGAACACCGTGCCCTGGCCGCAGCCGGTGGTGACGGTGCGGCTGCCGAGCTTATGGTCGGCATCGCGCAGGCCGCCGCGGGTGGTGACGGACACCGCATCGACGTCCCAGTCCACCTGCACGGCGGCGATCTCGTCCAGGCTCCGGACCAGACGCTGGTTGCGCAACCAGCCGATGGTCAGCGCCTCGGGCGCGGCGCCGAGCGTCATCAGGGTGACGATCTCGCGCTTGTCGACGTAGAGGGTGAGCGGGTGCTCGCCGGCGATCGAGGTCGGTACGGTGTCGCCGTGCTCGTTGAGCGCGGGAATCTCGACCGTGAGCGGACGGCTGGCCTGGCTCAGCAGGGGGCGGCGGGACGGCGGGGCGTTCATGGCGGGCTCGATGTTCGGATGCATGAGGGCGCTCGGAGCGGGGATTGTAGCGGCAAGCCGGCCGTCGGGTGGGCGGCGGCACGCCATGGATGCGCGACGCAGTGGCCACGCGCTCACGACGCACTCGCCGCGCCGGCGTGCGGCGGCGCGGTTTTCGCCTTCGCCGCCGCGGGATGGGCGACGTATGCTGTAGACCGCATTCGCTTCACGACAATTCAGGTGGAAGGCAATGAACGAGTTTCCGATCGCGGTGATCATGGAGCGTCGCCGCTTGAACAACCCCTGGGTGGACGAGGCCTGGGAGGCCGTCGGCGTGGTGCCCGCCTTCGATGCCGTCGACCCGGCGCCGGTCGAGATCGTCAGCGAGCCGGACCGCCGCCAGTGGCGGGTGGGGGGCTTTGCGATCGCGCTGTTCCGTGACGAGGCCGACAACTACTTCCTCAACATGAGCTCGCCAATCCCCAAGGTGTTCGTGATGTGGCGCAAGGAAGGCGAGCTGGCGCTGCCGGCGGCGGTGTCGGCGAGCTACGGTGAGGCGGCGCGTTGGCTGGATTCGGGCGAACAGGTCGACGGGGTGCCGATGTCACGCGAGATCGCCGACTGGGTGGGCGATTTCGTCAATACCCACTACAAGCCCGCGCCACGCAAGAAGGTGCGACGCAACGATCCGCTCGCCCAGGACCGGAGGCGGCAATGAGTGGCGGCTTTCTCGCACGCTGGTCGCGGCGCAAGCTGGCAGCCGGCCTTGCCGCCGCGACGGCGCCAAACCCGGTGGCGGCCGGGGCCGTGTCGACGGCCGCCGCGGACGCGGCCGGCACGCTGCCCGCGGGCGAGGTCGGCGCGCATCCCGCATCGCCCGCGGCGAAGGTCGTCACCGAAGCCGCCTTGCCGCCGGTGGAGACGCTGAGCCTGGCGTCGGACTTCAGCGCCTTCCTGAAGGAGGAGGTGAGCGAGACCTTGCGTCGCCGGGCGCTGCAGAAGCTTTTTGCCGATCCGCACTTCAACCGCATGGATGGTCTCGACGTCTACATCGACGACTACAACCTCGCCGACCCGATCCCGCCGGCGCTGATGGAGAAGCTCAAGCACGCGCGCGAGTGGCTCGCCGACGCCGGCGCGAATACGGATCAGGCCAGCCTTACGGATCAGGGCAGTGCCAGGGAGCAGGGCAGCGCCAGGGAGCAGGCGGCCGATGCCGGTACGCAGGACGCCGCCGAGCTGCGCGAGGCCGCTGCGCCGGCGCCGGCGCGCGACGCCGCGGAATTGGCAGCGGCGGACCCGCTGGCCGGCGGGCAGTCTGCCGATACGCCCCCGGCGCGCTCGCCCGCCGGCCGGGCGGGGTGAGCCGGATAGCGGTATAAAACGGGACGCTCTGGACAATTTGTCTCGATATGCCCCTTGAGGGGGCGGTTACTCGGTTCTTTTGGTCGGATCGGCGGCGTCTGGCTCTCCATGTTCTGGTCCGATGAATGCTTTTTAACAGCAACTCCATTGGATGCATCGATGCCCGACTCGCAAAAGCAGATCCGCCTGTGCGATTGCAATCGCAGTTTCACGCTGGACCCCGAACAGCTTGCCGCTGCCGGCGCCACCGTCGCTTGTCATCACGCCCTGTGTGCGGGCGAGTTGCCGCTGATCGGTGACGACCTCGCCGCCGGGCGCGAAGTCTTCGTGTCCTGCACGCAGGAGACGGCGCTGTTCGCCGAGCTTGCCGACGCCACCGGGACGCCCGCTGGCGGCCGTCCGGCGGCCGAGCGCATTCACTTCTTCAACCTGCGCGAGAACGCCGGCTGGTCGGCCGACGCTGCATCGGCCACGGCGAGCGCGCCCACGGGGGTCACGCCCAAGCTCGCCGCGCTGATCGCGGCCGCGACCACGCTGCCGGAGCCCGACCCGGTGCCCGCCGTGCAGATGAAGGCAGGCCGCAGCCTGCTGATCATCGGCGAGGCGGGCGTCGCGCTGGGCTGGGCCGAGCGCCTCGCGGGCAGCTTCGACCCGGCGGTGCTGATCACCCGGCGCAGCGCGGAGGTGGAGCTGCCTGCGCGCAACGCCTACCCGGTGTGGTCCGGCCGGCCGCTGCGGCTCGGCGGCCATCTGGGCGCCTTCGAGCTGGCCTGGGAGCAGCACAATCCGATCGACCTCGAGCTGTGCGTGCGCTGCAACGCCTGCGTCAGGGCCTGTCCCGAGGGGGCGATCGGCGTCGATCTGCAGGTCGATCTCGAGGCCTGTCGCAGCCACCGCGCCTGCGTCACTGCGTGTGGCGAAATCGGCGCGATCGATTTCGCGCGCAAGGAGACCACCCGCAGCGAGCGCTTCGACCTCGTGCTGGATTTGTCGGCCGAACCGCTGATGAAGCGTGTCGAGCTGCCCGACGGCTATGCCGCGCCCAGGCGTGACCCCTTCGAGCAGGCGCTGGCGGTGCAGGCGCTCGGCGAGTTCGTTGGCGAATTCGAAAAGCCGCGCTATGTCGCCTTCGACGCAGGCCTGTGCGCGCACAGCCGCGCGCAGAAGGCGGGCTGCAGCAACTGCATCGAGGTCTGCGCGACCGAGGCGATCCGCTCCAGCGGCGACGTGATCGCAGTCGATCCTTACCTGTGCAAGGGCTGCGGCACCTGCAGCACGGTGTGTCCGTCCGGCGCGCTCGGCTTCCAGTATCCGCGCGTGACCGACCTCGGCCAGCGCGTGAAGACCCTGCTTGCCCGCTACGCCGAGGCCGGCGGCAGGGACGCCTGCGTGCTGTTCCACTCTGCCGAGGCCGGCACGGCGGCGATCGGCCGCCTCGCCCGCCGCGGCCGCGGGCTGCCAGCACGGGTGATCCCGGTCGAGATGTGGAGCGCGGACGCGGTCGGGCTCGACCTGATGCTCGGCAGCCTGGCGCTGGGCGCCTGCCAGGTGGCGGTGCTGGCCGCCGGCAGCCATGATGCGGCGCCGCTGAAGGCCCAGGCTCGCCATGGCCAGACCATTCTTTCCGCGCTTGGCTATGCCGGCGAGCACCTGCGCATCATCGAGGCCGATGCCGACGACTGGCCAGCGCTGGAGACGACGCTGTGGTCGTGGGCGCCCGCCACCGGGGGCGCGGCGCCGGCGCGCTTCCGTCTGTTGCCGAACAAACGCGAGACGCTCGACTTCGCCCTGCGCCATCTTCTCGAGCAGGCACCGGCGGCCGCGACGGCGGCCGGCCTGCCGGTGGCGATCGCGCTCGGGGCCGGCGCGCCCTTCGGCCAGGTCAGGGCATCCGACGTCTGCACGCTGTGCATGGCCTGTACCGGCGCCTGTCCCGCGGGGGCCTTGCGCGCCGCGACCGACAGCTACCGGCTCGACTTCATCGAGCGCAACTGTCTGCAGTGCGGCCTGTGCGTCGCCTCCTGTCCGGAGTCCGCGCTGACCCTCGAACCCCGCCTGCTGCTGGGCGACGAGGCGCGTCGCGCCCGCGCGCTGCGCGAGGCCGACCTGTTCCACTGCACGGCCTGCGGCAAGGCGATGGGTGCCGCGCCGCTGATCGAATCGATGATCGCCCGTCTGTCCGGCCATGCCATGTTCGCCACCGAGGCCGCGCGCGCGCGGCTGCGGATGTGCGCCGACTGCCGCGTGATCGACATGATGAAGGCCGAGTCGAGTTCGGATTCGGCCGTGAAAGCCTGGGACCTGTCCGCATGACTGCCGCCATCCCCATTCAGTCCCAACCCAGCTGGACCGACGAGGACCGCGCCCGTGCCGAGCACTACGCGTTGCTCGCGCGCCTGCTGCATGCCGCGCCCGATGCCGCCCTGCTCGATGCGCTCGCCCGCGCTGGGCAGACCCTCGGTGCGGACGCCGGTGCCGGCGCCTTGCCGCAAGCCTGGGCCGCCCTCGGGGCGGCCGCGGCCGCGATGCCGCGGCAGGTGGTGGGCGACGAGTTCGCTGCGCTCTTCGTCAGCATCGGTAAGCCGGCGGTGATGTGCAACGGCTCCTGGTACCTGACCGGTTTCCTGCAGGAGGAGCCGCTCGCCGAGTTGCGCGCCGACCTTGTCGAGCTCGGCCTCGGCCGTCGTGCCGGGGTCACCGAAACCGAGGATCACATCGCTGCCCTCGCCGAAGTCATGCGCCACCTGGTGCTGACCGCGCCGGACGAGGCCGGGCTGCAACGCCAGCGCGCCTTCTTCGGCCGCCATATCGCGCCTTGGTACGCAGACCTGGCGCGGGCACTGGTGCAGGCGCCGGGGGCGGATTTCTATGCGAGGGTCGGCGCGCTGCTGCTGGCCTTCATGGACATCGAGCGCGAGGCGTTCGACATGCTCGAGGCGTCCGCCTGAGGGGCGACGCCGATGCTTTGTTGCGGGGGAGATCGATGATGAAAGACGAGACGACGAAATTGTCCCGGCGGAACTTCCTGCGGTCCGTGGGGGCCGGTGGTGCGGTGAGCGCCGCGGCCGTGGCTGCCGCTGCCAGCCAGGCGGTGGCGCAGACTGCGCCGGCGGTCGAGGCCGCGCGCCGCGAGTCCGCGGAGCAGGGTGTGAGTGCGCACATGCGCAGCTACTACCGTACGGCACGGGTCTGAGGAGGAAACCACGATGTTGACGAAGAAATCCTCCGCCGCTGCGGGCGGCGTGCGCCGTCTGCGCGGCGCGGCCGCGCGAGCGCTGGGCCAGACCATGGATCGCCGCGCCTTCCTCAAGCGCTCCGGCCTGGGCGTCGGTGCCGGCGCGATCGCTACCCAACTGCCCTACAACCTGATCGGTGCCGCCGATGCCGCCGCACCCGGCGTGTCTCGTGGCGAGGGCGCAGCCGAGGTGCGTCGCACCGTGTGCACCCACTGCTCGGTGGGCTGTGCCGCCGACGCCATCGTGCGCAATGGGGTGTGGGTGCACCAGGAGCCGGTGTTCGACTCGCCGATCAACCTCGGCGCGCACTGTGCCAAGGGCGCCGCCCTGCGCGAGCACGGTCACGGCGAGCACCGCCTGAAGTACCCGATGAAGCTGGTTGACGGCAAGTACCAGAAGATCTCGTGGGAGCAGGCCATCCAGGAGGTCGGCGACCGCCTGCTCAAGATCCGCGCGGACTCCGGCCCGGACGCGGTGTACTGGATCGGCTCCTCCAAGCACAACAACGAGCAGGCCTATCTGCTGCGCAAGTTCGTCTCCTTCTGGGGCACCAACAACTGCGACCACCAGGCGCGCATCTGCCACTCCACCACGGTGGCGGGGGTGGCGAACACCTGGGGTTACGGCGCGATGACCAACTCCTACAACGACATGCAGTTCTCGAAGGCGGCGATGTACATCGGCTCGAACGCCGCCGAGGCGCATCCGGTGTCGATGCTGCACATGCTTCACGCCAAGGAGAACGGCTGCAAGATGATCGTCGTCGACCCGCGCTTCACGCGCACGGCGGCGAAGGCGCACCAGTACGTGCGCATCCGCTCGGGCACCGACATTCCCTTCATCTGGGGCCTGCTGTATCACATCTTCCAGAACGGCTGGGAAGACCAGAAGTACATCGCCGATCGCGTCTTCGGCCTGGAGAAGGTCAAGGAAGAGATCATGACCTGGACGCCCGAGCGCGTGCAGGAGGTGACCGGCATCCCCGAGGAGCAGGTGTTCACCGTCGCCGAGACCCTGGCCAAGAACCGGCCCTCGACCGTGGTGTGGTGCATGGGCCAGACCCAGCATACGGTGGGAAACGCCAACGTGCGCGCGATGTGCATCCTGCAACTGGTGCTGGGCAATGTCGGCGTGTCGGGCGGCGGTACCAACATCTTCCGCGGTCACGACAACGTGCAGGGCGCGACCGACGTCGGCCCCAACCCGGACTCGCTGCCCGGCTACTACGGCCTCGCCGCCGGATCGTGGAAGCACTGGTGCGCGGTGTGGGGCGTGGACTACGAGTGGGTCAAGAGCCGCTACGCCTCGGAAGAGCTGATGACCAAGTCGGGCATCACGGTGTCGCGCTGGATCGACGGCGTCACCGAGAACAAGGAGCTGATCGATCAGCCGAGCAACCTGCGCGCGGTGGTGTACTGGGGCCATGCGCCCAACTCGCAGACGCGTGGCGCCGAGATGGTCGAGGCGATGAAGCAGCTCGACACCCTGGTGGTGATCGACCCCTATCCCTCGGCCACCGCGTCGATGGCGGCGATGGTGAGGAAGGACGGCGTGTATCTGCTGCCCGCCTGTACCCAGTTCGAGACCGTCGGCTCGTGCACCGCCTCGAACCGCTCGCTGCAGTGGCGCGAGAAGGTCATCGAGCCGCTGTTCGAGTCCAAGCCCGACCACACCATCATGTACGCCTTCGCGAAGAAGTTCGGCTGGGCGGACGAGCTGGTGAAGAACATCAAGCTCGACAAGGACGCCCAGGGCTGGGACGAGCCGAACATCGAGGACATCCTGCGCGAGATCAACCGCGGCACCTGGACCATCGGCTACAGCGGCCAGTCGCCCGAGCGCCTGAAGCTGCACATGAAGCACATGCACACCTTCGACGTGAAGACGCTGAAGGCCGCTGGCGGCCCCTGCGACGGCGAGTACTTCGGCCTGCCCTGGCCGTGCTACGGCAACCCCGAGATGAAGCACCCGGGCACGCCCAACCTGTACGACACCTCCAAGCACGTCATGGACGGCGGCGGCAACTTCCGCGCCAACTTCGGCGTCGAGCGCGACGGTGTGTCGCTGCTGGCGGCCGAGGGTTCGGCCTCGAAGGGCGCCGACCTGCAGATGGGCTACCCCGAGTTCGACGACGTGCTGCTCAAGAAGCTGGGCTGGTGGGACGAGCTCACCGATGCCGAGAAACAGGCGGCCGAGGGCAAGAACTGGAAGACCGACCTGTCGGGCGGGATCATCCGCGTGGCGATGAAGAATCACGGCTGCCACCCCTTCGGCAACGCCCGGGCGCGTGCGCTGGTGTGGAACTTCCCCGACCCGGTGCCGCTGCACCGCGAGCCGATCTACTCGCCGCGTCCGGATCTGATCGAGAAGTACCCGACCCACGACGACAAGATGAAGTTCTGGCGCCTGCCGACGCTGTACAAGTCGATGCAGGACAAGGTCAAGAACATCTCCAGCGAATACCCGCTGATCATGACCTCAGGTCGCCTGGTCGAGTACGAGGGCGGCGGCGAGGAGACCCGCTCCAACCCCTGGCTGGCCGAACTGCAGCAGGAGATGTTCGCCGAGGTGAACCCCAAGGACGCCAACGACGCCGGTTTCCGCAATGGCGAATACATCTGGGTCGAGTCGCCGACCAAGGCCCGCCTCAAGGTGCGTGCCCAGGTCACCCAGCGGGTGGCGCCGGGCACCGTGTTCCTGCCCTTCCACTTCTCCGGCTGGTGGCAGGGCGAGGACATGCTCAAGTTCTACCCCGAGGGCGCGGCACCGATCGTGCGTGGCGAGGCGGTCAACACCGCCACCACCTATGGCTACGACCCGGTGACGATGATGCAGGAATCCAAGACCACCCTGTGCCGCGTGAGCAAGGCTTAAGGGCGAGGAGACAATACGATGGGACGCATGAAATTCCTGTGTGACGCCGAGCGCTGCATCGAATGCAACGGCTGCGTCACCGCGTGCAAGAACGAGCACGAGGTGCCCTGGGGGGTGAACCGCCGCCGGGTGGTGACGATGAACGACGGCGTGCCGGGCGAGCGCTCGATCTCGGTCGCCTGCATGCACTGCTCGGACGCGCCCTGCATGGCGGTATGCCCGACCGACTGCTTCTACAAGACCGAAGACGGCGTGGTGCTCCACGACAAGGACAAGTGCATCGGCTGCGGCTACTGCTTCTTCGCCTGTCCGTTCGGCGCGCCGCAGTTCCCCAATGGCCAGGCCGCGTTCGGCGCGCGCGGCAAGATGGACAAGTGCACCTTCTGCGCCGGCGGTCCCGAGGAAACCGGCTCGCAGGCCGAGTACGACAAGTACGGCTCCAACCGCCTGGCCGAGGGCAAGCTGCCGCTGTGCGCCGAGATGTGCTCGACCAAGGCGCTCATCGCCGGCGATGCCAACGTCGTGGCCGACATCTTCCGCGAGCGGGTGCTGCGCCGTGGCACGGGTGCCGAGGTGTGGGGCTGGGATGCCGCCTATGGCGGCGGCGAGCGCAAGCAGGAGCGCAAGCGGGAGGGCCGGTCATGAGCACGCCAATACTGAAGCGGCTGACGCTGCTTGCCGTGGCGAGCGGGCTGCTCGGCGGTCTGGCCGCCTGCAGCGAGGTGCCTCAGGTCACGGTGTACGAGCAGGGCCAGTACAGTGGCAAGACCGATACCCGGCCCTGGGAGGGTGGCGCGTTCAACGGCGACCGCGAGGCCTGGGAAAAGGCGCTCAGGGAGCGCGCACGCGGCCAGTCCGAGTACAACCGCATCCAGTGAGGAGAGCGCCATGAGTGAATTCTCGATGCGGTGGCGGCCGAGCCGGCAGATGGGGCCGTTCGCCCTGCTGTTGCTCGCACTGACGCTGTGGCTGCTGGCGCTGCCGCTGCAGGCGGCCGAGCGCCCGCCCGGCAGCTCGGCGCAGGACCAGGTCGAACGCCAGCAGGAGCGCCCGCTCAACAACGCACCGGTGTGGCGCGCGGTGCGTTCGGGCGAGGAGCACACCACCAATGTGCGCAGCCCCGAAGCGGGTGTGCTGATCCAGAGCGAGGGCAACACCTGGCGCCAGCTGCGCAACGGCCCGATCACCGAGTACGGCGGCTGGCTGCTGATCGTCGTCCCGGCTGCCATCCTGTTGTTCTGGCTGGTGAAGGGCACGATGAAGCTGCAGGAGCCGCGCACCGGGCGCCTGATGAAGCGCTTCTCCGGTTTCGAACGCTTCGTCCATTGGGGGACGGCCATCACCTTCCTGCTACTGGCGGTGACCGGCGTGGCGATCCTGTTCGGCAAGCACGTGCTGCTGCCGGTCTTCGGTCACGGCGTGCTCGCGGCCCTGCTCGAGGTCGGCAAGGCGGTGCATAACTACGTCGGCCCGGTTTTCGGGGTGTTCGTGCTGCTGATGATCCTGACCTTCCTGCGCGACAACGTCTGGCAGGCGATCGACGCGGTGTGGATTCGGCGTGCGGGCGGGGTGCTCGACGGTGGCCACGTGCCGTCGGGGCGCTTCAACTTCGGCGAGAAGACCTGGTTCTGGATCGGTGTCACCTTTCTCGGCCTGACAGTGGCGATCTCCGGCCTGATCCTGGACTTCCCCAATCTCGGCGACTGGACGCGGGCCGACATGCAGACGGCGAACATCGTCCACTCGATCGGGGCGATCCTGCTGCTGGCCTTGTCCTTCGGCCACATCTACATGGGCACCCTGGGCGTCGAGGATGCCTACCAGTCGATGAAGACCGGCTACGTGGACGAGACCTGGGCGAAGGAGCACCACGAGCTCTGGTATCGCGATATCAAGGCCGGCAAGTCGGGACGGCCGTAGGGCGACACGCGCTTCTCTCCCTGTCCGGGCCTGCTCCAACCCTCCCTCGGGTCCGGCACATTCGACCTCGCACGGGCCGTGCCCGCGCGAGGTCGCGTTTTCTCCGGCGCCGGTTTCGTGCTCAGTGCGTGCCTTGCGCGCTGCGGATGGCGCGCATCGCATGCGCAGGCGGCATCCGCAGCCAGGGGCAGATCTCGCCGGCGGGCAGCGGCTGGGCGAACAGGAAGCCCTGGGCGACATTGCAGCGGTAGCGTGCGAGAAAGCGCAACTGCTCCTCGGTCTCGACGCCTTCGGCCACCACCCGCATGCCCAGGCCGTGGGCCAGCGCGATGGTGCCGCGCACGATGGCGGCATCGTCGCTGTCGTCGCTGATGTCGCCGACGAAGCTCTTGTCGATCTTCAGCTCCGAGATCGGGAAGCGCTTGAGCAGCGACAGCGAGGAGTAACCGGTGCCGAAGTCGTCCACCGCCACGCCGACGCCCAGGCCGTGGATGCTGCGCAGCAACTCGGCGACGCGCTCGCCCTCACCCATCGCGGTCGATTCGGTGAGTTCGACCTTGAGCATCCTCGGGTCCAGGCCGCTGTCGCCGAGCGCGCTGCGAATGGTGTCGACGATGCCCATGTCCGAGCACTGGCGCGCCGACACGTTGACGGCGAGCGGAACGGCATCGAGGCCCTCGGCGCTCCAGCGTGCGACCTGGCGGGCGGCCTCGTGGATCGCCCATTCGCCCAGGTTGCGGATGATGCCGCTCTCCTCGGCGGCAGGGATGAACACATCCGGGCGGACCACGCCATTGCCCGGCCGGTGCCAGCGCAGCAGCGACTCCAGGCCGACCAGGCGACCGCTCTTGATGTCGATCTGCGGCTGGTAGAAGAGCTCGAATTCACCGTTGCTGAGGCCATGGCGGAGCGCGGCCTCCATGCCCAGGCGCTCGCGCGACCAGGTGTTCATCTCGGGCGAGTAGAAGGTGTAGCGGCTGCCGCCCTCGAGCTTGCCGCGATACATCGCCTTGTCCGCCATCGACAGCAGGGCATCGGCGTCGGCGCTGTCGGCCGGTCCGACGCTGATGCCGATGCTGCAGGAGAGCACGAGGACGGTGGCGCCTTCGGTCTCGACTTCGCGCTCGAGCAGTTCGAGCAGCTTGTCCGCGACCGCCACCACGTCGCCGCGGTCGTGCAGGTTGTCCATCAGGATGATGAATTCGTCGCCGCCCCAGCGCGCCACCGTGTCGCCGCTGCGCACCGAGGCCGTCAGCCGCTGCGCCACGACCTGCAGCACCTGGTCGCCGACGGCGTGGCCGAGGCTGTCATTGATGCGCTTGAAGCGGTCGAGGTCCACGAACAGCAGCGCCACCAGGCTGCCGCGGCGCTGGGCATGGGCCTGCGCCTGGCGCAGGCGGTCCATCAGCAGGGCACGGTTCGGCAGGCCGGTCAGCAGATCGTGGGTGGCCTCGTGCTGCAGGCGTGCGGTGATGGCCAGGGTCTCGGTGATGTCGTTGAGCACGAGCACGGCGCCGTCGCCTGCTGCGCCCACCGGGGTGACGGTCAGGCGCAGCGCATAGTGCCGGCCCTGCGGGCCTTGCCAGGGGATCGGTTCGGGCCGGCGGATGGCCTGGCGATGCTGGAGGCAGCCGAGCACGGTGTCCACGACCAGCGGGGCCTGGTCGGTGAAGTCGCGCAGCAGCTCGCCCACCGGACGGCCTTTGGCCGCGCGCAGGTCCAGTCCCGTGAAGGTCTCGGCGACCGGGTTGAGCAGCACGACGCGGGTGTCCTCGTCGATCGTGAGCACGGCGTCGGCGATCGAGCGCAGCGTGGCATCGGCATCGAGGCGGGCGCGAGCGAGCGAGCCGCGCGTGCGCTCGAGGAAGTGCAGCAGCCACAGCAGTGTGCCCAGCAGCAGGGCGCCCAGCGCCCCTGCCGGGGGAATCCACAGGCGCAGCCCATGGAGGGCTGCACCGCTGGCGAGCGGCGGCAACAGGCACAGGCCGCCGAGCACGAGTGCGCCGCGCAGGCCGAAGCGGGGTTGGATCAGGGCCGCGAGCGCGACGAAGAACAGACTGAAACCGAGCACAAGACCAGTGTCGGCGCTGCGGTACACGAGACCGCTGCGCAGCGCCTCGAAGGCGCGGGCGTGGAACTCGACCGCGGCCATCAGCTGGCCCTGGGGCGAGCTCGGCGTGGCGAGTCCGGCGTCGATGCCGCCGGCGGTGGCGCCGACGAAGACGGCGCGCCCCGCGAGTTCGTGGACGCGCTCGGGCTGGCTCAGCAGGGTGAAATACGACCGCTGTTCCGGCCTGCTGGCGGCGTCGGGGAAGGGCAGCAGCAGCTCGTCCGCGCGTACCCAGCCAGGCTGGTACGCGACCCGGTGCAGCCATGCCGGCTGTTGCGCATTGAGGCTCGCGCCGTTGCGCAGCTCGTTTCCGGTCGCGCGCTTCAGCGTGGCGAGCGCGAGTGAGTCCCAGCTCGGGCTGGGGCTGCCGGCGCGGGCGAAGGTGCGGCGGACCAGGCCGTCGGCGTCGAGTTCGACGTCGACGTGGCCGAGGCCGGCGGCGCTGGCGCGTAGCAAGGGGTTGGGCAACAGCTCTGCGATTGCTCCGGTCTTGGCCCCGCCATCGGCGGCGCGCGGCGCCAGCGCCAGGATCACCCGGCCCGAGGCCTTCATGGCCGCGGCGAGTTGGGCGTCACCAGGTGCGGGCTCGGGGAACAGGATCGACATCCCGATCGCCGACACGCCGACCGCAGTCAGACCGTCGATGAGCTCGGCATGGACGCTGCGGTTCCACGGCCAGCGCCCGAGCGCGTCGACGCTGGCCTCGTCGATCGCGACCACGGTCGACGCCGGAGCCAGCGCGGCGGCGCGGAAAACGGGCTCGATCGTGTCGTACAGCAGCAGGTCGAGGCGCTTCAGGCCGTTCCAGCCCGGCAGCACGAGCAGGCTGGCGAACAGGCCCGCCAGCAACCAGGCGCCGCGGTCACCGAGCATGCCCCCCTGGCGCCTGCCCGGTTTCATAGCGCCAGCAGCAGGGGCAGCAGGATCAGCAACGCGCGCCAGTGCGTGTGTGGCACCTCGATCTGTTGCGCCTTGCCCCAGGGGCCGGGCGGGCTGCCCGTTTCCTGGCTGCGGATGCGTACATGCCACACGCCCGCGGCTGGCGTGGCGATGCGCAACTCGGCGGCCTGGGTGTCCAGTTCGTACTCGGGGGCAGCGAAGTCGGCCGCGCTGCTCAGTTGCACCTGATAGCGCTGCGCGCCGTCGCCCGCGCGCCAGCGCAGGTGCAGGGTGTCGCCGTCGATCTCCGGTGCCTCGGGCGCCGGGCCGGGCGGTGGGCGACGGAAACGCTGCACGTCGGAGAACGGCCCGCGCCCCTCGGCGGCGGTGCTGACCGCGATGCGCCAGAAGTAGTCGCCGGCGGCCAGCGCCTCGTCCAGCACCAGGCCTGGCGCGGTGAGGTCGTCGCGCTGCAGCACCCGGTCCTCGAAGTGGGCGTCGCGCGCAAGCTCGAAATGGTAGCGCTCGGCCTCGGCGTTGGCCGCCCAGGCAAAGGCGACGCCTTCGTCGGTGGCAAAGCCGTCGGGCGCCGGCAGGCGGGGGAAGGGGGCCTCGGGACGGGCGTCGATGACGATGCTGCGCTCGGCGTCGACGCCTTCGAGGCCGCGGCCGTCGATGGCGCGCACGCGCAGGCGATAGCTGCCATCGGCGAGCCCGGCATGGCCGAGCACGGCCGCTTCCGCCCCGCTGCGGTCGGAGACGATGGCACTGAAGCCCGTCAGCGGCGCGATCTGGGTGCGGTAGCCGCGGGCCCCTTCGACGGCCGCAATCGGCACCCGGAAGGGGACGCGCTCGAGGCGCTCGGGCAGGGCCTCGAGCTCGGGCGCCGGCAGCAGCGCCGACGCCTTCTCGGGCGCGCGACCGCGCGCGCTGAAGGTGCCGGTGCCGGCCGGCAGGCGGGTCTCGCCGCGCCTGTTGCGCAACGCCACCTCGCCTTCGAGGGTCTCGGCGCGCACGCCATCGGCCTCGGCGCTGACGCGGAAGTCGGTCCCGCGCACCGCCGCCACCGCCGCCGGAGTCTGGATCATGAACCGCCCCCCGCTGCGCTTGCCAGGGGTGACGGCACTCTCGACATGGCCCTGCTGCAGTTCGATGTGCACCTGTTGCGCGCCCGAGGCCCTCAACCGGCGTATCTCATCGAGGCGCAGCTCGGTGTTGTTGCCCACCAGGCTGCGGCTACCGTCGGCAAATTCGAGCGTGAGGCTGCCATCGGCGCCGCTGCGGAGGTGCGTACCCGGCGCCAGCGTCATGCCCGCCGCGAGCGGCGCCATCGTCCCGTCGACCCAGCGCTCGACCGTGCCGCGCACGTCGAGCACGCGTGCCGTGCCCCTGTCGCCACGCATCCAGGCGACGGGAGTACGCAGCCGTGTTCCGGGTTGAATCGCCAGCGGGTCGACGATGCGGTTGTAGTCCTGGATGCGTGGCCAGTAGTCGATGCTCTTCAGGTAGCGCTCGGTGATGTTCCAGGGGTTGTCGCCGGGGCGCACGACATAGATGACGTCCTGCGCCAGCGCCGCATTGCAGCACGCCGCGAGCGCAAGACCGAGCAGGGTGGCGCGGGTTCGCGCCGGTCGCGCTGATTCGGGAGGGCAGGCCTGCATGGCGGTTCCTGGATATGCAAATCGAGCAGCGTTGTTCTTCCTGGGGGTCATCGCGAATTGCCCCGGAATAATACATTGCGCTTGCTTCGAACAATATGTCTCGGCGATGCCGGCGGGCGCGGCGGGCTGCTTGTCGTGCGCCAGGCACGCGGCGCGGCGGTGCGCAGCGGAGCGGGCGCTACAATGCTGGCCTTACCGGCAAACGGAGCCGCTCATGGCCGAAGTGTTCTTCTCCCCCTGCCCGCGCGGACTCGAGGCCCTGCTCGCTGCCGAACTCGAGCGCCTGGGCGGGCGCGAGCTGCGCGCGCTGCATGGCGGGGTGAGCTGGCAGGGCGACTGGACGGCCTGCCAGCGCGCGAACCTCGAAAGCCGGCTCGCCACGCGCGTGATGTGGCGCGTCGCCCAGGGGCGCTACCGGGCCGAGATCGACATCTACAAGCTGGCCTACAGCGTCACCTGGGCGAAATGGTTCACCGCCGATGACACCATCCGCATCTACGTCACCGCGCAGAAGTCCCCGCTGAAGAGCCTGGAGTTCATCACCCTGCGCGTGAAGGACGCGGTGTGCGATCACTTCCGCACCGTGGCCGGCAAGCGGCCGAGCGTGGACACCGCGAACCCGGGGGTGCGCATCCACGTCTTCCTCACCGCGGACACCGTCACCCTGTACATCGACACCTCGGGCGAGCCGCTCTACAAGCGCGGCTACAAGCCGGCCGCGGTGGAGGCGCCGGTCAAGGAGAACCTCGCCGCCGGCATCCTGTGCCTGAGCGGCTGGCAGCCCGGCGAGGCGCTGCTCGACCCGATGTGCGGCAGCGGCACCTTCCTCATCGAGGCCGCGCAGATGGCGCTCGACATCGCGCCGGGCTTGGGGCGCGGCTTCGCGTTCGAGCGTTTCCGCCACCACGACCGCGCGGGCTGGGCGGGCGTGCGGGCGGCGGCCGAGCGCCGGCGCCAGCCGTCCCGGGCGCTGGCGGTGTTTGGCTCGGATGTGGTCGGCGAATGGGTGCGGCGCAGCCGCGTCAACCTCGAGGCGGCCGGGCTCGCCGACTGCGTGCAGCTCGAGCGCGCCGACCTGCTCGAGCGCCGGCCGCCGGCGGCCGAGGGGGTGATGGTCGCCAATCCGCCCTATGGCGTGCGCCTGGGCGAGACGGAAGAGCTCGCCGCCTTCTACCCGCGCCTGGGCGATGCGCTCAAGCGCAGCTGGGGCGGCTGGCGCTGCTATTTCTTCAGCGCGGACCCGCAGTTGCCCAAGCTCATCGGTCTCAAGGCGAGCCGGCGCACGCCGCTGTTCAACGGCGCGCTCGAGTGCCGGCTGTACGAATACCGCATGGTGAGCGGCAGCAACCGCAGCCGCGTGGCGCCGGACAGGGCGGCAGGCTGAGCGCCGGGCGCGGGCTCAGAGCATGCCGAGATTCTGCAGGCCGGAGCCCGGGTCCTGCTCGCCGTGGCGGCTGTTGAGCTTGATCTGCAGGCGCAGGTCGTTGATCGAGTCGGCATTGCGCAGCGCGTCCTCGTAGGTGATGAGCTCGTCCTCGTAGAGCTGGAACAGCGACTGGTCGAAGGTCTGCATGCCCAGCTCGCGCGAACGCTTCATGATCTCCTTGATCGCCGGGATGTCGCCCTTGTAGATCAGATCGGAAATGAGCGGCGAGTTGAGCAGCACCTCGACCGCCGGCACGCGACCCTTGCGGTCCTTCATCGGCAGCAGGCGCTGCGACACCATGGCGCGCAGGTTTAGCGACAGGTCCATCAGCAGTTGCTGGCGCCGGTCCTCGGGGAAGAAGTTGATGACGCGGTCGATGGCCTGGTTGGCGCTGTTGGCGTGCAGCGTGGCGAGGCAGAGATGGCCGGTTTCGGCAAAGGCGATCGCGTAGTCCATGGTCTCGCGGTCGCGGATCTCGCCCATCAGGATCACGTCGGGCGCCTGGCGTAGGGTGTTCTTCAGCGCCGCCTCCCAGGACTCGGTGTCCACGCCGATCTCGCGCTGCGAAATGATGCAGTTCTTGTGCGCGTGCACGAACTCGATCGGATCCTCGATCGTGATGATGTGGCCGTAGGTGTTTTCGTTGCGGTAATCGACCATCGAGGCCAGCGAGGTCGTCTTGCCGGTGCCGGTGCCGCCGACGAAGATCACCAGGCCGCGCTTGGTGAGGGCGATGTCGGTCAGGACCGGCGGCAGCCCGAGCTCCTCGAACTTGGGGATGCGCTGCGGGATGGTGCGCAGCACCAGGCCGACCCGCCCCTGCTGCACGAAGGCGTTGGCACGAAAGCGGCCGATGCCGGAGGGGGAGATGCCGAAGTTGCATTCCTTGTGCGCCTCGAACTCCGAGGCCTGGCGATCGTTCATGATCGCGCGCGCCAGTTCGGCCGTGTGCTGCGGCTGCAGTACCTGATTGGACTGCGGCACGATGCGGCCGTCGATCTTGATCGCCGGCGGAAAGCCGGTGGTGATGAAGAGGTCGGAGCCATTCTTCTGCAGCATCAGCCGCAGCAGATCGTTCATGAACTTGAGGGCCTGGTCGCGTTCCATCGTTCCAACTCCTGGCGCCGGCGGTCGCCGGCGGCCTGTTGCGCTTCCGACCGGCCGCCGCGGGGCGGGCGCCGTCGGGCCATGGGGGCGTCGGCCGCGCGCCTTGCGGCCGGCCGTGTGCCGTTATGCGAAATTGTCCTTGTTCTGCGCGCGGATGCGGGCCTCGGTGGCCGACACCACGTTGCGGCGGACGAGGTCGGCGAGGCACTGGTCGAGCGTCTGCATGCCGACGTTCTGGCCGGTCTGGATCGACGAGTACATCTGCGCGATCTTGTTCTCGCGGATCAGGTTGCGGATCGCGGGGGTGCCGATCATGATCTCGTGCGCCGCCACGCGGCCGGCGCCGTCCTTGGTCTTGAGCAGGGTCTGCGAGATCACCGCGCGCAGCGATTCGGACAGCATCGAGCGCACCATGTCCTTCTCGGCCGCGGGGAAGACGTCGACGATACGGTCGATCGTCTTGGCCGCCGACGAGGTGTGCAGGGTGCCGAACACGAGGTGGCCGGTCTCGGCCGCGGTGAGCGCGAGGCGGATCGTCTCGAGGTCGCGCAACTCGCCTACCAGGATCACGTCGGGGTCTTCGCGCAGCGCGGCGCGCAGCGCGTTGTTGAAGGACATCGTGTCGCGATGCACCTCGCGCTGGTTGATCAGGCAGCGCTTGGATTCGTGCACGAATTCGATCGGGTCCTCGACGGTGAGGATGTGGCCGTATTCGTTCTCGTTGACGTAGTCGAGCATCGCCGCGAGCGTGGTCGACTTGCCCGAGCCGGTGGGGCCGGTGACCAGTACGATGCCGCGCGGCTGGTTGGCGATGTCCTTGAAGATCTTCGGGCAGTTGAGCTCTTCGAGGGTGAGCACCTTGGTCGGAATGGTCCGGAACACCGCGCCCGCGCCGCGATTCTGGTTGAAGGCGTTGACCCGGAAACGCGCCAGATTGGGCACGGCGAAGGAGAAGTCGCACTCCCAGGACTCCTCGTACTGCTTGCGCTGCGCGTCGTTCATGATGTCGTACACCATGGCATGCACTTCCTTGTGCTCGAGCGGCGGCAGGTTGATCCTGCGCACGTCGCCGTGCACCCGGATCATCGGCGGCAGGCCGGCAGACAGGTGCAGGTCGGACGCCTTGTTCTTGACGGCAAAGGCGAGCAGTTCGGTGATGTCCATGGTGTCGGCGGCGCGCGGCGGCGCAAAAAGGAGGCAACGCGGCAATGCTATACTTTTTGCGCTTTGCCCTTGAGGAAATAGGCCACGGAATATGACGACAATTGCCGAGCGACTGCACGCGGTGCAGGCCCGCATCGCTGCCGCCGCGCGGGCCTCGGGTCGTGAGCCGGCGTCGGTCGATCTGCTGGCCGTGAGCAAGACCTGGCCGGCCGAGGCGGTGCGCGAAGCAGCCCTTGCCGGTCAGCGCCGTTTTGGCGAGAACTACGTGCAGGAAGGCGTCGACAAGATCGATGCCCTGCGCACGCTCGGTCTCGAGTGGCATTTCATCGGTCCGCTGCAGAGCAACAAGACACGGCCGGTGGCCAATGCCTTCGACTGGGTGCACAGCATCGACCGCCTCCGGATCGCCGAGCGCCTGTCGGCGCAGCGCGACGTGCATCTGCCGCCGCTCAATGTGTGCATCCAGGTCAACGTCAGCGGCGAGGACAGCAAGAGCGGCATCGCGCCGGGCGAGACGCTCGCGCTGGCCAGGGCGGTGGCCGCCTTGCCCCGGCTGCGCCTGCGCGGCCTGATGTGCATCCCCGAGCCGAGCGAGGATGCGGCGCTGCTGCAGGCGCGCTTTGCCCTGCTGCGTGGCCTGCGGGATGAACTCGTGGCCGCGGGCCTGGCCGTCGACACCTTGTCGATGGGCATGTCGCACGACCTCGAGGCGGCGGTCGCCGCGGGGGCGACCGTGGTGCGTGTGGGCACGGCCATTTTCGGCGAGCGCCGCGCGCCGGCTTCAACCCGGGCTTCAAGCCTTTCCGCCTGACGCCGGCATGCGGCGTCGGCTCATCCATCCAGGTCAGCTCATGAAGATCACTTTTCTTGGCGGCGGCAACATGGCCACCGCTCTCATCGGCGGCATGATCGAACGCGGCTTCGAGGCCGCCGCCATCCAGGTCGTCGAACTGGGTGCCGCGGCGCGCGAAGCCCTGGTGCAGCGCTTCGGCGTGCGCGCGATCGAGGCGGCAGATGACGCGGCGATCGCCTGCGAGGTGCTGGTGCTCGCGGTCAAGCCGCAGCAGCTGAAGGCGGCGCTCGCGCCCTTGGCCGGGCGCCTGCAGCAGCAACTGGTCATCAGCATCGCCGCCGGCCTGCGCCTCGACGCGCTGGGCCGCTGGCTGGGCAGCGCGGGCGCGCCCTACACCCGCCTCGTGCGCTGCATGCCCAACACGCCGGCCCTGATCGGTGCCGGCGTAACCGGCCTGTATGCCCACCCCGCGGTCGACGCCGCCGGTCGCGAGGCGGCCGAGCGCATCCTCGCCGCGGTCGGCAGCACGGTATGGGCCGACAGCGAGGCCCAGATGGATGCAGTGACGGCGATCTCGGGCAGCGGCCCGGCCTACGTGTTCCACTTCATCGAGGCGCTCGAGGCCGCCGGGCGCGCGCTCGGCTTCGATGAGGCGGCGGCGCGCCGTCTGGCGATCGACACCGCGCTGGGCGCGGCGAAGCTCGCGGCGAGCGCCGAGGATTCGCCAGCGCTGCTGCGCCAGAAGGTGACCTCCAAGGGCGGCACGACCGAGGCTGCGCTCGCCAGCCTGGCCGCGGCTGGCTGGCACGATGCGCTGATCGAGGCGGTGCGGGCGGCCGCGGCGCGCGGCCGCGCCCTCGGCGACGAACTCGGCAAGGACTGACACGATGCTTGCCAACATAATGCTGCTGGTACTCAACACCGTCTGCGGCTTCATCACGCTGATGCTGCTCGCGCGCTTCTACATGCAGTGGCAGCGCATTTCTTTCCGCAACCAGATCGGCCAGTTCGTCGTCACCACCACCGACTGGGTCGTGCGCCCGCTGCGCCGCTTCGTGCCCGGGGTGTTCGGCCTCGACATGGCCAGCCTGCTGCCGGCCTGGCTGGTGCAGGTGCTGCTGGTGGCCTTCGAGCTCAGCCTGCGTGGCGCCGTGTTCAGCGGCAGCGCGGGCGCGGTCGCGCTGGGCCTGGTCGGCGTCGGCCTGATCGAGACCCTGCGCATGATGGTGTATCTGCTGTTCGCCATCGTGCTCGGTTCGGCCCTGCTGTCCTGGGTCAGCCCGCACGCACCGCTGGCGCCGCTGCTGCATGCGCTCGCCGACCCCTTCCTGCGCCCCTTCCGCCGCGTGGTGCCGAGCATCGCCAACGTCGACCTGTCGCCGCTGGTGCTGCTGCTGGTGCTGCAGATCGTGCTGATGGTGCTCGCCGGCATGCGCAACAGCTTCGCGCCGCTGCTGTTCGGGGGCTGAAGGCACCTCACGGGGGGCGGCCGGCACCGGCCGGCGCCGGCTCAGTCGCCGTCGTACATCACCTGACCTTCGACCAGGGTGTAGCGCACCTTGCCCGGCAGCTCCATGCCGAGGAAGGGCGTGTTCTTGCCCTGGCTCTTCAGGTTGTCGCGCGTGATGGCGATGTGTGCCGCGGGGTCGAACACGCACACGTCGGCGCGCGCGCCCACCGACAGGTGGCCGGCCTTGGTGATGCCGACGATCCTGGCCGCGTCCGAGGTGATGCGGGCCAGCCCGTCGAGCAGCGACAGCCCGGCGCGCTCCGCCCACTTCAGGGTCAGCGGCAGCAGCAGCTCCAGCCCGGTGGCGCCGGGCTCGGATTCGGAGAACGGCGCCTGCTTGCCGTCATCGTCCACCGGCGTGTGGTCCGAGCACAGGGCATTGATGCGGCCTTCGGCCAGGCCCTGGCACAGCGCCTCGCGGTCGCGCTGGCTGCGCAGCGGCGGGATCAGGTGGCAGTTGGGATTGAAGTAGCCGATGTCCATGTCGCACAGGTGCACATGGTTGATCGACACATCGCAGCTGACGTCCATGCCTTCGGCGCGCGCCTGCTCGATCAGCGCGAGGCCGGCCGCCGACGACAGGCGGGTGATGTGCAGGCGTGCGCCGGTGATCTTGGCCAGCTCCAGATAAGTGTACAGCGCGACCGTCTCGGCCGCGACCGGGATGCCGGCCAGACCCAGCCGGGTCGCGACCTCGCCGTCGTGGGCATTGCCGCCGCGGGCGAGAAAGGGCGCGATCGGCTGCAGCCAGACGCGGAAATCGAAGGTCGCCGCGTACTGCAGCGCGCGCATCAGCACGCCGTTGTCGACGATCGGCACGTTGGCCTGGGAGAAGGCGACGCAGCCGGCCTCGACCAGCTCGGCCATCTCGGACAGGCGCTCGCCCTTGAGGCCGAGGGTGAGCGCGCCGACCGGGTAGATGTGGGCGCGGTTCAGCTTCTTGGCGCGGTAGGTGAGCATCTCGACCAGGCCGGGCTCGTCGAGCGCGGGGTCGGTGTCGGGCGGGATCGCCAGGCTGGTGACGCCGCCGGCCATCGCCGCTTCCATCTCGGATTCGAGCGTGGCGCGGTATTCGAAGCCGGGCTCGCGCAGGCGCGCGGCGAGGTCGATGAAGCCGGGCGCAACCACCAGGCCGCTGGCGTCGATGTGGCGCTGGGCGACGAAGCCATCCGGCGCGTGGCCGAGGGCGACGATCTTGCCACCGGCCACATAGAGGTCTTGCACCCGGTCGGTGCGATTGGCCGGATCGACGAGGCGGCCGTTGGAAATCAGGATGTTCATGCGTGATTGCCTATCGGTGACGGGCGCTCAGTGGCTGCCCAGCATGCTCATGACCGCCATGCGCACGGCGATGCCGAAGGTGACCTGGGGCAGGATGACCGCCTGCGCGCCGTCGGCCACCGCCGAGTCGATCTCGACGCCGCGGTTCATCGGCCCCGGGTGCATGACGATGGCGTCGGGCCTGGCGAGCGCCAGCTTGTCGGCGGTGAGGCCCCAGATCTTGTAGTACTCCTGCGGCGTGGGCAGCAGGGCGCCGTTCATGCGCTCGTTCTGCAGGCGCAGCATCATCACCACGTCCACACCCTTCAGGCCTTCGCGCATGTCGTGGAATACGCGCACGCCAAGGCGCTCGACGTCGGTCGGCAGCAGGGTCCGGGGGCCGATCACGCGCACCTCGGGCACGCCGAGCGTGGTCAGTGCGGCGATCTGGCTGCGCGCCACGCGCGAGTGCAGCACGTCGCCGACGATCGCCACCGTCAGGTTGGTGAAGTCGCGCTTGAAGTGGCGGATGGTGTACATGTCGAGCAGGCCCTGCGTCGGGTGCGCATGGCGGCCGTCGCCGGCGTTGACGACGCGGATGTGCTCGCGCCCGGTGTGGTGCAGGTGCTGGGCGATCAGCATCGGCGCGCCGCTGGCGGCGTGGCGCACGACGAACATGTCGGCCTGCATCGCGCACAGGTTGTCGACGGTGTCGAGCAGGCTCTCGCCCTTGGCCGCCGAGCTGGTGTTGATGTTGAGGTTCACTACGTCGGCCGACAGGCGCTTGGCGGCGATCTCGAAGGTGGTGCGGGTGCGCGTCGAGTTCTCGAAGAACAGGTTGAACACGCTCTTGCCGCGCAGCAGCGGCAGCTTCTTGACCTCGCGCTCGGCCACCTCGGTGAAGGGCGCGGCGGTATCGAGGATGGCGGTGAGGATGTCGCGCGGCAGACCGTCGAGCGTCAGCAGATGCTGCAGTTCGCCGTGCTTGTTGAGCTGGGGATGGCGCATCGGGCTTGCCTCGGAATCAGCGGTTGGCCGGGGCCGGTTGGGCTTGGGTGAGCTTGAGGGTGAAGCGGCCGGCGTCGTCGCGCAGCAGCTCCAGGTTCTGCTCGCGCGGCAGGGGCGTGGCCAGGGTATGGGCGCAGTAGCGCGCGGCGATCGGCAGCTCGCGGCTGCCGCGGTCGACCAGCACGGCAAGCTCGACCGCCGCCGGGCGGCCGAAGTCGAACAGCTCGTTGAGGGCCGCGCGCGTGGTGCGGCCGGTGTACAGCACGTCATCGACCAGGATCACGTGCGCGCCATCGACGTTGAAGGCGATGCCGGTGCGCTGCGGCCTGGCGTGCAGGCCCTTGCTCGCATAGTCGTCGCGGTAGAAGGAGACATCGATCGCGCCCAGCGGCTGGGCGATGCCCAGCTCGGCGTGCAGGCGCTCGGCCAGCCACAGGCCGCCGGTGTAGATGCCGACCAGCGCGGTGGCGGGCGTGGCGTGAGGGCGGATCTGTTCGGCGAGTTGCCGGCACAGGGCTTCGGCATCAAGTGCTTGCATGGCGACGGGCGTCCAGGAAGGTTTGCAGGATGATCTGTGCGGCGGCAGCGTCGAGCACTGCCTTGCGCTCGCGCCAGCCCTTGAGGCCGGCGTCGGCGAGTCCGGATTCGGCGGCGACCGAGCTCAGGCGCTCGTCCACCGTCAGCACCGGTAGCGCAAAGCGGCCGTGGAGCTGGTTGGCAAAGCGTCGGCAGCGCGCGGTGAGGGCGTGCTCGCGGCCGTCGAGATGGCGCGGAATGCCGACGATCAGCGCCACCGGGCGCCATTCGGCGATGAGGCGGGCGATGGCCTTGAAGCGGGCATCGCCCGCCTCGTCGTGCACGGTGGTCAGTGCGCTGGCCTGGCCGGTCTCGAGTTCGCCGGTGGCGACGCCGATGCGCGCAAGGCCGAAGTCGAAGCCGAGCAGGGTGCCGCGCTCGGGCAGCGCCGTGCCGGCGGGCGGGGCTGCAGGGGCGGTGGGCGCGGCGCGTGCCGCATCAGGCATGCCCGGCAACCTCGCTCAGGTTGGCGAAATCCACCCCCAGCTTCTGCATGGCGGCCGCCAGGCGCTCTTCGGGCGGCAGCTCGAAGATGATCGCCATGTCCGCCGGCACCGTCAGCCAGGCATTGTCCATCAGCTCCTGCTCGAGCTGGCCGGCGGCCCAGCCGGCGTAGCCGAGGGTGACGAGCACATCCTGCGGTTCGCCGCTGGCGCCGATTGCCTGCAGCACGTCGCGGCTGCTGGTGAGCCCGACCTCCTCATTGACCTTGAGCGTGGAGTGCCACTCGCCGATCGGGCGATGCAGCACGAAGCCGCGATCGGTCTGCACCGGACCGCCGAAATACACCGGCTGCGCGGCGAAGCCCTCGGCCTCGAGCGGCAGGTCGATGCGCTCGAACAGCGTCGCCAGCGTCATGTCGATCGGGCGATTGACGATGATGCCGAGCGCCCCCTGGTCGTTGTGTTCGGCGATGTAGGTGAGGGTGCGCGTGAAATGCGGATCGGCCATGTTGGGCATGGCGATCAGGAAGTGATGCGTGAAGTTGGCCGTGGGCGTGTCCATGCGCGGGATTTTACGCCCATCGCCCGCCTTCATGGGCAAGTGGTGCGTGATCGGAGTGGTCAGGATGGCGCATAATCGCAGATCTGTTTTGTCCAGGACAAACCATGCCTTCCGCCCTTGTCTGGTTTCGCCGCGACCTGCGCTGCTTCGATCACGCGGCGCTCCATCATGCGCTGCGCTTTGCCGATCGCGTGCATTGCGTCTTCGTCTTCGATCGCGAGATCCTCGACGCCTTGCCGACACGGGCCGACCGCCGGGTGGAGTTCATCCAGCGCAGCCTGCTCGAGCTCGATGCCGGGCTCGCGGCCCTGGCGCGCGACGTGGGGGTGGCCGGCGCCGGCCTGATCGTGCGCCACGGCCGCGCCGATGCCTTGATTCCGCAACTGGCGTGCGAGCTGGGCGTGGACAAGGTCTTCGCCAATCGCGACTACGAGCCGGCGGCCATCGTGCGCGACAGCCGGGTCGCGCAGCGGCTGGCGGAGGCGGGGATCGGCTTCGAGGACTTCAAGGACCAGGTCGTGTTCGAGCGCGACGAGGTGCTGACCCTGGCCGGCAAGCCCTTCAGCGTGTTCACGCCGTACAGGAATGCATGGCTGAAGGCGGTCGACGACGCGCAGCTTGCAGCCTGGCCGATCGAGCCCTACGCCGCGCGCCTTGCCCCTCGCCCGCCCGGCGAACACCTGCCGACGCTGGCCGACATCGGCTTCGAGCCAACCAATCTGGCCGACATGAAGATGCCGGTGGGCATGAGCGGCGGCCGTCAGCTGTTCGAGGACTTCCTCGGCCGCATCGACCGCTACAAGCGTGCGCGCGACTTTCCGGCGGTGAAGGGGGTGAGCTACCTGTCCACCCACCTGCGCTTCGGCACGGTGTCGATCCGCGCGCTCGCCGCGGCCGCCCGCGCCCGCGCCGGCGAGGGGGCCGAGAGCTGGCTCAACGAGCTGATCTGGCGCGATTTCTATCACATGATCCTGTGGCACAACCCGCATGTGCTCGAGCACGCCTTCCGGCCGGAATACGAGCGCATCGTGTGGGACGACGCCCCGGCGCTGTTCGAGGCCTGGTGCGAGGCGCGCACCGGCTATCCGATCGTCGATGCGGCGATGCGCCAGCTCAACCAGACCGGCTACATGCACAACCGCCTGCGCATGATCGTGGCGTCCTTCCTGGCCAAGGACCTGGGCATCGACTGGCGGCGCGGCGAGCGCTACTTTGCCGACCACCTCAACGACTACGACCTCGCCGCCAACAACGGCGGCTGGCAGTGGGCGGCCTCCACCGGCTGCGATGCCCAGCCCTGGTTCCGCATCTTCAATCCGGTGACGCAATCGGAGAAGTTCGATGCCGAGGGGCGCTTCATCCGCCGCTATCTGCCCGAGCTTGCGCGCGTGCCGGACAAGTTCATCCACGCGCCGTGGACCATGGGCGGCATTGACCAGGCCGCCTGCCGCACCCGGATCGGCGTCGATTACCCGGCGCCGGTGGTCGACCATGCGGTGGCGCGCGAGCGCACGCTGGCGCGCTTCGGCGTGCTCAAGCGGTGAGTGTCGGGGGGCGTGCTTCGCGGCCGGTCGCGGGGCGCTGATGGCGGGCGCCAGATGCGGGACAATGGCGCTGCGCCGCCCCTCTTGCCGCGCGTTCCCTGCTCCCCGGAATCCCCGCCATGACATTCGCCCCCACCGTAGCCGCTGACTTCGATTTCGACCGCATCATCGATCGCCGCGCGCTGCCGGGCGAGAAGTGGGGGCGCTACGCCGACCGTGATGTGCTGCCCTTGTGGGTGGCCGACATGGACTTCGCGGCGCCGCCGGCCATCATCGATGCGCTGCATGCCCGCATCGACCATCGCGTGTTCGGCTACACCGACGCCTGGCCGTCCTTGGTCGAGGCGGTGGTCGACGGCCTGCAACGGGACCATCAGTGGCGCATCGAGCCCGATTGGCTGGTGTGGCTGCCCGGGGTGGTGGCCGGCTTCAACCTCGCCTGCCTGATCGCCGGCGAGGCCGGGGATGGGGTGCTGACTGCGACCCCGGTGTATCCGCCCTTCCTGTCCGCGCCGGCCAATACCGGGCGGGTGCTGCAGCGCTGCGAGCTGGTCCTGCGCGACGGTCGCTGGCAATGGGACTGGGCGGCGCTGGAGGCCGCCCGCAGCGATCGCAGCCGATTGCTGCTGCTGTGCAGTCCGCACAACCCCGTCGGCCGTGTGTTCGACGAGGCCGAGCTGCGCCGGCTGGCGGACTTTGCCGCGGCGCACGACCTGCTGATCTGCGCCGACGAGATCCACTGCGGGCTCGTGCTCGACGCGGATCGCCCGCACCGCCCGATCGCGGCCCTCGACGAGGCCACCGCCAGGCGCACGATCACCCTGATGGCGCCGTCCAAGACCTGGAACATCCCGGCCCTTTACTGCGCGTTCGCGGTGATCCCGGATGCGCTCCTGCGGCGGCGCTATCGGCGTGCGATGCGCGGCCTCGTGCCTCATGTCAATGTGCTCGGCATGGTGGCGGCGGAAGCCGCCTATCGCGACGGCGACCCCTGGCGCCAGGCCCTGCTGGTCTACCTGCGCGGCAACCGCGATCGCGTGGTCGAGGCCGTCGGCGCGATGCCGGGCCTGCAGCTGAGCGTGCCGCAGGCGACCTACCTGGCCTGGATCGATTGCCGCAGCCTGATGGCGGAGCGGGGGGTGAGCGAGCCCGCGGCCTTTTTCGAGGCGGCTGGCGTCGGCCTGTCGGACGGCGCAGCCTTCGGCGCGCCGGGCTTTGTCCGGCTCAACTTCGGCTGTCCGCGCGCAACGCTCGACGAGGCGCTGGCACGCATGGCCCGCGCCCTCGCAGCTTGAGCGGGCCCGCGCCGGGGCCCGCGTCTCAGACCCGTGCCGGGGCCGGCCTGCGGGCCGTGTAGCGCGCCACCAGCGCCAGCAGCTCTTCCTCCTGGTAGGGCTTGCCGAGGTAGTGGTTGGCGCCGATCTCCTTCGCGTACTGGCGGTGCTTGTCCGCCAGGCGCGAGGTGATCATGACCACCGGCAGGTGCGCCAGGCGCGCATCGGCGCGGATGTTGCGGACGAGGTCGAAGCCGTCCATGCGCGGCATCTCGATGTCGGACAGGATCACGTCCGGCACGCTGTCGATGAGCTGTTCGAGCGCCTCGACGCCGTCCTTGGCGGTGATCACGCGGTAGCCCTCGCGCTCGAGCAGGCGGCCGGTGATCTTGCGCACGGTCAGCGAATCGTCCACCACCATCACCGTCGGTAGGTGCAGCGGCGGCGGGGCGGCCTCGAGGGCGAGGCTCGCGTCGCCGTCGTCCTCGCCCCCCCCGGCGAGCCCGCGGCTGGCGAGGGCGACCGGGTTGAGGATCAGTACCACTTCGCCGTCGCCGAGCACCGTCGCCCCGGACATGCCGATGATGCGGGTGAGCTGGGGGCCGGCGTTCTTGACGATGATTTCCTGGTTGCCGCGCAGGCTATCGACATGGAGGGCGAGCGTCTGCGCCCCGGCGCGCAGCAGCAGCACCCAGTTGTAGCGCTGCTCCTCGGGCCTGGCCTCGCGGTCGCCGAGCAGGCGCGGCAGGTAGCGGTAGGCGAAGCGCTCGCCCTGCCAGTCGATGCCGCGCTCTTCCTGCAGCTTGCGCAGGGCGTCGGGCTTGAGCTCCAGCGCCTGCGCCACCATGCTCGACGGGATCGCCCAGCTGCGGCCGCCGGCACGCACCAGCAAGGCCTGGGTCACGGCGAGGGTCAGCGGCAGGCGGATCTGGAAGCGGGTGCCTGCACCGCGGCGGCTGACGACATCGACGCGGCCACCGGCCGCCGCGGTCTGGGCCTTGACCACGTCCATGCCCACGCCGCGCCCGGACACGGCCGACAGCTCGGTGGCGGTGCTGAAGCCGGAGACGAAGATCAGGTTGGTCAGGCGCTTGTCGTCGGGATGCTCGTCGGCGGCGAGCAGGCCGCGGCTGCGCGCGCGCGCAGCGATGCGCTCGAAGTCCAGCCCGGCGCCGTCATCGGCAATCTCGATCGCGATCTCGTTGCCTTCCTGCGTCACCTTGAGGTCGATGCGACCGGTCTCCGGCTTGCCGGCGGCGGCGCGCAGCGCGGGGGCTTCGATGCCGTGGGCGACGGCGTTGCGCAGCAGGTGCTCGAGCGGCGCGGCCATCTGCTCGAGCACGCTGCGGTCGATCTCGATGCGGCCGCCGCGCAGGTCGAGGCTGGCGCGTTTGCCGAGCTCCTTCGCACTCTGGCGCACCACCCGGTAGAGGCGGCTGGCAAGACTGTCGAAGGGCAGCATGCGTACCTGCATCAGGCCCTGCTGCAGGTCGCGCGACATGCGCGCCTGGCCGTTGAGCGCAATGTCCGCGCCGTCGAGGTTGTGCAGCAGGTTCTGCTGCACGGTGGTGACGTCGTTGACGCTCTCGGCCATCATCCGCGTCAGTTCCTGCAGGCGGGTGTAGCGGTCGAGCTCCAGCGGGTCGAATTGGCCCTCGTGGGAGCCGGCCTGCGCGATGCGCGACTGCATCTGCACCTCGGCCTGAATCTCCACTTCGCGCAACTGGTTGCGCAGGCGGATGACGTTCTCGGTGAGATCGAGCAGCGAACGCCGCAGGGTGCGCAGTTCGCCATCGATGCGGCTGCGGGCGACGCCGATCTCGCCGGCCTGGTTGACGAAGCGGTCGATCAGCTCGGCGCGCACGCGCAGGGTGGGGCTGGCGATCGGTTCGGCCTCGACGGCGCGACTGGCGCTCGCCGGCGAAGGCGTGTCCGGTGCTGCACCGGCGACACGCGTGTCGGCGCTTGCGTCGGCTCCGGCCCCTTCCGCGTACTCAAGCGCGAGCGTGTCGACCATGTGCTCGCTGACGTCGAGGCCGAAGGCGAGCTCGTCGACCAGGCTGGCGGTGCCGTCCTTTGCGGTCAGGCCGTCCTCGAGCCGCGACTCGAGCTGGTGCAGGTGTTCGCCCAGGGTCATCGCGCCGGCCATGCGCGCGCTGCCCTTGAGCGAGTGCAGCAAACGGGCGACTGCACGCGCTGCCTCCTCGGCCTCGGCCGCGGGGGCGCCGCGCCAGCGGCGCAGGGTGGCGTGCAGCTCGCCGAGCAGCTCGGATGCCTCCTCGAGGAAGATCGGCAGCAACTGGCTGTCGATGTCGTCTTGCGGCGCCGCGCCACGCGCCGGCAGGGCGGGCGGCGGCGAGGCCGCCTCGGCGCCCGGCGCGGCGGGCTTGAGCGCCACGTCCGGTGGCGTGGGGGCCTGTGCGCGGGCCGCGTCCTCGTCACCGGGGACGTCCGCAAGCGCTGCGCGGGGGGCACGGAAGTGCGCGTCCAGCGCAGCGGCGAGCTCAACGGCGGGGGCCGGCAGCTGCAGGGCGCAAATGTCGGCGAGCATCCCGCGCAGGGTATCGAGGCTGGCCGCCAAGAGCGCCTGTTCGTCTGCGAGCGGGGCGCGATCGCCGTCGCGCAGGCGCTCGAGCGCATGTTCGAGCGCCCGCCCCAGCGCCTGCGCCTGGCTCAGGTGGGCGGTGCCCGAAATGCCGGCGAAAGTGTGGGCCGCGCGCAGCGCGGCGAGCGAGGGCGGCGCAGTCGGCCCGGCGCGCAGGCGGGCGAATTCCTCGCCCAGGGTGTCGAGGTGCTGCGCGGCTTCGGCGCAGTAGAGTTCGTGCAGTGCGCGCGAGATCGCGTGCTCGCCAAGCTGGACCACATCCGGAGGGGGCAGGATGGGCTCGGGCGACGCCTGCTGTGCCGCCGTCGGCGCCGTCTCCGCTTCCTCGCCGCCTTCCAGGGCCACGAAGCGATCGTCGGCCTCGGCGGCCTCCAGGGCGTCGATGGGTCGGGCCTCCTCGAGCGGCGCGAGCGCGTCGAGGCTGTCAGCCACTTCCAGCGCGTCAGGCTCCTCGAGCGCTTCCAGGCTCACGACCGGCTCGGCTGCGAGCGCGGCGTCCGCCTGCGCTGCGCGGTCCGGCTGCGACACGCCTGCGGGCGTGGGCGCGCCGAGCTCGCCTTCCATCAGGAAGTCGGCAGCCTCGATCACCATTTCGGCGGGCGCCGCCGGCTCGGCCGCTGGCGCGGGCTCGGGTTCGGGTTCGGGAATCAGCGGCAGGGCTTCGCCTTCGGGCGACGGCGGCAGCGTCGGGAAGCCGAGATCGCTGAGGACGAAGGGTTCCGCCTCGTCCGCGGCGGCAGGCGGCTCGGTCAGGGTCGGCGGTGCGCTGGACATGGGCTCGACAGGCGGCGTGTCTGCTGCGCGCAGGCGCTCGGCCTCGCTGACCAGCGCACTGGCGTCGAGCGCGATGCCACCTTGCTGCAGCGCGGCGACCCATGCGGCGAAGCGCTGCTCGCCTTCGTCGATCAGGTGCAGCAGCGCTGGTGTGACCGGCCAGTCGAGCTGCAACCAGCGGTTGAGTGTCTGCTCGACCGCCCAGGCCACTTCGCCGAGTGCGACCAGGCCCACCATGCGGCCGCTACCCTTGAGGGTGTGGAAGCTGCGACGGATGGTGACGAGGTGGGACGGCTCGGTCGGCTCGCTGCGCAGCAGCGCGAGGTGCTCGCGCAGCGTCGACAGCACCTCGAGCGCCTCCTCGATGAAGATGCCCAACAGCTCGGCGTCGACCTCGGCCGCGGTCGCAGGTGCCGCCCGGGGTGGCGTCGCCGGCAGGATGGCGGGCTGGGGCGGGGCAAGGTCGAATTCGAGATCTTCGACGAGGGTGATCACGTCGTCGCCGCCTTCGTCGCCGCCTGCGTCCAGGGCGGCCTCGAGCGGCGCTGCGGGGCGCTCGGCCTCGTCCGCGGCGAGCACGGCGGGCATCTCGGGTGCCGCGGGACCTTCGGCGACAGCGAGGCCTTCAGGGGCAGCAAGGCCTTCCGCTACGGGGAGGGCTTCAGGGACTGCCAGGCTTTCGGGGGCAGACAGCGCCTCGGGTGCATCAGGCAAGGCGAGGGGCTCGGCATCCGCCGGCTCCGCGGCGTGGGTCGCCGGCTTACCGCCGCTGGCCGTTGCCGCGCCGAACGCGAACGCGTCGGCGACGATCTCGGGCTCTGGCATGGCCTGCGTGGCTGGCTCGGATTCGATCACCGGCGCCTCCGACAGGGCGGCTGCGGTGCTCGGCGCCAGCAATGCGTCAAGTCGGGCGCCGCCGCGCGGCAGCGCCTCGATGTAGAAGCCGAGTGCCGAGAGTTGATGGGCGAGGGCTTCGAACTCGGCCTGGTCGGCGCTGCTGTCTGCACTGCCCATGCCGGCAATACGCACCGCGGCGTCGCGCACGAGGCCGAGCGCATCGGTCTCGCCGAGCATGCTCAGCGCGCCGATGATCTGCTGCAGGGGCTTGTGCAGCTGCAGCAGGGGTTCGCGCTTGGCCTGGTTGCGGAAGAAGTCGTCGAGGACCTGCTCGACATGGGCGAGGCTGGCCAGCATCTCCTTCGCAAGCTGGGCGATCGCGGCCTTTTCCTGCGATTCGCCGGCACCGGCGAGGCTGTCGAGGGCGCTGTCGGCGCCCACCGTCTCGCCGCGCTGCAGCGCGGCGAGGCGCGCCAGCGCGGTGTCGGCACGGGCGCCGAAGCTGCGCTCGGGCGGACGGCGCTCGAAGGCGGTCTCGAGCAGCAGCAGGCCGGTAGCGATCTCCAGGGCGCCGGCGTCGGAGAACTGCAGCGGGTCGCGGCGCAGCCAGTGGGCGAAATCGCGGACGCCGTCGACGAGGCGTTGCGCGGCCGGGCGGCCGAGTGGCGGTGCAGTCTCGCTGAGGGCGCCAATGGCGTCCTCGAAGCGCGCCAGGGCGACGGCAGTGCCCGAGCAGAATTCGTCCCAGTGCTCGCGCGCCACCGCGAGCTGGCGGTTGAGGGCGTCGAGCAGCGGCGCGATCGGCGTGTCCCCGATGCTGGCGCCGGCCTCGGGGATCAGCGCCTCGAGTTGCCAGCACGCCTTCACGGCCGCTTGCTGCTCGGTGTGGGCCGGCGTGATGGCAACCTGGTACAGCAGTTCGCGCAGCAGGCGGTCAGGCGCCGCCGGTGCGCCGCTCATCAGGCGGCGAAACTGCGCGTCGATCTGGGTGCACAGGCGCCTGATCGCCGGTTCGGACTTCAGGTCACCCTGCGCGAGGGCATCGAGAAAGGCGAGGCAGACCCACCACAGGCTGCGTGCGGCGGGCGTCGGCTGCACGGCCTCGACCTCGGCAATGGCGTCGCGCATGGCGCGCGCACCGTCGCCGGCGGCGCCCCGGCGCAGCCAGTCGAGCAGGCCGCGCTCGAAGCGGCTGCGCGCGGCCCGCAGTCTGTGCGCGGCGTCGCTGTCGGGCACCACGGTGGCGTGGGCGTCGCGTGCCGGCGGCCGGCGCGAAAGGTCGGGGTGGAACAGGTCGGCGGCGCTGGCGTCGGCCTGCCCGCGCGCGTCAGCCAGGGCGAGGTAATGCGGTGCCAGGCGCAAGGCCTGGTCGGGGGCGCCGTGCGCGAGCTCGTCCAGATAATTGCCGATCACCGCCAGCGAGCGGCGCACCAGGGCGCGCGCCGCGGCGTCGCCCGGGCGCTCGCCGCGGCTCATCGCGCCGAGCAACTGCTCGAGTGCGTCGGTGAACTGCGTCAGGCCGTCGAGGCCGACGATGGACAGCGCGCCGCGCACCTGGTGCAGGTGGGTCTGGGCGAACTGCAGGCCGGATGCGGCATCGTCGCCGTCAGCGCGCTCCAGCGCCTCGCCGGCACGCGTGAGGGCGGCGTCGATCTCGCCCTTGACCCAGATCAGCGGCCCCAGGTCCGCCTCGGTGGCGTGTGTCATGGTCGTGTTCCTGCTGCGTCACTCAGACCTTGAAGCCCGACACCGAGCCCTTGAGCTCGACGGCGAGTTCGGCGAGCTGGCCGATCGAGACGGCCGTCTGCTTGGTGCCGAGGGTGGTCTGTTCGGTGATGCTGAGGATGTCCTTCATGCTGGCGGCCACGCCCCCGGCGGCAGCGGCCTGCTGCTGGGTGTCGAGCGAGATCTGCTCGATCAGGCGCGCCGTCTCGAGCGAGACCTGGCCGATCTCGGACAGGGCCTGGCCGGCGGCGTCCGACAGCTGGGCCCCCTCGACCACGTTGCGGGTGGCGTTTTCCATCGCGCCGACCGCGTCCTGGGTGTCGGTCTGGATGGTCTTGACGATCGCTGCGATCTGCTTGGTGGCCTCGGCCGAGCGTTCGGCCAGGCGCTGCACCTCCTCGGCGACGACGGTGAAGCCACGCCCGGCCTCGCCGGCCGAGGCGGCCTGGATCGCCGCATTGAGCGCAAGGACGTTGGTCTGTTCGGTGATGTCCGAGATCAGCTCGACGATTTCGCCGATCTCCTGCGAGGATTCGCCCAGGCGCTTGATGCGCTTGGCCGTCTCCTGGATCTGGCTGCGGATGTCGTTCATGCCGCGGATGGTGTTCTCCACCGCGTCCGCGCCCTTGCGCGCGGCATCGAGCGAGCTGCGCGCGACCCGGGCCGACTGCAGCGCGCGCTCCGAGGATTCGGTCATCGACTGCGCCATGCGCTGCACGCTGTTGCCCGCGTCCTCGATCTCCTGCGACTGACGCTCGGTGGCCGACAGCAGCTCGGCCGAGGTCTTCTGCGCCGCCTCGGTGGCCGAGGTCACGCGCGTGGCGGCGTCGTTGATGCGGCGCACCAGCACGGAGAGCTCCTCGATGGTGTAGTTGACCGAGTCCGCGATCGCGCCGGTGATGTCCTCGGTGACGGTGGCGCGCACGGTGAGGTCGCCGTCGGCGAGATCGCCCATCTCGTTCATCAGGCGCAGGATCGCCTGCTGGGTGAGGTTGCGTTCGCCCTCGGCCTGCTGGCGCTGGCGCTCGGCCTCGAGCCGGCGGGCGGCGACGTCGTTGCCGTAGGCGCGCACCATCTGCACCAGCACCAGCACGGCGAGCAGCGCACTGACCGCGGCGAGCCCGTGCCACAGGGTGAAGCCGCGCGAGTTGAGCGTCAGCGCCTCGGTGACGGCCGCGCTGCGCGCGAGCAGCGGCACGGAGTCGTCGAAGATCTGGCTGCCGGCCTGCTTGGCCGAGGTCAGGGGCTGGATGTCGCCGAGCAGCTCGACCACGGTCTTCAGCAGCGGCTGCGAGCCCTCGTCGAAGGCGGCGATCTGGCGCCGCAGCTCGGGGTCGGCCGGCATGCGCTGCAGCAGCGCGAGGTAGGCACGCAGGTCGTCGGTGTCCAGGCCGAAGCGCATCGCCACCTCGGCGTCGATGGTGTCGGCAGCCTGTATCGCGCGCACGCCGGCGGCGATGCGCTGCACGAGCGGAACCAGGCTATGCGCCGCGGCGATCTCGCTCGCCGCGGCGCCGCTGCGCAGGGTGTAGGCCGCGATCTGCTCGCCGAGCAGGGCGAGCTCGGCCGCCCGGCTCTCGAGCGTGGATGCTGCGCTGCCGAGCGCGACCAGGCCCTCGGCCTGTCTCACCAGTTCGCCCGAATTGCGCTCGGTCTGTTGCCAGGCTTCACCGAGCTGCTGCAGCTGGGGGCGGATCGCGGACGGCGCCGCGGGCAGCCGGGTGCCGCCCACCGTGCCGCCCTCCTCGAGGGCCTGCAGCAGGCCGCTGTAGCGGTTGCGGGCGACGTCGAGCTCGGCGATCGCGGCCTGGTTGCCGCGCAGGGCGAGCTGCGCCGATTTGGCGATCTGCTGCGACAGGGTCTGCAACTCGCTCGCCGCGCTCACCTGCAGGGTGGCATCCGCGGCCTGCCGACCCTGGTGCACGAGCAGGCCGACGCTGGTGGTGGCGAGGAGGGCGAACACGATGCCCAGGCGGCTCAGCCGCGCGGTGAGCGATCCCTCGGCCGCTGCGGCTGCGGGCGCGTTGCGCGGTGTGCCGATGTCGATGATGGTGCTCGACTCGGTGCCGGCGACGTCGGGGGGCGTCTCTTTCTTGCTGGCGAACAGTTTCAGGGCCATTGCTTGTACTCGAAGTCCATCAGTGTAGGTCGGCGCTCGCGCGGCAGGACTCATTCGAGCCCGGCGTCGAGGAAGTCCGGGTGAGCGAGGAGGCGCGCGACGTCGATCTGCAGCCAGGGGCGCCCCTGCAGGTCGCGCCAGCGGCGGGCAACCCAGGGGCGCGGGTCGGGCACCGGGTCGGCCTCGAAGTCCTCGTGACTGCGCAGGCCGGTCGAGGCCGAGATCAGCAGCGCGCAGTGGATGCCGTGCCGTGCGCCCACCAGCAGCAGGCGGGCCCGTCCGGCGGGGACGATCGGTGCTTGCTGGTTGAACTGCGCGAAGTCGACTACGCCGTACAGGGTGCCGCGCACATTGGCCAGGCCGCGATACCAGGGGCGGGTCAGCGGCACCGTCGACAGCGGCGGCGAGGGCAGGATTTCGCCGGCCTCGGCAAGCTCGATCAGCCAATGCTCGCTGCCGCACTGGAAACCGAGCAGGCCGCGCCGCTCTGCCGTGCGGGCCTCTGCCAGCCGGCGGGCGAGCCGCTCCTGGAATTCGCGCAGGCTGCTGCGAGCCATCGCCGGCCTCAGCCGATCGCCCGGATGCGGGCGATCAGTTCGTCATGGTCGACCGGCTTCACCAGGTAGGCAAAGGCGCCCTGGCGCATGCCCCAGATCCGGTCGGTCTCCTGCCCCTTGCTGGTGCACATGATGATCGGGATGTCGCGCGTGTCGTCGTGGCGCGAGATGGTGCGCGTGGCCTGGTAGCCGTTCATGCCCGGCATCACGACGTCCATCAGGATCAGGTCGGGCTTGTCGGCCTGGCTGCGCGTGATCGCCTCCTCGCCGCTGTCGGCGGTGACGACCAGGTAGCCGTTGCGGGTCAGTACTTCGTGCAGTGCGAGGCGCTCGGTGGGCGAGTCGTCCACCACGAGAATCTTGCGGATCGGCATCGTCTGGGTCCTGCGTATGAGCGTTCAGCGCGCGCGGCTGCGCGCGCCATGGCTGGCGACGGCCTTGAGCAGGCTGTCCTTGGTGAAGGGCTTGGTGAGGTACTCGTCCGAACCCACCATGCGACCGCGCGCGCGGTCGAACAGGCCGTCCTTGGACGACAGCATGATCACCGGCGTCGATGACAGGCGAGGATTCTTCTTGATCAGCGCGCAGGTCTGATAGCCGTCCAGACGCGGCATCATGATGTCGACGAAGATCACATCGGGGTGGTGGTCGGTGATCTTCGCCAGGGCGTCGAAGCCGTCCTCGGCGAGCAGGACCTCGCAGCCCGCCTGGCCGAGGAAGATCTCGGCACTGCGGCGGATGGTGTTGCTGTCGTCGATGACCATGACCTTCAACCCGGCAATATCCATGCTGCGTTCCTGCTGCGATAGGGTGAAAAAGGGGTGAAAGAGCCAGTGCCGGAAGGCGGGTCACCGCCACCCCCGGCAGATCAGATCTCCACCATTTCGAAGTCTTCCTTGCGCGCGTGGCACTCGGGGCAGGTCCAGTTCGGCGGGACGTCTTCCCAGCGTGTGCCCGCCGCGATGCCTTCCTCGGGCAGGCCGGCGGCTTCGTCGTAGATGAAGCCGCAGATCAGGCACATGTAAGTCTTGTAGTCGTTATCGGCCATGGTTCGGCGTGACTTGAGGGTTGGCGGTAGAATTCGCCGCATCTTACCGCATTCACCCAGCCGCCCCCCGTGGCGCATTTCTCGTTCATGCCAATCGCGATTCCCGACAATCCGCCCAGCGTACTGTGCCTGTCGGCGGCCGATGCCACCGGCGGCGGCGGCCTGGCGGCCGACATGCTGACCCTGGCAAGCATGGGCTGCCACCCGCTGCCGGTGCAGACGGCGGCCCTGGTGCGCGACACCCGCGGCATCGACGACGTGTGGCCGACCGAGCCCGAGCTGCTCGTCACGCAGGCGCGCGCGATCCTCGAGGACGTGCCGGTGGCGGCGTTCAAGCTCGGTTTCTGCGGCAGCGTGGAGAACATCGCCCTCATCGCCGAGATCCTGTCGGACTACCCGGATGTGCCCATGGTGGTCGAGCCGGTACTGCATGCGGCGGTGCTGCTCGGTGACGCGGGCGAGGAGATCGCCCCCGCGCTGGCTGACCTCATCCTGCCGCAGTGCACGCTGCTGGTCGGCGGCTACCATGATCTGTGGGTCCTTGCCGGCATGGCCGATGAGGAGCCGCGGGCAGAGCAGTACGACGAAGAGGCCGCATTCGACGAGGCGATTGCGGAGCTGGTCGGCGACGAGGTCCTGGCGCGCCTGCTGGGCAGCGGCACCGAGTTCGTGCTGCTCACCGGCAGCGCGGCACACGGGCCGCAGGTGGTCAACACGCTGTTCGGCCACGAGGGCGTGGTGCGCACCGACGCCTGGCCACGCCTGCCCGGCCCCTTCCTCGGCGCCGGCGCCACCCTGGCAGCGGCTGCGGCAGCCGCCCTGGCGCATGGCATGGAACTGCCCGAGGCCGTGCGCGAGGCGCAGGAGTTCACCCAGCAGAGCCTGCGCCACGCCTATCGCGTCGGCATGGGACGGGCTTTGCCCGATCGTTTCTTCTGGGCGCGTGGCCGCGCCGGCGACGATGTCTGAGCTGCGGACCGGGCGCGCGGGCCTGCGCGGACTCTATGCCGTGACCCCGGACGAGGCGGACACCGTGCGCCTGCTCGCGCGTACCGAGCGTGTGCTTGCCGGCCACCCGGTGCTGCTGCAGTACCGCAACAAGGCGGCCGACGCCGCCCTGCGCCGCGTCCAGGCGCGCGCGCTGCAGGCCTTGTGCCGGCGCGCCGGCGTGCCCTTCATCATCAACGACGACCTCGCGCTGGCGCTCGAGCTCGACGCCGACGGCGCCCATCTCGGGCGCGACGACGGCGCGCCCGCCGCCGCCCGGCTGGCCCTGGGGGCGGACCGCATCCTCGGCCTCACCTGCTATGCGGACTGGGCACGCGCTACCGAGGGGGCGGCGGTGGGCGCCGACTACATCGCCTTTGGCGCGATGTTTCCGTCGCAGACGAAGCCGAATGCGCCGCCCGCACCCTTCGGGCTGATCGCGCGTGCGCGGCGCGAACTCGGCCTGCCGGTGGCGGCGATCGGCGGCATCACGCTCGACAACGCGGCCGAGGTGCTTGACGCCGGGGCCGATCTGCTGGCGGTGGTCAACGACGTCTTCGGCGCGACCGACCCTGCCGCGCGCGCCCAGGCCTACCGCCGCCTGTTCTGATCCCGCGCGCCGGCGCAGCGGCCGTTCTTGATGTGGACGGTGGACCCGGCCCGCATGCGGGCGCCACAATGTCGGCTTTCGCAAGCAGTCCAGGACGAACGCACCATGACCAGTCGTAACGAAACCCTCTTCCAGCGCGCCCAGCAGACCATTCCCGGCGGCGTCAATTCGCCGGTGCGCGCGTTTCGCTCGGTGGGCGGCACGCCGCGCTTCCTTGCGCGCGCCGAAGGCGCCCGCGTGTGGGACGCCGACGGCAAGGACTACATTGACTACGTCGGCTCCTGGGGGCCGGCGATCGCCGGCCACGCCCACCCGGCCATCGTCGAGGCGGTGCGCGAGGCGGCCTTGAAGGGCCTGTCCTTCGGCGCACCGACCGAGAGCGAGGTCGAGATGGCCGAACTGATCTGCGAGCTGCTGCCCTCGGTGGAGATGGTGCGCCTGGTCAGCTCCGGCACGGAGGCGACGATGAGCGCGATCCGGCTGGCGCGCGGCTTCACCGGCCGCGACGCGATCGTCAAGTTCGAGGGCTGCTACCACGGCCACGCCGACAGCCTGCTGGTGAAGGCCGGCTCCGGCCTGCTGACCTTCGGCAACCCGTCCTCGGGCGGCGTGCCGGCCGACTTTGCCAAGCACACCATCGTGCTCGACTTCAACGACCTGCAGCAGGTCGAGGACGTGTTCAAGGCGCGCGGCAGCGAGATTGCCGCCATCATCGTCGAGCCGGTGGCGGGCAACATGAACCTGGTAAAGCCGCAGCAGGGCTTCCTCGAGGGCCTGCGCCGCATCTGCACCGACTACGGTGCGGTGCTGATCTTCGACGAGGTGATGACCGGCTTTCGCGTCGGCCCGCAGGGCGTGCAGGGTCTGTACGGCATCACCCCCGACCTCACCACGCTGGGCAAGGTGATTGGCGGCGGCATGCCGGTGGGCGCCTTCGGCGGCCGCCGCGACATCATGGAGAAGATCGCCCCGCTCGGCAGCGTTTACCAGGCCGGCACATTGTCGGGCAGCCCGGTGGCGGTGGCGGCAGGCATGGTGTCGCTGAAGCTGACGCGCGCGCCCGGCTTCTACGACAGCCTGGCGGCGCGGGCGCAGCGCCTGGTGTCCGGCCTTTCAGCCGCGGCGCGCGATGCCAGCGTCTGCTTCAGTGCGGATTCGGTGGGCGGCATGTTCGGTGTCTATTTCGCCGACAAGGTGCCGGCGTCATTTGCCGACGTGATGGCCTCGGACAGGGAGCGCTTCAATCGCTTCTTTCACGCCATGCTGGAGGCCGGCCACTACTTCGCGCCCTCAGCCTTCGAGGCGGGCTTCGTGTCGGCGGCGCATGGCGAGGCGGAGATCGATGCGACGGTTGCAGCGGCGCGCGAGGTGTTTGCGAAGCTGGGCTGATTGTTCCAGCGCTTGCATGAAACCCGCCGGGGCTGCGTGGGGCATTCCTTCCGAGGCTGCGGAACTCGCCCTTCGGGCTCGGACAGTCCTCGCCTCTTCACGAATGCCCCACACATACCCGGCTACCGCCTCGCGTATCCCGAGGCAGTAAAACCATAAGTGTTCGTCGATTCTTGGTTTCCGTTGGGCAACACTCACGCTTCTCGGAGGCGTGCGGGGTGTTCCTGAAGGGGCGAGGACTGTCCGAGCGAAGCGAGTTCCGCAGCCCCGGAAGGAATACCCCGTGCGCCTCCCCGCAGCGAGCGGTTGAGCGGAGACATCTCCCTCAAAGCAGGAACAGCGTCGCCAGCCCCAGGAAGATGAAGAAGCCGCCCGAATCGGTAAGCGCAGTGATCAGCACCGAGCTCCCCAGCGCCGGGTCGGCCCCCAGGCGGATGCGGATCATCGGGATCAGCACGCCGGCGCTCGCGGCCAGCAGCAGGTTCAGGGTCATCGCCGCCGTCATCACCACCCCCAGCTCGGCGTTGCCATAGAGCCACCACGCCAGCACACCGAGCAGGCTGCCCCACACCAGGCCGTTGAACAGCGCCACGCCGAGCTCCTTCTTCAGCAGGCGGTTCATTGCCGACTGCTCGACCTGGCCCATTGCGATCGCGCGCACGATCATGGTGATCGTCTGATTGCCCGAGTTGCCCCCGATGCCGGCGACGATCGGCATCAGCGCGGCGAGCGCCACCAGCTTCTCGATCGAGCCCTCGAAAGCGCCGATCACGCGTGAGGCGATGAAGGCCGTGACCAGGTTGATTGCCAGCCAGGCCCAGCGGTTCTTCACCGAACTCCACACCGAGGCGAAGATGTCCTCCTCCTCGCGCAGTCCGGCATGGCTGAGGATCTCGGCCTCGGATTCCTCGCGGATGAAGTCGACCACGTCGGCCACCGTCAGGCGGCCGATCACGCGCTTCTCGCCGTCGACCACCGGCGCCGACACGAGGTCGTAGCGCTCGAAGGCCTGGGCCGCCTCGTCGGCCTCGTCCTCGGGGGTGAAGCTGATCACCGTCTCCGCGCGCATCACATCGCCGACCTCGAGTTCGGGGTCGTTGATGAGCAGGGATTCGAGCGTCAGGATGCCCTTCAGGTGATCCTCGCGGTCGACCACGAAGAGCTTGTCGGTATGGTCGGGCAGTTCATCGAAGCGGCGCAGGTAGCGCAGCACGACCTCGAGCGTGACGTCGTCGCGCACCGTCACCATGTCGAAGTCCATTAGTGCGCCGACCGAGTCCTCGGGGTAGGACATGGCCGTGCGCAGCTGCTCGCGGCCCTCGCTGTCGAGCGACTGGAAGACGTCCTGGATGACCTCCGGCGGCAGGTCGGGGGCGAGGTCGGCAAGCTCGTCGGCGTCGAGCGACTCGGCCGCCGCCTTCAGCTCCTCGGGCGCCATGGTCTCGATCAGCGACTCGCGGACCGCGTCCGAGACCTCGAGCAGGATCTCGCCGTCGCGCTCGGCCTTGACCAGGTCCCACACGTACAGGCGCTCGTCACGCGGCAGGGCCTCGAGGATGTAGGCGATGTCGGCCGGGTGCAGGCTCTCGAGCTTGGCGCGCAGCCCCGCCTCGTGCTGCTTGTGCACCAGGCTCTCCACCAGCTCGTGGCGCGGCATGTCCTGGCGGTGCACGAGGTCTTCCACCACCTTCTGACGGGCGAGCAGTTCCTGCACTTCGCGCAGGTGGTGCTGGACGTCGTCGGGATGGAGTTCTTCGGGCTCGGTCATCGCACGGCCTTGTGAAGGGGAAGCGGGGCGGGCGGGGCGGAAAACCGGAATTCTACGGGCTCGGGCCGGCACACGCGACCCTGATCGTGTGGGCGCGAGTGAAATCCCCCTTGTGCGGCCTCAGGGCACCTGCGAGTGGATCATGCGCCGCTGCACGCGGCTGGCGTGGGCCGCCATGCGGGGGCCGAAACGGTGCTCGTAGAGGCGGGGGTTGGGCAGCATGACGGCCAGGCGCGCCGCCTCGGACGGCCCCAGGCTGGCGGCGGAGCGGCCGTAGTAGTGGCGTGCCGCCGCCTCGGCGCCGAACACGCCGTTACCCCATTCGGCGACGTTCAGATACACCTCGAGGATGCGGCGCTTGTCCCAGGTGGCCTCGATCATCAGCGTGATCACCGCCTCCTGGCCCTTGCGCAGCCAGCTGCGCGAGGGCGACAGGAAGAGGTTCTTGGCCAGTTGCTGGCTGATCGTCGAGCCGCCGGCGGCCAGCCGGCCGCGCTCGGCATTGCGCTCGAGCGCGCGCTGGATGCCTTCCCAGTCGAAGCCCTGGTGGTCGAGGAAGCGGTCATCCTCGGCGGCGACCACCGCGCGCTTGAGGTGGAGCGAGATGCGCTCGTAGGGCACCCATTCGTGCCTGAGCTGCGCCTTGGGCTCAGTCTTGCGCAGTTCGGCCAGGCGCATGCGCATGAAGCTGGTGCTGCCCGGGTCGAAGCGGCTCCACCAGATGACCTGGGTGAAGATCACCGCCTGCCAGAACAGCAGCAACAGCAGCGCGACGACAAGGCCGCGGCCGAGCCAGCTCAATGCGCGACGCATGGCATCTGCCGGCCCGTCTCAGCTGCCATCGATCTGGCGGCGCAGTTCGGCCAGCACCGGTGCGGTGTCGGGGCGCACGTCGCGCCACAGGGTGAAGCTCTCGGCCGCCTGTTCGACCAGCATGCCGAGCCCGTCGGCGACGCGGGCGGCGCCGTCGGCGCGCGCGGCCGCCATGAAGGGGGTGTCGCCACGGCCGTACATCATGTCGTAGGCGAGCGCGCCCTCGGCGTACAGGCCGGGCGGCAGCGGCGGCAGCGCGCCGGCGAGGCTGGCGGAGGTGGCATTGATGACGAGGTCGAAGCGGCGCCCGGCGAGGGCGTCGAAACCGCAGGCGTCGAGCGTCGCTGCGCCGGCCTCGGGGGCGAACAGCGCGGCCAGGGCGGCGGCCTTGTCCACGCTGCGGTTGGCGATGGTCAGCGCCGCGGGCTGGCTGGCGAGCAGCGGCAGCAGCGCGCCGCGGCAGGCGCCGCCCGCCCCCAGCAGCAGGATGCGGCAGCCGGCGAGCGCCAAGCCGAGATTGGCCTCGAGGTCACGCACCAGGCCGGCGCCGTCGGTGTTGTCACCGAGAATGGCGTCGGCCTCGAAGGCGAGGGTATTGACCGCGCCCGCCATCTCTGCCCGCGGCGTGCGCCGGGTGGCCAGCGCGAAGGCCTCGAGCTTGAAGGGCACGGTGACGTTCAGGCCACGGCCGCCGTGGGCGCGGAAGTCGGCGACGGTGCGGGCAAAGCCGTCGACCGGTGCGAGCAGGGCTTCGTAGCGCAGCGCCTGGCCGGTCTGGCGGGCGAAGGCAGCGTGGATCTGCGGCGAGCGGCTATGAGCGATGGGGTTGCCGACGACGGCGTAGCGGTCCATGGCGGTCCTCAGTTGGCGCGCACCTGGTCGCTGTTGGTGAAGGTCCAGGTGCGGGTGATCTCGATGACGTCGTAGTCCTTGCGGATGTCGGGCGGAAAGGGGGCGTAGGGCGCCGCCATCCGGACGATGCGCAGCGCGGCCTCGTCCAGCACCGGGTGGCCGGAGCTGCGTTGCACGCCGACCTTGTCCACCGAGCCGTCGGCGCGGATCGTCACCGACAGTAGCAGGCTGCCGTAAAGCTTGCCGCGCGCGGCCTCGGGGTAATTGACCGTGCCCACGCGTTCGACCTTCAGCCGCCAGTCCTCGACGTACTGCGCAAAGCGGTATTCCTGCGCCCGTGCGCCGATGAACTTCTTGCGCGGGCGCTTGGCGAGGTCCTGCAGGTCGCGGTCGATCTCGGCCTCGAGGCGGGCCACGGCGGCGGCGCTGTCGAGCAGGTCGAGACCGCTGATGGTGGGCGTGGGCTCGGGCGTGGGCACCGGCTGTTCGACCTTCTTCGGCGCGGCGGCGACCTTTGCCGGTGCTTTCTCGCGCGTGATGACCTGCTTCTGCTCGCGTACCGGCTCGGGCGTGCGGCGCTTGGCTTCGACCAGCGCATCGCCGTCCTGGCGGTTGGGCTGCGGCGGCAGCGGGGTGCTCGGCCGCGCGTCCTGTTCGGTGTTGCCGCCGCCGTCGACGTTGGTCTGCGCCAGCACCTCCGGCTTGTCCGGCGCCTGGGCGTGGCGGGTATTGACGAGCACGACCTCCAGGCCCTTGTCGCGCGTCGGCTTGCTCTCGGGCAGGCGGAACTGGATCAGCAGCAGCAGCCCGTGCAGGCCGATCGACAGCGCAAACGCGGCCAGCAGCAGAGGGCCGCCGAGGCGGCGCAGCCGGCCCCTGAGGTGGCCGTTGGGCCGACCCCGCCCGCTGTTGCCGGCGCCGGCCGGCAGGGCGGGGGGCGGGGTGGTGGCCGCGCGCATGGGCTCGTCAGGCGAAGCCGAAGCCGGATTCCGTGATGGTTTCCGGATCGGGTTCGGACAGGGTCCGGACGAAGCGCGCGTCGACCTCGACGTCGAGCAGGTCGGTGCGCTCGACGCACAGCTTGACGCGGCTGCCCGGTATCTGCAGCGGCATCGACGGCACGCGGAACACGAGCGGGATCTCGGTCAGGCGCACGACATTCTCGCGCAACACGGTGGCCTCGACCTCGCCGCGGCTGTGCTGGCGTAGCCAGCGCAGGCACCAGTAGCGCTCCATGCCGCGCTGGAACTCGGCGTACTCGGCATAGGTGAGCTCGAAGTCGCGCAGCGCCGCCATCAGGTCGGCCGAACGGGGGGCGAAGGCGGGTGCGCCGCCCTGCAGCACCGAAACGATCTGCCATTGATTGACCAGATCGACGTAACGGCGCAGCGGCGAGCTCGACCATGCGTAGCAGTCCACCCCCAGGCCCTCGTGCGGCGCGGCGACCGTGGTCATGCGCACCTTGCCGCCGCCCTGGGCGCGATACAGGCCGGGGATGCCGGCGCTGTCGAGCAGTTTGCCCCAGGTCATGTTGGCGTAGATCATCATCTCGGCCACCAGCTTGTCCATCGGCGAGCCGCGCAGCCGCCGGCCGATGCTGACCCGGCCGGGGCCGTCGGCCGTGTCCTGCATCCAGTCCACGCTGAAGCCGAAGTCGATGCGGTCCTCGTTGCCGGCCGCCTTGCCGCGGCCGGCCTCCATCACGGTGGCGAGGTCCCACAGCAGCGTGAGTTCGCGCTTCCACGGGAAGTCCGGCCCCTCGCCATGGACGGTGTCGTCATTGAACAGCGGCTCGATGTCGTGGTGGCGCAGGTTGGCGACGATCGGCACGGACTCGACGCGACTCTCTTCGCCCACGATCGCCAGCCCCGGCGTGATGTCGAGGTAGAGCGACACCGCCGGACAGTCGCGGCCAGCGGCCAGCGTGAAGGTCTGCACGACCTCGTCGGGCAGCATGGTGATCTTGTTGCCCGGCATGTAGACCGTGGACAGGCGGCGGCGGGCGATCGCGTCGAGCCCGGAGCCGCGCGCGAAGCCCAGCGCCGGCGCCGCGATGTGGATGCCGATGCGCCAGCCGCCCTCGGCGCGCGGGCTCACCGAGAAGGCGTCGTCGATCTCGGTGGTCGAGGCGTCGTCGATCGAGAAGGCTGCGACCTCGGCCCGCGGCAGGCCGTCGGGCAGGGTCGCCGGCTCGAACGGCGGGAAGGCCGGCCCCTCGGGGAAGTGTTCGAACAGGAAGCGGTTGTAGTGGAAGTCGTAGCTGGAGGCGAGCGCGCCGCACTTGAGCAGCAGGCGCGCGGCCGACAGCCCGGTGTCCACGCAGGCGGCTTCCAGGGCCTTGATCTCGGCGCGGTTGCGGTCGGGGCGGTAGAGCGCCTGCGGCAGCAGCGCGGCGAGCTCGGCCGGCAGGCGGCCGCCGACCAGCTCGCTGCGCATGTGCTCGATCGCGGCGGCCTGCTGGCGCTTCTTCTCGAGGCCGGCCAGCGCGGCCTGCAGGATGTCGGCGGGCGCCTTGCGAAAACGCCCCTTGCCCTTGCGATGGAACCAGATCGGCGAAGCGTGCAGGCGCAGCAGCAGGGCGGCGGATTCGACCGCGGTCGGGCTGTGGCCCTGGTATTCGGCGGCGAAGTCGGCGAAGGCAAACTCCTCGTCGCCGCACACCTCCCACAGGAACTCGATGTCGAGCTCGTCGGCGCCGGCCTCGGCGCGCTTGAGCAACTCGCCGGGGCCGGGTTCGCGAAACTCGAGCAGCACATGGGCGCGCTTGAGCTTCACCCGCTTGCCGTGGGTGTTCTCGATCTGCAGCGTGGCTTCGTTATCGGCGAGGATCGTGCCGGCCTTGAAGGCTCCGTCCTCTTCATACAGCACGAACATCGGCATCCGCCTGGTGAAAGCAAGCTCGCTAGTTTACTGGATTCGGCGCACTTGCCCCAAAAGCGCGTCACCGCTACCCGGCTTTGATGCGGCGGCAGCCAGGGCCGTTCCGCTCGAGGCCTATCCGGATGCTTCAGCGCCGCCCGCGCGCGGCGCGCACGAGGTCGGCCGAATACAGCGCAAGCGCAAGCCAGATGAGGGCGAAGCCGATCAGCTGGGTGGTGTCGAAGGGCTCGCGGAACAGCCACACCGCGACCACGAAGTTGAGGCTGGGCGCGATGTACTGGAGAAAGCCGACGGTGGCCAGGGGCAGGCGGCGGGCGCCGATGGCGAACAGCATCAGCGGCACCGCGGTGAGGATGCCGGTGAGCGCCAGCAGCCAGTCGGTGTGGGCGCCGCTGCCGAAGCTCAGGCTGCCGTGGTGCTGCAGCCACAGCAGCCAGCCGAGGGCGAGCGGGGCGACCAGCAGGGTCTCGATGAAGAGCCCGCTCACCGCCTCGACCGGCGCGCGCTTGCGCAGCAGGCCGTAGAGGCCGAAGGTGCCGGCCAGGAAGAGCGGGATCCACGGCAGGCCGCCGAGCTGCCACACGCGCCACGCCACGCCGGCGCAGGCGATCGCCACCGCCAGGGCCTGCAGCGGGCGCAGGCGCTCGCCCAGGAACAGCGCCCCCAGGGCGACGCTCACCAGCGGATTGATGAAGTAACCCAGGCTGGCCTCGAGCAGGCGGCCGGCGTCGATCGCCCAGATGAAGACCAGCCAGTTGCTGCCGGTGAGGAGCGCGGTGAAGCCGAGCAGGCCGACCAGGCGCGGCTGCGCGAGGACGCCGCGCACGCGGGCGAAGCCTCCGGTCGAGGGCAGGACGGCGATCAGGGCGGCGAGAAACAGCGCCGACCACAGCATGCGGTGGGCGACGATCTCGAAGGGCGGCACGCTGCCGATGGCGCGAAAGTACAGCGGCGCCAGCCCCCAGATGAGGAAGGCGCCGAGGGCGGCGAGCATGCCGTTGCGGGCGGCGGTGTCGGCTGCAGTGCCCGGGGCGGGCCGCGAGGGGGAGGTGTCTGGCAAGGGGGCTTCCGCGTTGGCGTCAGTGCGGGCGGCGGGCGACGGCGACCAGGGTGCGCGCCGGCAGCAGGTAGCCGCCGCGACCATCGTCGCAGCGATGCGGCTCGAGATCTTCGATGACCGCCGCGCGCAGGGCCTGCTGCGTTGGCTCGGGCAGGCGGCCGAGGGCCTCGGCGGCGCCGCCGGCGAGGTCGAGGAAGGCCTGCCAGTAGGCCTCGGCATCGTCGAAGTGGCAGGCGAAGGCGCACGGCCGGATGTCGATGTCGTCGAAGCCGGCGGCGGTGAGGGTGGTTTCGAGCAGCTGCGGCGCGCCGAAGCGGAACACCGACGGCCGTGCGACCTTGGGCGGCGGCAGCAGGCGGGCGATGCAGTCCTGAGCGCGGTGGATCAGGGGCACATGCTCGCGTTCGGCCCAGACCGACAGCGCAAGGCGCCCGCCCGGCACCAGCACGCGGTGCATCTCGGCCAGCGCGCGCGCGGGCTGCGGGAAGATGAACAGCGCCAGGCCGGCGAGCACGCGGTCCATGCTGGCGTCGGCCAGACACAGCTGCTCGGCATCGGCGGCGGCGAAGCAGGGCGTGTCGTCGTGTCCGCCGCAGCGGCGCGCGCCTTCGGCGAGCATGCCTTCGGCGATGTCGGTGGCGAACACGCTGCCGCCGGGGGCGACGCGCAGGGCGGCCGCGCCCGCAAGCAGGCCGGGGCCGCTGGCGAGGTCGAGCACACGCTGGCCGGGCGCGAGCGAGGCGGCCTCGAGCAGCGCGTTGGCGAGGTCGGCGCGCAGATGGGCGCCGTCGGCATAGCGTGCGGCGATGCGGTTGAAACCGGCGCGCTCCATGGCCTTGAAGCGGCGCGCATCGAAGCCGGGGACGGCCGCCGCCGGCCCCGGGGTGGCGACGGTCGGCCGTGACCTGCGGTCGGGCTTGTCCATCATGCCCCGTCCGTGTCGGGGCCGGTAACCGGCGCTCGTTCGCCGAGTCCGGCGAAGGCAATCACCGCGTCCAGATAGTCGTTCCAGCGCGAGAAGCCGTGATCGCCGCCTTCGAGCACGGTCTGGTGGGCGCCGGCATATTTGCTGACCGCATGACGGTAGTCGAGCACTTCGTCGCCGGTTTCGACCAGCAGCCAGAAGCGTTCGGGATGGGTGATGGTGGGCACCTCGATTGCGCGCAATTCGTCGAGGTGCTCGCGGGTGAACTCGAAGCGGTCGCCGGTGTACATGTTGTCCTGCATGCCGACGTAGGCGCCGAGCTCGAGCGGCGCGACCACCGCCGGATTCACCAGCGCCGCGCGCAGCGCGTGGCGTTCGGCGAGCCAGGTGGCGTAGTAGCCGCCAAGCGAGCTGCCGACCAGCGTGGGGCTAAGGCCCGCAGCACGGGCGCGGGCGATCTCGGCCTCGGCCAGGGCGATTGCGGCGCGTGGCGACACCGGCAACTGTTCGCACCAGAAGCGGTCGGCAAGGCCTCGCTCGACCATGCGTGCCCTCAGGGCCCGCGCCTTGATCGACGCCGGGGCGGAGCGGAAACCGTGCAGATAAATGATCATTGCGTTTCTCCCGTTCAGGGTTCGGACCATTCCACCCAGCCGAAGTACCAGGTTGCGAGCACGAAGAGGCCGAACGCGATGCGGTACCAGGCGAAGACGATGAAAGTGTGGTTGGAGATGAACCGGATGAAGCCCTTCACCGCCCACATGGCGGCGAAGAAGGAGGCGATGAAGCCGACCGCGAACACCGGCAGGTCCTCGAGTCGCAGCAGCGCCCAGTTCTTGTACAGATCGTAGGCGGTGGCGGCGAACATGGTCGGGATCGCCAGGAAGAAGGAGAACTCCGCCGCCGTCTTGCGCGAAAGGCCGAAGATCAGGCCGCCCATGATGGTGGCGCCCGAGCGCGAGGTGCCGGGGATCATCGCCAGCGCCTGGGCGAAGCCGACCTTGAGCGCATCCGGCCAGCGCATGTCGTCCACGTCGTTGATGCGCGGGTGGTAAGCGCGCTTTTCCACGTACAGGATGATGAGGCCGCCGACCACCAGCGCGGTCGCCACCGTGATCGGGTTGAACAGCAGGCCCTTGATCGTGGAGTGGAACATCAGGCCGAGGATGGCCGCGGGCAGGAAACCGATGAACAACAGCCACACGAAGCGTTGCGCGCTGGGCTGGGTAGGCAGGCCGGTGGCGACCCGGATCAGGCGCTCGCGGTAGTCCCAGCACACGGCGAGGATGGCGGCGAGCTGGATGACGATCTTGAACACCTTGCTGGTGTCGTCGTTGTAGCCGAGCAGGTCGCCGACGATGATCAGGTGGCCGGTGGAGGACACCGGCAGGAATTCGGTCAGGCCTTCGACGATGCCGAGGACGAGGGCGACGAGGAGGAGGGAGACGTCCATGCAGCAGCCAGGTTGGGTCGGGAAAGCGCGCGATTATAGCGGGCGGGATGTTGCGTTGCGGTGTCGATGCGGCACACTTCAGCCGGAGGTCATGATCTCGAGCCGGGCCAGGAAGTGCATCGCCTGTGCAGCGCTGTCGCCGCACATGTCGATCGCGGGCTGCAGGCTGGCGCACACCGCTGGCCGGCGCGGGTCGCCGAACAGCCGGCAGCGGTTGGCGGCGTCGAGCTGGATGCAGCGCATGCCGGCGGGCTTGCCCGCGGGCATGCCGGGGATGGGTGAGGAGATCGATGGCGCGATGCAGCAGGCGGCGCAGCCGGGGCGGCAGTCCACCGCTCAGCCGCCGGTCTGCAACTCGGACCACCAGCCGAGGATGGCGTCGAGGGCGGGTGGCAGCAGGCTGCATTCGCCACCGGTGAATTGCGCCCAGTCGTCGAGGAAGCGTTCGCCCACGGCGGTCAGCAGCGGCACGCCGGCGAGCACGGCCTCGCCCATCTCGTCACGCAGGCCGGCGCCGAAGGCCTCCTGGGCGCCGAACTTGTTGATGATGATGAGCTGGGCGCCGCGCGACAGGGCGCCGCGCACCGCGATCGAGCCGCGCGCGAGCGCATCGGGGTCGACGCGGCACGACACCGAGCCGCTGCCCAGATCCTGCGACAGCGGGATGCTCTCGCCGGTCTCGAGGTTCTCGAGTTCCATCGCGCAGGGGTCGTCGGGCACCGAGGCGATGTCGTGCTGGAGCACACCGCCGAGCTTGATGCCGCGAGCGGCGAGCGTGCGCGCGGCCTCGGCGAGCAAGGCCTCGATGTTGTCGGTGGGCTTGTAGACGACGGCGGCGATGGCGTGGGCGGACATGATCGGGCTCGGCTTGCAGCGCGTGCAGGGACGGCGGTCATTGTCGCACCGCGGCGCCAACAAGGCGACGATGCGGAGGATAATGCGCGCCCTGACGACGCTGAAACGGATCCATGAGGGCTGAACACCGGGGCGCACGGCGCCCGTCCGACCTGCCGACTTTCGACGACTGCCTGAGCGCCGATCGGCCGCGCCTGCGCCGCATGGCGCGCGATCTGGCGCGCCCGCCGCGCGCTGCCGGCGCGGGCAAGGCGGTGTCGCAAGCGCCCCGTTCCGCCGAGGATGCGCGCGGGCCGGGGCCCGCTACGGTCGCCGATCGACAGGCGCGCCTGCAGGCGGACTTGGATGCGCTGCTCGAACGCTCGCGCGCGGCGCTGCTCGCCCGCCGCGCGGCGCTGCCGGTGCCGGACTTCCCGTCCGAGCTGCCGGTATCCGCCCGTCGTGACGAGATCGCCGACGCGCTCGCCGCGCACCAGGTCATCATCGTCTGTGGCGAGACCGGCTCGGGCAAGACCACTCAGCTGCCCAAGATCGCGCTGACGCTGGGGCGCGGTGTCGCCGGCCTGATCGGCCACACCCAGCCGCGCCGGCTGGCGGCGCGCGCCACCGCCAGCCGCATCGCGCAGGAGCTCAACAGCCCGCTCGGCCAGGTGGTGGGCTACAAGATCCGCTTCACCGACAAGACCAGCGAGCGCAGCCACATCAAGCTGATGACCGACGGCATCCTGCTCGCCGAGACCCAGACCGACCCGCTGCTGGCTGCCTACGACACCCTGATCATCGACGAGGCGCACGAGCGCAGCCTGAACATCGACTTCCTGCTCGGCTACCTGAAGACCCTGCTGCCGCGCCGGCCGGACCTGAAGGTGGTGGTGACCTCGGCGACGCTCGATGCCGAGCGCTTCGCCAGGCATTTTGCCGACGCCGCGGGCAAGCCGGCGCCGGTGATCGAGGTGTCGGGAAGGTTGTATCCGATCGAGATGCGTTACCGGCCAGTGGAGAGCGAGGAGATCGACCCTGCCGCGGCCGCACGAGGCGCCGCCAAGGGGGGCAAGGACGGCGCAAGGGACAAGAGCCGCGACCTGATGGAGGCGCTGGTCGATGCGGTCGACGAGGCCCAGCGCTGCGGCCCCGGCGACGTGCTGGTCTTCCTGCCCGGCGAGCGCGAGATCCGCGAGGCCGCCGAGGCGCTGAGGAAGGCTCACCACCTGCCGGGCACCGAGATCCTGCCGCTGTTCGCGCGCCAGTCGGCGCAGGAGCAGGCACGGGTGTTCTCGCCCTCCAACGGACGCCGCGTGGTGTTGTCGACCAACGTTGCCGAGACCTCGCTGACCGTGCCCGGCATCCGCTACGTGGTCGACACGGGCCTGGCGCGCATCAAGCGCTATTCGCCGCGCAACAAGGTCGAGCAGTTGCAGGTGGAGAAGGTGGCGCAATCGGCCGCGCAGCAGCGTGCCGGGCGCTGCGGGCGGGTGATGGACGGCATCTGCATCCGCCTGTACGACGAGGACGACTTCAAGCGCCGTCAGCCGCACACCGACCCCGAGATCCTGCGCTCCTCGCTCGCCGGGGTGATCCTGCGCATGAAGGCCTTGAGGCTCGGGGCGGTGGAGGATTTCCCCTTCCTCGACGCGCCCGGATCGCGCCTGATCGGCGACGGTTACGCGCTGCTCGCCGAGCTCGGCGCGGTCAGCGATGACGATGAGCGCAAGCTCACGCCGATTGGGCACGAGCTTGCCAAGCTGCCGCTCGACCCGCGGATCGGCCGCATGATCCTCGCTGCGCGCGACCGCGGCGCACTGGCCGAGCTGCTGGTGATCGCCGCCGCGCTGTCGGTGCAGGACCCGCGCGAGCGCCCGCAGGACAGTCCCGGCGCCGCCGACCAGGCGCACGCGAAGTTCCGCGGCGGCGAGCAGGACCAGAAGTCCGAGTTCCTGTGGTACTGGCACCTGTGGAAGGCCTGGGACGAGGTCCAGCGCCACGAGTCCTCCAGCAAGCAGAAGGCCTGGTGCAAGAAGCATTTCTTGAACTACATGCGCATGCGCGAGTGGCGCGACGTGTTCACCCAGCTGCATTCGCTATGCGCGGAGCACGGCTGGAAGGAAAACGAACAGCCGGCGAACTACGAGGCCATCCACAAGGCGCTGCTCGCCGGCCTGCTCGGCAGCATCGGCTGCAAGGTGGAGGACGCCTCGGGCCCGCAGGCGGGTTCGTATCTGGGCGCGCGCGGCATCAAGTTCTGGCCGCATCCCGGCTCGGCGCTCGCAAAGAAGGCCGGCAAGTGGATCATGGCCGCGGAGCAGGTCGAGACCTCGCGCCTGTTCGGCCGCTGCATCGCGCGCATCGAGCCGGAGTGGGTGGAGGAGGTCGGTAGCCACCTGATCAAGCGCCAGGTTTTCGAGCCGCACTGGTCGAAGTCCTCGGGCGCGGTGCGCGCCTGGGAGCGCGGCACGCTGTACGGTCTGGTGATCTATCCGCGCCGCGGCGTGGCTTATCGCGACATCGACCCGGCGCTGTGCCGCGAGCTCTTCATCCGCGAGGGCCTGGTGCAGGGCGAGATCGCCGAGGGGCCGGCGCGCGCGATGGCCTTCCTCGCCCACAACCAGCGCCTGGTGGCGGAGATCGAGCGCCTCGAGCACAAGTCGCGCCGCCCCGACGTGCTGGTGGATGAGACCCTGATCGAGGCCTTCTACGACAGCAAGATCCCGGAAGACGTCTGCGATGTCGCCGGCCTGGAGGCGTGGCGGAAGAAAGCTGAGAAGACCGAGCCGAAGCTGCTCCACCTGTCGCGCGAGCAGCTGATGCGCCACGAGGCCGAAGGCGTCACCACCGACCGCTTCCCGCCGGCGCTGGAGGTGCTGGGGCAGAAGCTGAAGCTCGCCTACCTGCATCAGCCCGGCGAGGCCGACGACGGCGTCACGCTCGCCGTGCCGCTGGCCATGCTCAACCAGATCCCCGCCAACCGCTGCGAGTGGTTGGTGCCCGGCCTGCTGGAAGAGAAGGTCGCCGCGCTGATGAAGACCGTGCCGCAGAAGCACCGCCACCGCCTGCAGCCGGTGGCCGAGAGCGCGGCGGCCTTCATGGCGGCTTTCGAGGCCGGCGCGTTCGACACCGATGAGCCGCTGCTGAAGATGCTGCAGCGCTTCGTCGAGGAGCGCGTGCAACTCAAGCTGCCGCTGGAGAGCTTTCGCGCCGAGAACCTCAAGCCGCACTGCTTCATGAATTTCCGCGTCATCGACGAGCACGGCCGCGTGATGGGGCAGTCGCGCAACCTGATGGAGCTGCGCGCACGCTTCCGCGAGCAGGTGGCGGCGCGCTTCTCGACGGCGAAGATCGGCGGTGCGCTCGCGGGCGCGCTGTCGGCCGCGAGCGTCGGGGATGCGGAGGCGGCTGCGGGGCAAGGGCGTGGCGAGGGCCGTGGTGAGGGCGCACGGGGCGCCGGCGGCCGGGGGCGGAGCGCGGCGGCTGGCGAGGCGGGCGGTCGCGGGCGGTCCAGCGCCGCCGCGGGTGAGGATGGGGCGGCGGGGCGCAAGGGGCGCGGCAAGGCGGAGGACGAAGGCGCCGCGCCAGTCGAGTTGCCGGCGCAGGCGCTGTCCGGCTTCACCGCCTGGACCTTCGGCGCCCTGCCCGAGCTGCTCGAGGTGCGCGTCGCCGGCCGCGAGGTGATCGGCTTTCCCGCGTTGCACGACGATGGCGGCAGCGTCTCGCTGCGCCCCCACGACACGCCCGAGGAGGCCGCGCGCGTGCATCGACGTGGCCTCGCGCGCCTGTTCGCGCTCAACCTCAAGGATCAGGTGCGCGCGGTCGAGCGTCTGCCCGGCCTGCGCGAACTGGCGCTGCAGTACATGAGCTTCGGCACCGAAGCCGAACTCAAGGCCCGCCTGGTCGAGGCGACGCTGAGCCGCTGCTGCCTGCTCGAGCCCTTGCCGACGGATGCGGACGCGTTCGCGAAGCGCTGCGCGGAGGCCAAGTCGCGTGTGAGCCTGGTCGCGCAGGAGTTCATGCGGCTCACCGCCCAGCTGCTGGTCGAGCATGCGGCGCTGCAGAAGCGGCTGTCCGGCCTGAAGTCCTTCCCCGAGGTGGTCGCCGACATCCAGGCCCAGCTCGGCGCGCTGCTGCCGAAGGATTTCCTCGTCGCCTTCGAGTGGGACAAGCTGGCGCACTTCCCGCGCTACCTCAAGGGCGCTTCGGTGCGACTCGACAAACTTCGCAACAATCCGGCGCGCGACGCGCAACTCATGGCCGAGTGGAAGTCGCTCGCCCAGGCCTGGGAGCGCGAGCGCAACGCCCGCCGGCGGGCGGGCGTGGAGGATCCGGCGCTGGAGGAATTCCGCTGGCTGCTGGAGGAACTGCGCGTAGGGCTTTACGCGCAGGAACTGAAGACGCCGATGCCGGTGTCGGTCAAGCGTCTGCAGAAGATCTGGGACAGCCGAACGTACTAAAGCAACGGAACGCGCGGGACGACGGGTTGGCCCGACATGCGCGCATCGCCTGCGGCGTCGATGGCGATTCGCGGGCGGCGCTCTTTCGTCGCCTCAGCGCAGCGGAATGACGATCGGCGGGATGTCGACACCGATCACCACCGCCGGTGAGCGGCTGTAGCTGTACGGGCGGTAGGCGGGCTCGTAATAGTGATTGTGCACCACCGTCTCGCGGTAATGGCGCGGACGTTCGTGCACAATCACGCGCTCATGCACCACGCGGCGTTCGTCCCAGCCGCGATGGCCGCGCTTGTGCGAATGCTTCTCCTTGTACTTGTAGCTGTGCGAATACTTGTGCTTGTCCCAGCCGCGATGGTCGCGATCGCCGCGCGCCTCGGCGGCGCCGGCGCTGATGAGCAGGCCGCCACACAGCACGGTGGTGAGCAGTTTCTGGGTAAGAGTGGCCTTCATGGTCTGCCTCGTTTTGCGTTGTTGTGTTGCAGGGCAACGCCCCGATGAGCGAATGGTAGGTGTGGCGCGGGTTTCATGGGGGTCGTGAATGTAAGCAGGATTTTGTAAGCGACACCTTGCTGCTGGCGCGCGAAAGGCGTTGCTTTGATTTTGCAGGGTTTCTTGTTATAGTCTTCGGCTTCCCTTGCTCCACCGGATTCGCATGCCGGGGGGCTGCTTCACTCAACCGCAAGGAGTCTGCATGCGACACTACGAAATCGTATTCATCGTCCACCCGGACCAGTCGGAACAGGTTCCGGCAATGGTCGAGCGCTACAAGACCATCGTGACCAGCCGCAACGGTCAGATCCACCGCCTGGAAGACTGGGGTCGCCGTCAGATGGCCTACCCGATCCAGAAGGTGCACAAGGCCCACTACGTGCTGATGAACATCGAGTGCGACGGCGAGACGCTGGCCGAACTCGAGCACGCGTTCAAGTTCAACGACGCTGTGCTGCGCCACCTCACCATCAAGATGAAGAAGGCGGTCACCACGCCTTCACCGATGATGAAGGAAGAGAAGTCGCGCTCGCTGAGCACCGGGTCCGACGAAGCCAAGCCGGCCGACAGCGAAGCCGCTGCCGCCTGAGTTGCCTGAGCCGGGTCTGAACGAACTGCGCCTCGATGCGCGTGTGGCCGAAGTGCTGCCGCTGCGTCGAACGCCTGCCGGTGTGCCAGTTGTGAGTTGCATCCTGGCGCACGAATCGAAACAAGTCGAAGCGGGTTTGAGCCGCGACGTTTCGGTGGAAGTGCAGGCGGTGGCGCTGGGCGATCTGGCGGCGGTGCTGGCTGCGGCGGTTCCGGGCAGTGCGCTGCGCGCCACCGGATTTCTCGCCGCGAAGAGTCTGCGCAGTCGAACCCCGGTTCTGCATCTGAACACAATCGAATTTCTCGAAGGAAACTGAAAATGGCCTTCAAGCCCAAATCCAAGTTCAAGAAGAAGGACGACCGTGGTGGTCGTGGTCTGTTCAAGCGTCGCAAGTTCTGCCGCTTCACCGCGGAGAAGATCGAGGAGGTCGACTACAAGGATGTGGACATCCTGAAGGACTTCATCACCGAAAACGCCAAGATCATGCCGGCGCGCATCACCGGTACCAAGGCGGGTTATCAGCGTCAGCTGTCGGTGGCGGTCAAGCGTGCCCGCTTCCTGGCCCTGATGCCCTACACCGACCTGCACCAGTAAGAGGAGAACGAACCCATGCAGATCATTCTTCTCGAGAAGGTGGTGAACCTCGGCGGCCTCGGTGACGTGGTCAAGGTCAAGGACGGCTATGCCCGCAACTTCCTGATCCCGCAGGGCAAGGCCAAGCGCGCCACCCAGGCCAACCTGGCCGAGTTCGAAGCCCGTCGCGCCGAGCTTGAGCGCGTGCAGGCCGAAAAGCTCGCGGCTGCGCAAGAGCTTGCTGCGAAGCTGGAAGGCGTCAGCGTCCAGGTCGCCCGCAAGGCAGGCATGGATGGCCGCCTGTTCGGCTCGGTCGGCAACGCCGACATCGCCGAAGGGCTGGTTGCCCAGGGCTTCGACATCGATCGTTCCGCGATCCGCATGCCGGACGGCCCGCTGAAGCAGGTTGGCGACACGCAACTCGAGGTCTCGCTGCACGCTGACGTGCTGGCCACCATCACCGTCTCGGTGGTTGGCGAACAGTAAGTCCGCTGCATCCTCCAGCAAGAAGGGCTGCCTCGTGCAGCCCTTTTTGTTGCTCGCTTGCGACCAGGAAGTGCTGCGGCCCTGCGGCGCGGCGCGGCGCTCACGTGCGACCGCTACAATGGCCGCTTCGCTCCGGATGGTGTCCCGATGAGTTCCGATTCTTCCCGTTTTCCCGATTACTCCAGCGACCCGCAGATTGCCGGCATCAAGCTGCCGCCGCATTCGCTGGAGGCCGAGCAGTCCCTGATCGGCGGCATCCTGCTGGACAACCAGGCTTGGGAGCGTGTCGCAGACCTCGCCACCGAGGCCGATTTCTATCGCGATGATCATCGGCGCATCTATCGGCATATCACCCGGCTCATCGACCAGGGGCGACCTGCCGACGTGGTGACGGTGTTCGAGTCGCTCGAGAAAAACGGCGAGGCCGAGCAGGCGGGCGGGCTCGCCTATCTGGCCGAGATCGCCAACAACACGCCCTCTGCAGCCAACATCCGGCGCTATGCCGAGATCGTTCGCGAGCGCGCCATCCTGCGCAAGCTGGTGGCCGTCGGCGACGAGATCGCCGCGAGTGCCCTCAGCGCGTCGGGCAAGGACGCCAAGGCGCTGCTCGATGAGGCCGAAGCCAAGGTGTTCGAGATCGCCGAAGCCGGTGCGCGCCATGCGAGCGGCTTCGTGTCCATTCAGCCCATCCTCAAGCAGGTGGTCGACCGCGTGCAGGAGTTGTACGACAGGGACAATCCATCCGAGGTGACCGGCGTGCCTACCGGCTTGGTTGACCTCGATGAGAAGACCTCGGGTCTGCAACCCTCGGACATGATCATCGTCGCCGGTCGTCCGGCGATGGGCAAGACCACGTTCGCCCTCAATCTTGCCGAACATATCGCGATCGAGCAGCGCCTGCCGGTCGCGATCTTCTCGATGGAAATGCCGGGCACCCAACTGGCGACGCGCTTCATCTCGTCGGTCGGGCGCATCGACATGCAGAAGATCCGCAGCGGCCGCCTGACCGATGATGACTGGCAGCGCCTGACGATGGCGATGGGAAAGCTCTACGATGCGCCGCTCTTCATCGACGAGACGCCCGGCCTCAATCCGATCGACCTGCGCGCGCGCGTGCGCAGGCTCGCACGCCAGTGCGGCAAGCTGGGGCTGGTCGTGATCGACTACCTCCAATTGATGAGCGGCACCCGGGAAGGTGACAACCGCGCCTCCGAACTGTCGGAGATCTCGCGCTCGGTGAAGTCGCTGGCCAAGGAACTGCACGTGCCGATCATCGCCCTGTCGCAGCTCAATCGGAGCCTCGAGCAACGCCCGAACAAGCGCCCGGTGATGTCCGACCTGCGAGAGTCGGGTGCGATCGAGCAGGATGCGGACATCATCATGTTCATCTACCGCGATGAGGTCTACAACCCGGACTCGCCCGACAAGGGTACGGCGGAATTGATCATTGGCAAGCATCGTAACGGTCCGACCGGCACGGTCCGCCTCACCTTCATCGGCGAGAACACCCGTTTCGAGAATTACGCCGCAGCGCCGGGAATGTACTGAGCGGGCGGACTTGTCCTTGCGTGCCCGCCTGGAGGGGCGACGGCTGCCGGGTCTCCCACGAGCTTATGGGTTGATAGATTTTCCGATTGTTTTTTGGTGTTGACGTTGTTTGTTGGGGGTCTATAATGCGCACCTCTTCAGCGCTGCGGCGGTTTCTTCGGAAGGCGATTCGGCGGTGGAGGGGGAGGC